>JBKPOR010000001.1:0-5494 GCA_046765675.1 Pseudomonadota bacterium
TGTCGAAGACCCGTCTCCAAGGGCCTCTATGAGCTTCTGGGCCTACATCCTGCATTGCGCCGACGGCAGCTATTATGTCGGGCACACTGAAGACCTCGAAGCCCGTGTCGGTGCGCACCAATCCGGGATCATTCCTGGGTACACCCAAAAGCGCCGACCGCTGGTGTTGGTCTGGAGCCAGGAATTTGCCGAGCGAGATGAGGCATTTCGAGCTGAGAGGCAGATCAAGGGTTGGAGCCGTGCAAAGGAGGCGCTGATTCGGGGCCATTGGGAGGCTGTCCAATTGCTTCCCCGGAAATTGTTCCTTCGCTCGTCCTTCGATACGCCGCCTGCGGCGACTACTCAGGATGAGCGGGAGTGAAGTCGCGCGCCACTCCGCTCATCCTGAGTAGAGGCGGTAACGGAGCGAAAGGCCGCGTATCGAAGGACCCGGAAGGACCCGTCATCGTCCTCGTGCGTCCGCAGCTCGGTCAGAATATCGGCAAAGCGGCGCGCGCAATGCTCAACTTCGGCCTCATCGAGTTGCGGTTGGTTGCCCCCCGGGACGGCTGGCCGAACCCCGATGCCGGACCTGCCGCGAGCGGCGCCGACATCGTGCTCGAACGCGCGCAGGTCTTCGAAACGGTGGAAGCGGCAATCGCCGATTGCTCGAACGTCTTCGCCTCGACCGTCCGCCGCCGCGATCTCGTCATGCCGGTCATCGGGCCCGCGGAGATGGCGGATCGCATCGCAGGGTCTGCGGAGCGCAGCGTCATTCTGTTCGGCCCTGAGCGTTCGGGCCTAGAAACGGAGGAAGTCGCGCTGGCCAATGCGATCGTGACCGTGCCGATCAATCCTGAGTTCGCATCTTTGAACCTCGCTCAAGCAGTGATCCTGCTCGCCCATGAATGGTCGAAGCGCTCGGACCTGGCAATCCCACCAGCAAAGGAGCTGGAGGCTCCCGCTCCGCATAGCGAACTCAGCGGGCTGATCGGTCAGCTGGACCAGGAGCTTATTGCGAAGGGCTATTTCCACCCCCTCTCGCGCACCCAGGCGACGAAGAACACCATCCGCACGATCTTCACCAAGACAGGCTGGTCGTCACGCGAGGTTAAGGCCGTTCGTGGAATCATTCGCGCGCTGGTCAATCCGCCTCGAAAGAGGGATTGACGATGCGGCTCCATTTTTCCAAAGAGCCCTCCATCATCTGCCCAAAAAGGAAATGATTTCATGACGATGCTGCTCGCCGCACTGCTTGTTGCTTCCAATCCCGCCGTCGCCCCGCAGCAACTTGATCAGGCTCCGACTTCGGCTCCGGTCGCCGTCACCCCGCCGGCTCCGGCCCCCAAAAAGGAAAGGATGATCTGCAAGGCCGATCCCGAATTCACGGGAACCCGGATCAGCAAGGAGATCTGCATGACTAAGTCACAGTGGAAACGTCGGGCGGCAGCAGAGGCAGCCGAGGGGGCCAGCAACTAACTCCAGCTTGATTAACGAGAGGCGCTCGGCTAGGTGCGCCGCTCGCAATTGATCCCGCATGCCCGGTGAAGCGGCGATCGCGTGGAGCGCAAGGCTCCGCGGTGCGGTCCGGGCAATTGTGAGAAGCAAATTGGAGAATAGCCCGTGACGAAGCGCACCAGCGCCAAATACAAGCTTGATCGCCGAATGGGCGAGAACGTCTTCGGACGGCCCAAAAGCCCGGTCAATCGCCGCGAATATGGCCCCGGCCAGCACGGCCAGCGCCGTAAAAGCAAGCTTTCGGACTATGGCGTGCAGCTGCGCGCCAAGCAGAAGCTCAAGGGCTATTATGGCGACATCACCGAGAAGCAGTTCAAGAGAAACTATTCTGACGCGACCAGCATGAAGGGAGACGCGTCGCAGAACCTCATCGGGCTTCTCGAACGCCGGCTCGACATGGTCGTCTATCGCGCCAAATTCGCTCCCACGATCTGGGCGGCCCGCCAGCTGGTGAGTCACGGTCACGTCCGGGTCAACGGTGTCAAGTGCAACATCGCCAGCCGCCGCGTCGACGTCGGCGACGTCGTCGAGCTCGGCTCCAAGGCCCAGGAAATGGCGCTGGTCATCGAGGCGCAGAGCCTCGCCGAGCGCGACATCCCGGATTATGTCGTCCCGGACGGAACTTCGAAGATCACTTTCAGTCGGGTGCCCAAGCTCGACGAGGTGCCCTATCCCGTGCGGATGGAGCCGAACCTCGTGATCGAGTTCTACTCGCGCTAACTAGCCGACCGATCGAACCATGAAGGGTGGCCGCTTCGTGGCCACCCTCTTCACTTGCTACTCTGAGCCGATGGCGGCGCCGGGTTGACGACTCGCTGGTAAAACGCATCGGCAAGTGCAGCACGGAGCGACTGGCGATTGCCGCGGACCCTGATGCCGGCCCGGAGGCAGGCGCCGAGGTGAGGCCCAAGCGCCTCAAAAGCAGCGCCTTCGGCATCGCTGTACGGTAGGGTTTTGAGTACGGACAGCGTCTCTGCAGGTGCGCTTTCGCTGACGCAGGTGGCCATTTCATCAACCGACGAGTCGCGGCCGCTGATCGGATACCAGGCCCTGGAATAAGTGAGCTGACGCGGAAGGGCCGGAAGCACGGCGAAGGAACGCTCGTCGCTCTTGATCATCCATTCCGCGAGCATCCCGCGAAAGATATCGTGGGGGAACGTAACCATCCGACCTTCGACGAGATCGTTTCCTTCCGCCATGTTGAAGCATTCGTGCTCGCCGTCCATTTTCCGGTCGAAGCGCTTGCTTTCGGCAGGGTCGAGCGCCGCCAGATAATGGCGCACGACGCTGGTCTGCTTGTTTACCAGGCAGCGTGCCATTTCGTGGGCGCCGAGCGCGGCCTCGCGTTCCCTTTTCTCAGGATCTTTCGTTGTCCGGCTACCCAACCGAGATCCGAGCGGCGGATCCGCGAATACAGGCGCAGCAAGCGACAGCAAGCAGATCGTCGAAGCGAGCAGCGCAATTCGAAGCTTCATGAATTTACCCCTTTCCCGGCAAGGGCATAATGCAAGTTCTTCGGGGTGGCGCAAGGGCCGAGCTTGGCAGGTCAGGAACGGTCCGTTAGGCGCGCGGGCACATGCGTAGCCCGCCCCTTCCTCCGCTCCCCGAGTGGGCGCCCCACGAAGCGGTGTGGATCGGCTTCCCGAGCGATCCGGAACTGTGGCTCGGCGACCTGAAGCCTGCCGAGCGCGAGGTCGCGGCCTTCGCCGAAGCCGTGCACTGTGGCGGGGAAGGCGAAAAAGTCTGGCTGGTCGCGGCGCATGAAGGCGCAGCGGAAAGCGCGCGCAAGCTCGCGCCTTTCGCCCAAGTGATCGTCGAGCCATTCGGCGATATCTGGCTTCGCGATACGGGCCCGATCGTCTTCGGCAGCGGCAAGAATCGGCGAGCCCAAGGTTTCGGCTTCAACGGCTGGGGCGGAAAATACGAGCTCGAAGGTGACGAGGACGTTGGTGAGCGGCTCGCGAGCCGGGCCGGCCTGCCATATTCGAAAGCCGATTGGATCCTCGAGGGCGGAGCGATCGATCAAGACGGATCGGGCACGGTCATCACGACCGAACAGTGCCTGCTCAATCCCAACCGCAACAGGCTGAGCCGGGAGGAGACCGAGCAGCGCCTGCTTGACGACCTCGGCTTTGAGCGCGTCGTCTGGCTCGGGTCTGGCCTGATCAACGATCACACCGACGGCCATGTCGACAATCTCGCGCGCTTCGTTGCCCCCGGACGGGTCGCGATTCCGAATCTCGGGAAGGACGATCCCAACGAGGCGGTTTTTCGCGACGCCGCGCGGAGATTGCGGGCAACGAAGCTCGACGTCGTGACCTTGCCCTCGCCCGGCCGGATCCTCGGCGAAGACGGCGACATCATCCCGGCGAGCTATATGAATTTCTACATCGGCAATGCCGTGGTCGTCGTCCCCCAGTATGGCGCGCCCAACGACCGCGCCGCGGTGGATGTCGTTCAGGCGCTGTTTCCGGGCCGCGTTGCAATCGGCGTTCGCGCGGACCACATCCTGACGGGGGGCGGAAGCTTCCACTGTATTTCACAGCAGGTTCCCGCATGAAGCTCACTGTCGCCGCGCTGCAGCTCGCCTTCACCGACGACACGGTCGCGAACATCCGCGCGGTCTCCGAGCTCGTGCGAGAGGCCGCGGGCAAGGGCGCCGAGGTCGTTCTCCCGCCCGAGCTGTTCGAGGGGCCCTACTTCTGCCGGGTCGAGGACGAGGCCCAGTTCCAGAACGCCCGCCCGGTCGGCGAGCACCCATCCGTGCTTGCCATGCAAGAGCTGGCGGCCGAGCTGAAAATCTGGATCCCGACCAGCTTCTTCGAGGCCGACGGGCCGCATCATTACAACAGCCTCGCCATGGTCGGCCCGGACGGAAAGGTCGCCGGAGTCTATCGCAAGAGCCACATCCCCGATGGACCGGGCTATGAGGAGAAATTCTACTTCCGCCCAGGCAACACGGGCTTCCGAGTGTGGGGCGGGCCGCATCTGTCGACCCTGGGCGTCGGGGTGTGCTGGGACCAATGGTATCCCGAGACCGCCCGCGCCATGATGCTCATGGGTGCCGACATCCTCTTCTACCCCACCGCGATCGGGACGGAGCCGCACGACCCCGATCTGGACACCTCGCGGCTGTGGCGGCGCGCGATGATCGGCCATGCGGTGTCGAACGTCGTTCCGGTCGTCGCCGCCAACCGCATCGGCAGCGAAGGCGGGCAGCGCTTTTACGGGCACAGCTTCATCTGCGACGAGCGCGGCGATATTCTCGCCGAGTTTGGGGCGAAAGAAACTGGGGTGCTGGTCGTGACGCTCGATCTCGGGGCGGCGAAAAAGCACCGCGCCGCCTTCGGGTTCTTCCGCGACCGCCGGCCCGAGCTTTATGGGCGGCTCACGGAAGACGTCTGAGCTCGAGAGCCCGCTCGAACACTCCTTCGAACATCGCCGCGTCGAGCCGGCCGGTGTTCTGGTTGTAGCGCGAGCAATGATAGCTCGAGAGCAGGATGCGGCCGTCGGGCGAGACATTCTCCGCGCCGTGGCCGAACTTCGTCGATGACGGCGGAAGGCCGAGCGCGCGGGCGGCGGCGACGTGCGCGATCTGGCCAAGCGCGATCAGCACTCGAACATTTGGAAGCGCCGCCAATCCCGCGTCTAGATAATGACGGCAGGTCGCGATTTCGCTCGGCTCGGGCTTGTTCGCCGGCGGCAGGCATTTGACCGCGTTGAGGATGATTGCGCCGTTGAGGCTTAACCCGTCATGCGGGTCGGCGCGATATTCGCCTTCCGCCAGCCCAAACTTGAGCAAAGTCGCGTAGAGCAGTTCGCCCGCAAAATCGCCGGTGAACGGCCGGCCAGTGCGGTTCGCGCCCTGCTTGCCCGGAGCGAGGCCGACGATGGCCAGCCAGGCGTCGCGGTCGCCGAACGCCGGCACCGGCGCGTTCCACCAGCCGGGATGTTCGGCGCGGCATTCGCGACGGAACGCAACCAGCCGCGGGCATAA
>JBKPOR010000002.1:0-11078 GCA_046765675.1 Pseudomonadota bacterium
GCTACCAGGCGACCGTATCCGAAAGCGCCGCGAACTAGGCCGTCAGCCGAAGCGCTGCGATTGCCGCAACGATGCCTAGGATCAGAAGCACGCGAACGGTGCTCGCGGGTTCATGGAACCAGAGGATCCCAACGGCCACCGTGCCCACCGCTCCGATTCCGCCCCAAACGGCATAAGCAGTGCCCATCGGGATGGATCGCGAGGCGAGCTCGAGCAGGCCCATGCTGATTGCGACCGAAACGAGGAAGGCGAGAGTCCACGGCACGTTCCGGAACCCATCGACAAAGCGAAGCGAGGTGGTGAACCCGACCTCGAACAATCCGCCGGTGATCAACCAGAACCAGGGCATGAACTTCCTTTCACTGGACGCGACGCGTCCATTCGTTACGTTTCCGTCTCATGACGAAGCCGCGCACCATCGGCAATATGTTCGCGCCGCCGCGCTTCCTGATTTTCATTGCTGTGCTGTTGATCGCCATACCCCTCGTCCACACAGCCCTCGATCGCTGGATGAGCGCGCCGCTTTCAGATGCAGCGCTTAACGGCTGGGCGCTGGCGGCAATGGCGGGGTTCGACGTCGCCGCGATCGTCTTCCTCGCCTCATGCATCCCGCTGCTCGGTACCCGAGAGGCCCGTGCGATCCGCGAGCACGCGCAGCAGAATGACGCAAACCGGCATGTGCTGCTGCTCGTCACCGGCGTCGTGATCGCAATCTTGTTCATCGCGATTGCCGCTGAAGCGGTCGGCCAAAACCCGCAGCCGCTCACCAAAGTCCTGATCATCGCCACGCTCGCGCTCGCCTGGCTGTTCAGCAACATGATTTACGCGCTTCACTATGCGCATCTCGCTTATATGCGCCCCGCGGATGGCTGCGGCGGTCTCGATTTTCCGGGGACGAAAGAGCCCGTCTATTGGGACTTCGTCTATTTCGCTTTCACCTGCGGAATGGCATTCGCGACATCCGACGTCCAGATCAGCGACCAGCATATCCGCAAGGTCGTGACGGTGCACTGCCTCGCTGCGTTCGCATTCAACATCGGAGTGCTTGCGTTCACGATCAACGTGCTCGGGTCAGGCGGCGGTTCCTAGGCCGCGACGTCGATCTCCGGCGGCTCGGTGATCTTCCGCCGCGCAGCGACGAAGCAGCCGCAAACAATCAGCACCGCGCCCCCGAGAGTGTATAGCGATACCGGTTCGCGAAATATCAACCAGCCGAGCGCCGAGGCCCACAGGAAGCCGCTATATTCGGTTGCCGACAAATAGCTCGCCTCACCGCGCGCATAGGCCCAGGCGAAGAGCAAGGTGCCCGACGTCGAGAGTGTCGCGGCGACGGCGATCCACAGCCATTGCCCGCCCGGCCATTGCGGCAACCCGACCAGCGGCAAGGCGAGGATCCAAATCGCTAGGATCGTCGTGCACTGGAAGAAGTTGATTTCGAGCGGCTTCGCGGTGAGTGCCTGGCGGCGCATCAAGACGATGTTTACGGCATAACAGAGCGCGGAGCCGATCAGCGCGGCGGTGCCGAGCAATATTTCTCGAGAGGCGTTCGCACGCGCTTGTCCGAGCACGATGACCAAGACTCCGGCGAAGGCGACGAGCGAGCCGGCGATCGAGCGCGAGCCGATATGTTCGCCCAGAACGACAGCGGCGAGCAGCAATGCGATTAGCGGCGCGATGAACGTCAGGGCAATCGCCTGGGCGAGCGGAACCCGACCGATTCCCCAGAAGAAAAGGAACGCCATGACAACGACGATCACGCTTCGCCAGACGTGGATCTTCAGGTTGGACCGGCTTGGCCAGGTCTTGCTGCGCGGCAGGTACAGGGCCGCCGAGATGGCCATATTCGCGAGCGCGCGCCAGATGCTGACCGCGATGATCCCGATCGCGATCACGAGATGCTTCATCACCGCGTCCATGATCGACAGCGCGGCGACTGCGCCAAGGGCGACTGCGAAAGCTTTGACCGGATGCTGGACGACGCGGTTCACATCGCCGCGCTTAGCGGCGCGGTTCGATTAGCGCAGCACTATATGATTGCGCGCCATCTCCACCCGTCAGCGAGTCGCCGACGGCTGCGACGGGTCGATCAGCAGCGGCGGCTCGGAGTGAGCGTGGGCGAGCGTATTGGCGAGCGCTCCGAAGAACAGGATCAGTAGCAGCTTGCCCATGGCGCGATTCTTGCGCCGGGAAGGTTGAGAAAAAGCTAAGCTATTCGGCGGCGTCGAGCGTCGGTTCGGCCTCGGCTGCATCGATCTCGGCCGCCTTCGCTTCGACCAGCTTCACGATATGGTCGATCATGTCGGCGTCCTTCACATGGTGATCGGTCAACCCCGACAGATAGACCATGTGCGTCCCGCTGCCGCCGCCCGTGATCCCTATGTCCGTCTCGCGCGCTTCGCCCGGCCCGTTGACGACGCAGCCGAGCACCGACAGCGACATCGGAGTCTTGATGTGCTGGAGCCGTTCTTCGAGCGCTTCCACCGTGCGGATCACGTCGAAGCCCTGGCGCGCGCAGCTCGGGCAGGAGACGACTCGCACTCCGCGGCTGCGGATTCCGAGGCTTTTGAGGATTTCATAGCCGACGCGCACTTCTTCTTCCGGCTCTGCGGACAGGGACACGCGAATCGTGTCGCCGATCCCGGCCCACAGCAGTGAGCCAATGCCGAGCGCAGACTTGACGGTGCCTCCGATAAGGCCGCCGGCTTCGGTCACGCCGAGATGCAATGGGCAATCGACCTGGCCGGCGAGCTGCTGATAAGCGGCGACGGCGAGGAATACGTCCGACGCCTTCACCGCAACCTTATATTCGCGGAAATCATGGTCCTCGAGGATTCGGATATGGTCGAGCGCGCTTTCGACCAGCGCCTCGGGACAGGGCTCGCCATATTTTTCGAGCAGGTCCTTCTCGAGGCTTCCGGCATTCACTCCGATGCGGATCGCGCAGCCGTTCGCCTTGGCCGCGGAAATGACTTCCTGGACGCGCTGTTCGGAGCCGATGTTGCCCGGGTTGATGCGCAGGCAGGCGGCGCCGGCGTCGGCGGCTTCGAGAGCGCGCTTGTAGTGGAAGTGGATGTCGGCGACGATCGGCACTCGAGACTCGCGGACGATCGTCTTCAGCGCGGCCGTGCTGTCCGCCGTCGGGCAGGACACCCGAATGATGTCGGCGCCGGCTTCCTCGCAGCGCCGGATCTGGTCGATCGTCGCTTTGGCGTCCTCAGTCGGCGTGTTCGTCATGGTCTGGACGCTGACAGGCGCGTCTCCGCCCACGGGGACGGAGCCGACCATGATCTGCCGCGACTTGCGCCGATCGATATCGCGCCATGGGCGAATTGAGGACATGAGCGCGCATATAAGGGCTTGGGCCCTCGCGGCAAAGCGACGGCTACTTATCCAAAGACAATCGCCTCTACTATCTCGTTGTGTTAACGGGGTTAACGGGATGCGCTCGGGGGCCTTATGATGGAGCTTGCCCGATTGCCGGTGTTTGACCGCGCGCCCGTGGGCGAAGCGGAGGCCCGCAACATACCCCGCCTCCAGACCCGTTATTATGCATTCCTCAGCTACAGCCATAACGACAAGGAGCTCGCCGACTGGCTTCACCGCGAGCTCGAACGGTTCCGTGTTCCGCATTCACTTGCCGGCCGGCTGACCGCCCACGGGGTCGTTCCGAAGCGGCTGACTCCGATTTTCAGGGACCAGCATGAGCTCGCGGCGGCCGGCGACCTCGGCCAGGAAATCAAGGCGGCGCTCGCGGCCTCGCAGTTCCTCATCGTGCTCTGCTCGCCGACCGCGGCGAAATCGCGCTGGACGAACGCTGAAATCGAATCGTTCAAGCACACCCGCCCCGAGGCTTGCGTGCTGGCCGCGATCGTCGGCGGAGAGCCCTTCGCGAGCGAGATACCCGGGCGGGAAGACGAGGAATGCTTCCCGCCGGCGCTCAGGCAAAAGTTCGATCGCCGGGGCCGGCCGACGGCGAAACGCGCGGAGCCGCTCGCGGCCGATTTCCGTGACGGCGGCGAGGGCAAGAGGCTGGCGTTCCTCAAACTCATCGCCGGAATGCTCGGTGTCGGACTGGACGACCTGGTCCAGCGCGAGACGACGCGCCGTCATCGCCAACTCGCGTGGCTCGCCGCCGGCTCGCTCGCCGGAATGGCGGTGACGAGCACGCTCGCGGTTACCGCGATCCAGGGGCGCGATGCGGCTCGTGAGCAGAGGCGTGAAGCCGAAGGCCTCGTCGGGTTCATGCTCGGCGACCTCAAGGACAAGCTCGAGCCGATCGGTCGGCTCGATGCGCTCGATGCCGTCGGCAGCCGGGCGCTCGCTTACTACCAGCACCAGGACAAGGGCAGCCTCTCCGATGAATCCCTCGCTCAGCGCGCAAAGGCGCTGACGCTAATGGGTGAAATCGCAAACACGCGGGGCGATCTGGGCGGCGCGCTCAGCCGTTATCAGGAAGCGCTGGCGAGCACTGGAGAAGCCCTGCGTCGGCACCCTGATCAGCCGAAGCGCCTCTTCGACCATGCCCAGAACGTCTACTGGGTCGGCTACATCGCTTACCTGCGGGGCCAGTTCGGCGACGCTGCAGCGCGCTTCGGAGAATATAAGCGCCTCGCCGACCGGATGGTCGCGCTTGCACCGGACAAGAAAGACTACCGGCTGGAGCAGGTATACGCGAACAACAACCTCGGGGCGGTCCTCCAGGATCAGCGGCGCTATCGGGAGATGGCGGCGAGCTTCCAATCCTCCCTTGGAGTCGCGGAGTCGCTCGCGGCAGGGGACCCACGGAACGTCGACTATCAAAAGAGCGTCATCAACATCCTCGGCTGGCTGGCCGACGCGCATGAATATTCAGGAGCGCTCGAGCAGGCGCTCGCCGAGCGCGAGCGGCAATTGCGGCTGCTGAAGGACCTTCAGCGAATCGATCCGCGCGACACCGAGAATCCACGCGACGTAATGACGGCAAAGCGGTCGATCGGCCGGCTCCTCGCGAGCCGAGGCGACATTCCAGGCGCGACCAGGGAGTCGCTCGCGGGCGTAGCGATCTCCGAAACTCTATTTGCGATCGAGCCGGACAACACCGAGTGGCTGCAGGCCAATGCCAGCGGCCGCTATGACCTCGCGGATCTTCAGCTCGGTGCCGGCCAAACCGAAGCTGCCGCGGCGACGATCCGGTCTTATTGCGACATCGCGGATCGGCTCCTCGCGCGCGACAGCAGTGTCGCAGACTGGAAGTCCAGATTCCGTGCCGGCTGCCTTGAGCTGCGCGCCCGGGTCGCCCTCGCACAGGCGAGGCCGGAAGAAGCGTTGGATTTGGCGAAACAATCGCTCACCGCCGCGCGGCTCTCGCCAAACTCGATCGACCGAGGAGTCTTGAGCTTCTGGGCGTTGTCCGCCGGCGGGAATGCGCTCGCGGCCTTGGGCCGTCGAAATGAATCTGCGCGATGGTGGACTTCAGCGCTTCAGAGCATGCCGAAGTCCATCGAGCTGCGCCCGCGTGAGCAAGGAATGATCGCGGCTCTCAAGCTGCGGCTGGGCGATCGCGGCGGTGCCGGGCAGCTTATATCGTCGCTTGCGTCCACCGGATACCGGCACCCGGCCTATGTCAATGCGATCAGATCGGCAGGAGGAAGAGTATGACCGGGCAAGCTGAAGTATCTGGCTTGGAGCAATCCACGCACGCACCGGGAACGCCGGCGTTGGTCGACGTGCACGCCGAAGATGACGGTGCGGGCGGAGTGTCCTTCTCGCACGAATGGCGCTGGCAGGGCGGACCCAGCCAGGGAAAGGGTACGATCGAGGTTCCGAAGCGAGCTGAGTCTGATCCAGGCACCCCGATTCATTTCCACCTTCACGATGATA
This sequence comes from Pseudomonadota bacterium, assembly GCA_046765675.1. GTDB lineage: Bacteria > Pseudomonadota > Alphaproteobacteria > Sphingomonadales > Sphingomonadaceae > Sphingomicrobium. Next base: position 5,860 of record JBKPOR010000002.1, read on the forward strand.
CGGGCCGCTGCCTCAGGTTCACCGATGACATTCAGGGAGCGATCTGGATTGATCGTTCAGGCTGCCCGAATGGCCAGTGCGGCGATCCCGAAATTCCGGGAAAGAAGATCCAACGCACTCCGAACCTACTGAAGGTTTTCAACGAAAACAGCGAGGAGTGCAGGCTGCATTATCGGCTGCGCTTCACGGACCAGCAGGGAAAGTCCGAATCCTACGATCCGGATATCAAGAACGGCGGCAAGATTTGACGGCCGCACAATAGGCCCAATTAGGGGGAGAAGAAGCAATGGACGCGGATCTCACAGCAACTCCAACGTTCGAAAACGGCCAGGTCACCGGCTGGCAACTCTGTTACAAGACGACGATATGCGGCAACGGCAAATCATCATCGCCGTATCCCAAGGTGGACTTCGCTAAGGGCACTGGCGACCACAACATCAAGATCGACATTGCCAACGGAAACGGGATTACGTTTGCTCAAACGAATCCTCTTTGGATTCAGGAGAATAGCAAGCCGCCGGGCCCAATCGTATCACCTACAAGCCAGATCGATCCGGCCAAGATCACCGGCGGAGGCACAACTTCCTTGAAGTTTCACGACAAGAATTCGGACGCGATGCTTCTGAAATATCAGCTCAACTTTGCCGGCGGAAATGGCTTGATGGCCATCGATCCGGACATTCAAAACGGTGGCAAGGGCATGCCTTGGTATGAAAACACCGTCGTCTTGGTGCTCGCGGGCGCGATCGCGATTATGCTGCTAGGCTGGGTCGGCATGCGCCGGCGCGCCAACGTAGCGAGGCAGTCTGGTCCAGGTAGCGATTAAGCAATCGACTGAACGGCTTCCGTCTCAAGCCGCCGACGGTCCGCCGCGGCTGCCGTTCGTGATTACCGTCGGAGTGACCGGCCACCGCAGCGACGCGCTGGCCGGCGAAGGGGTCGGCGCGTTGCGCGACCGGCTGATGGCGGCGCTGACACTCATCACGGACTCGGCGCTCGCCACGCACGCCGAACAGGGGCAATGGTTCGCCCAAGGTCCGCCGAGCCTGCAGTTCGTCAGCCCGCTCGCCGACGGCGCCGACCAGATCGCCGCCGAATGCGCATTGGAGCTCGGCTATAAGCTCCACGCCGTGCTTCCGTTCGAGCGCGATTCCTACCGGTCGGAGCTTGCCGGCAACGGCGAGCTTGAGCGCTTCGACGCATTACTTTCGAAATGCGAGTGCGTGCTGGAGCTTCCGGGGAACCTCCTCAGCGCATTTCCCGCTTATGTAATGACCGGCCGCGCGACGGTCGCCCATTGCGACTTGTTGATCGCGGTGTGGGATGGACTCAAGCCGCGCGGCCGCGGGGGCACTGGCGAGGTCGTCGAGCTGGCGATCGCTCGCGGTACTCCAGTGGTTCACGTTCCGACGGATTTCAGCAGGCAGAGCCGGCTGATGTGGGCCGCCTTCGACCCGGTCGTCGACACACTCGGCGACGATCCGATGGCGGAGCGTCCGCTCGACGCCGAACATATCTCTCAGATGCTTCGAGCGCTGCTTCTGCCGCCGGACGGCCCGGAGGAACACCGGTCGCTCGCGACGTTCGAGCACGAACGAATCGCGCGGATTCGCGGTCGCATCGAATATCCCTTGTTGCTGGCCGCGGCCGGCGTTTCGAGGTTCGATCCTCGCAAGTTGCGCGGGTCCGCGGCCGCAGCCGCGATCGAAGAGGAATGGCGGCGTTTCCGGGAAGGCTGCATGTGCGCCCAACCGATCGCCGCGCCGCTCGACCTGCTTGAGAGGGCATATAGCTGGGCGGACCAGCTCGCGACCCATTTCGCCCAGACCTACCGAAGCGGCCATATCTTCAATTTCGTCCTCGGAAGTGTCGCCGTCTGCCTCGGTCTCAGCGCATTCATGGCTCCGCACGGCAAGTTTGGATTTGCGATCGCCGAATTCCTCATCACGCTTGCGATCATCATCAACACGGCCGTCGGAAAGCAGCAGGGGTGGCATCGCCGCTGGCTCGATTATCGCCAGCTGGCGGAGCGGCTTCGGCCGATGAGGAGCCTCAAGCTGCTTGGACTTGCCGCGCCGGACCCGCCGGGGACATCGACCAACCCCGTTCCGCAGCGATGGTTCGACTGGTATTCGAGTGCAGTGTGGCGGGCGATAGGCTGCCCGTCGGGAACGATGACGGTTGAGCGCGCTTCCACCCTCGCGGGCGCGATCGCCGACTATGAGATGGCGCCGCAGGTCGCCTATCACGAGCGTCATTCGCGCGAGATCGAGATACTCGACCGCCGCCTCGAGACGCTGGGCGGCCTGCTGTTCGTCGGGACTTTGCTCGTCAGCGTCGCGATCGTTGTCGCCTTCTTCGTCGCACCTGACCTCCCGACGAAATTCAGCAATTGGGCCACGCTCGTCTCGGCCGGGTTTCCGGCGCTCGGAACCGCGATTTTCGGGATTCGCTTCCAGGCGGATTTCGGCGGCAGCGCGGTTCGGTCACAGAATACCGCCATCGCGCTTCGGCAGATCGAAGAGGAACTGAAGAAGGGCGTCAGCCTGACCCGCGCCTGCGACCTCGCCGAGCAGGGCGCACGGCGAATGCTCGCCGACCTCGACGAATGGCGCCTGGTCAACCAGCAACGGGAGCTCGAGCTCGGCTGAGGCTGGGCTCAGTCCTTGTTGCCCCACCGCCAGCGCCAGCCGCCCCGGGTCGTCTTGGCGGTGATGACGATGAGGGTCGCTGTCGCCGGTACCAGGATGGCGGACATGATGAGCGGCTTCTTTCCGAAGAGGAGTGCCGTTGCGAAAGCGATTGCAATGAAGGCGATCGTTATTGCCCAGCCTTGCCAGCTGATCGGCATTCCGCAGCCGAAGCCGTACCGCTTCGGCGCGAACCATTCGGGGCCGTCGTCGCTCACTTTTCGCCTCCCTTCGGCGGGCGTCCGCGCTTCCTGACCTCGGGAGCCCGCAGCTTCACCCCGCGTCCCGTGAGCGCTTCGCGCAGCAGGCATTCGACTTGCGCGTTGACGCTCCTCAGTTCGGCAGCGGCGCATCGCTCGACCGCCGCCCACAAGGCGGGGTCGACACGAAGCGGATAGGCCTTGCGCTCGCCGCTCACGTCGCTTCCCTAGGTGTACAGCGTTCCGGTGTTCACCACGGGCTGCGTGTCGCGCTCGCCGCACAGAACGACCATCAGGTTCGAAACCATCGCCGCCCGGCGCTCGTCGTCGAGCTCCACGACATTCTTCTCCGACAACATCTCAAGCGCCATCTCAACCATTCCGACCGCGCCTTCGACCAGGGTCTTGCGCGCAGCAACGACGGCCTGCGCCTGCTGGCGACGAAGCATCGCGCCGGCAATCTCTTGCGCGTAGGCGAGGTGGGTGAAGCCGCATTCGTCGACCGTGATTCCGGCGACCGCGAGCCGAGCCTGGAGTTCGGTCCTGAGTTCGATCCCGACCTGATCATGGTTGCCGCGCAACGTCACTTCCTGATGCTCGAAATCGTCATACGGGTAGCGCGAGCCAATGGTCCGGATCGCCGCTTCGACCTGGACCCGGACGAACTGTTTGTAATCGTCGACGTCGAACAGGGCCTGGGCGGTATCGACCACGCGCCACACGATCTGCGCCGCCATTTCGATCGGGTTACCGCGCAGGTCGTTGACCTTGATCTTCTCGGAAATAAAATTGTTGGCGCGAACCGAGACCTTCTTCTTGCCCATCCATGGCCAGGTCCAGCGCAGGCCGGTCGTGCGATCGGTGCCCCGATAATCGCCGAACAAGGTGATGGCGACCGCCTGGTTGGGCTGGAGCATGTAGAAGCCCGGCATCACCAGGATGAAGACCAATGTGGCAATGATGATGAGAAGGACGTTGAACCCAACGCCCGGGCCGATCGGCATCGAGCTGATGGCGTAGGCATCCACTAGAATAGCCAGCAGCAACACGATGAGCATGACATAGCCGCTGATCGTCGAAGCCGGCCGCTCCGCGGTCGCCGTAAGGGCAATCACTTTGTCGTCGGACACTTTCGCCTCCCTAAAATATGATATCATAATAATATACCGCGACGGGGAGCGTCAACTGGAATCGCGGGACGCGCGCCGCTAAGGCCCGTCGATGATGTGGCGGTTGGTAATCCACGGCGGCGCCGGCGCGATGCGCCCCAGGCATGGCGATGCGGATCATGAGGAGAGCGCTCGCGAAGGCTTGCGCGCTGCCCTCGATGCGGGGGCGTCCATCCTAGAAAGTGGCGGCTTGGCCCTCGATGCGGTGGAAGCCGCCGTGCGAGTGCTCGAAGACAATCCCTGCTTCAACGCTGGGCGCGGGAGCGTCCTTACCAGCGAGGGTTGCGTCGAACTCGACGCTGCGATCATGGACGGCCGCAACCGGCGCGCTGGAGCGATCGCGGGCTTGCGGACCACGCGGGCTCCCGTCAGCCTCGCCAGGCGGTTGATGGAGCAAGGGCCGCATGTTTTCCTGTCCGGCCGCGGAGCGGACGAGTTCGCGCGCGACGCGGGTCTCGAGCAAGTCGACAACAGCTGGTTCGTCACAGCGGAGCGACGGCGCCAGCTCGAGGAAATCCTGGCGCACGGCGGCTTCGATTCCGACGTGAAATACGGCACGGTGGGAGCCGTCGCGTTCGACAAGGATGGCCATCTCGCCGCGGCGACATCGACCGGGGGGCTTACCGCCAAGCGCTGGGGGCGGATCGGGGATTCGCCGCTGATCGGCTGCGGAACCTATGCCGACGATCGCTCCGCCGCGGTTTCAGCCACGGGCTCCGGCGAATATTTTATTCGAGCGGTCGCCGCCCACCAGCTCGCCGAGCGAATCCGGATCGGCGGCGAGACGTTGCAATCGGCGCTCGACAAGGTTCTCTCCGACATTGGTGAGCTCGGTGGAACCGGCGGGCTGATCGCCGTCTCGTCCAGCGGTGAGGCCGCGTGCGGATTTACGACGAACGCGATGTACCGCGGAATTGCCGACGGCGGTTCGAAGACGGTCGCGATCTATGCCGACGAAGAAGAACGGTAGGGAAGCGCCTCGCTTAGCCAGCCGATTTCTTGCGCGACCCCGGCTCGCTCGGCTTGGAGAAAGTCGGCGACTGCCGCGCGGAAGCTTGCGTTCGGGATGAAATGTGCCGACCGGGTGATCACCGGCTCGTAGCCCCGAGCGAGCTTATGCTCGCCCTGCGCACCGGCCTGGACCGACGACAGTCTATGAT
>JBKPOR010000003.1:0-15109 GCA_046765675.1 Pseudomonadota bacterium
TATTGGACTCCGGCTTCACCCGGCGATTTGGTCGAGCTGCTGTTCGGGCTGCTTGTGGCGCCGATGTTGGTGATCGGCATGATGATCTGGTTCACCGCTCGCAACGGTGAGATTATCAGGAGGACCGCCAAAAGATCGATGATCGCCCAGCTCGGCGACCAGATATGGCTGTATGTGAAGGCTGGAGTCCTCCCTCCCTGGTATTACATTTACGAACTGCACAGGCATCCCGTGAAGCGCGCGGCGCGCAGCTTCATCCAGCGCTGCGAATGCAAGGATGGAGTTCCAACGCTCCTCAAGCATTTGAACCCGCCGGCATCGGAGCTCACTGACAAGGCAGAATTCGCTCGCTGGTGCGAAGCGCGCTCGGTTCCGACGATCCCGGTCCTCGCGGTGGTGCGCCATGACGGCGTCGATGGCCTTCGGTCGCTTGACCAGCTCGCGGGCGACCTGTTCGTGAAGCCGGTCGATGGAAAAGGCGGGCGAGGAGCGCAACGCTGGGACTATGTCGGCGAGGGTCGCCACCGATGCTCGGACGGCAAGGAGCTGGACACCATCGGAATGCTGTTCGCGATCGCTGCCCAGCCGTGGAGCGGCCCGCGAATCATTCAGCCCAGAGTTTCCAATCATTCCGATCTCGAGCCGCTGAACAACGGCGCCCTCGCGACCGTTCGAGCGCTAACCTGCCTTGACGAATCGGGCCACCCGGAGCTGCTTGGCGCCGTCTTGCGCATGGCGATCGGCGAGAACCGGGTCGTCGACAATCTTCACGCTGGCGGAATTGCCGCCAGCGTCGATCTCGAGACTGGCCGGCTGAACCTTGCGAGCAACCTCGGGATGGATTGCAGCCTCGGCTGGCTCGAGCGGCATCCCACCTCGGGTATGCAAATTGCAGGGCTTAGGCTGCCCCATTGGGAACAATTCCGAGCATTTACCGAGCAGGCGCACCGCGCCTTTTCGGACCGCGTCCTCATCGGTTGGGATGTCGCGATAACGCCGGACGGACTCATCCTCGTCGAGGGTAATGGGGCCCCGGATCTCGATATCATGCAACGGGCGTACCGCCGCGGCTGGATGACCGACCGGCTTGGGCAGCTTCTCAGCCATCACGTCGTGCGATTTGGCTGTGTAGAACTCGCCGAAGCAGCCTAGGCCGCGGTCTCGATCCCGAGCTCGCCGAGCTTACGATAAAGCGTCGAGCGGCCGATCCCGAGCCGGCGCGCGACTTCGGTCATCCGCCCGCGATAATGGCCAATGGCGAGGCGGATGATGTCGGCCTCGATGTCCTCGAGTGGCCTCAGATGCCCGTCGCCTGTGAACAAGGTGACCCCCGGAGCCCCCGCGATTGCTTCCGCGCTGCTCGATGAGCTGAGGGTTGGCGAGAAGTCGCTGCGCCGGCCCGAAAATCGGGACTGGATGGCGATATGGGGGAAATGCTCGGCCGTGAGCGAGCTTTCGTCGCACTGCAGCCCGGCGCGGAACAGCACTCCGGCGAGCTGGCGGACGTTGCCGGGCCAGCCGTAGCGCATCAGCACCGCAAGCGCGTCATTGCCGATGGATAGCGCCCGCATACCCGTCTGCTCACAAAAGCGAGCCAAGAGGTGCCGGGTTAGAGCAGGGATGTCGCCGCTGCGCTCGCGCAGGGGCGGAAGGGTGACCGTCGTGGTGCCAATCCGCTCGGCAAGGCCGGGATTGAAGTCATCGGGAAGCGGACGGCTGCAGGTCGCAATGACCCGGACATCGACCGAGTGGCTGCCATTGAGTCCGACCGGGCGGACCTCGCCTGTCGCCAGCACGCGGTCGAGACGTTCCTGGGTCTCTAAGGGCAGGGCACCGATCTCGTCGAGCAGCAAGGTTCCGCCATCGGCCTGCACCATCTTGCCGGTCTTCGGCGCGAAGGCGCCGGGAAACGAGCCTTTCTCATGGCCGAACAGCTCGCTGTCGATAATGTTCGCAGGAACCGCCTTACAATCGAGCACGTGGAGAGGGCCTCGAGCGCGAAGGCTCGCCGCGTGGATTGAACGCGCCACCGTCTCCTTGCCAGTGCCGGGTTCGCCGACGATCAGGATCGGAAGGCGGTTTCGGGCCGCTTTCGCAGCAACGGCAAGGGCGGCTCGAAATTCCGGAGCTGCCCCGACCAGTTGCTCGAGCGAAAGCTCGGGCGCGAGCTTCTCTGAGACGGGAGCAAGCTCGCCTGCGGCCTTGCGCCGATCCGAATTGGCCGCGAGCGCCTCCAGCAGCCGCTCCGGGGCGACGGGGCGCACGAGAAAATCGCTCGCTCCCGCGCGCATCGCCTCGACGGCGATCGATACGGAGTCGCCGTGGCTCAGCACGATGACCGGAAGCGCATCACGCTGTTCGCGAAGCGCTGCGATGATATTTGGGCTGGCCTCGCTGTCCCACGAGCCGAGCAAGACCGCCTGGACTTCGCGGCCGTGCGGACCTTGAAGCAACGCTACCGCCATGTCGCGGTCGGCTGCTCCGACGGCGCTCCAGCCCGCGCGAGCGGCAATCGCGGAGATTAGCCGGCGCTCGCCGGCATCCGCGTCGAGCAGCAATAGGGAACGAACGCGCTCTTCGGCCATCATTGGCTCCTTGATGGCTCCGTTCTACGACCAAGGGGTAAAAGCGTGCTTAAGAGGGGGGTTGGGCCGGTCGCGCGGGCTTGTTATGGACGCACCCGGAATTTCAGAGGGGAACGACATGGCCGACGACGAGTCGCTGCTCGCCAGCCCGCCGACACACGAAGTTGCGATCCACGTTCGCGATTACACGCGCTTCACGAAATTGCTGAAGTGGGGGGCGCTTAGCTGCCTGGTGATCGGTTTCGTCGTTCTCCTGATCCTTTAGTTCGCCGCAATCCATGAAGATCGCAGTTCTGAAGGAAACGACGGCCGGCGAGTCTCGCGTCGCCGCCATCCCCGAGACCGTCAAGAAGTTCATCGCGCTCGCGGCTGACTTTGCGATCGAAAGAGGGGCGGGCGAGGGCGCGTCTATTTCCGATGCGGAATATGAGGCCGCGGGCGCAAAGCTCGCAAACCGGGCCGATGCGTTGAAGGGGGCTGGAATCGTCCTTTGCGTGAACGGGCCGGATGCGGCGTCGCTCAAGGACGCGGACAAGGGCGCGCTGTTGGTTGGAGCGCTCGATCCGGCGCGGCGGCGTGAAGCGATCGACGGCTATGCATCGGCGGGCCTCGAGGCCCTTGCGATGGAATGGATGCCGCGGATCACCCGCGCCCAATCGATGGACATCCTTTCGTCCCAGTCGAACCTCGCTGGCTACAAGGCCGTGATCGACGCCGCCGCGGCCTATGGCCGGGCATTCCCAATGATGATGACGGCCGCAGGCACGGTCAGCCCGGCCAAGGTGTTCGTCATGGGCGTTGGGGTTGCCGGGCTCCAGGCGATCGCGACAGCCAAGCGGCTCGGCGCTCAGGTCAGCGCGACCGACGTCCGTTCGGCGACGAAAGAGCAGATCCAGTCGCTGGGCGCGAAGCCGATCTTCGTCGAGAATGTCGCCGGCATCGAAGGGGAGGGCGCTGGCGGCTATGCCTCTGAAATGTCCGAGGAATATCAGAAGGCCCAGGCCGAGCTGGTGTCCAGCCATATCGCCAAGCAGGACATCGTCATCACCACCGCGTTGATCCCCGGTCGTCCCGCTCCGCGGCTGATCAGCGATGCGCAGGTCGCGGCCATGCGGCCTGGCAGTGTGATCGTCGATTTGGCGGCGGATGCGGGCGGCAATGTCGAAGGCACCCTACCGGGCGAGAACGTCGTGAAGCACGGTGTGACGATCATCGGTGCGTCCAACCTCGCGCGCAGCCTGGCCGCTGACGCATCCGCGCTGTTCGCCCGCAACCTCTACAATTTCCTCTCCGCTTTCTGGGACAAGGAGCAAGGCCGCCCGGTCCTTCCGGACGATGACGAAATCGTCAAAGGCATCCGCCTGACCCAAAGCGGCAAGGTCGTCCACGAGCGGCTGACCGCCGCCTGATCCGGTGGCGGCGGCTTACGATATCCTGATCGTCGGTGGCGGGATTGCCGGATTGTCGGCCGGCGCGGCGCTGTCCGCTCACGCGAAAGTCGCGGTTCTCGAGGCCGAGGAGCAGATCGGCTTTCATTCATCGGGCCGAAGCGCGACCATGCTCCATTATGCGCTCGGCGACCGGCTGGTCCGAGCGCTCACTCTCGCGAGCCGCGAGTTTTTCGACGATCCGCCGGACGACTTTACCGAGGTCCCGATCGGCCGGCCGATGCCTGTCCTGATCCACGCCCGCGATGACGAGCGCGCGGAGCTGGACGCGCTCGAGGCCGAAATTTCGCAGTTCGCGAAGCTCGATCGGCTGGATGCGCGGGGCATGCACGAGCTCTGCCCGTTGCTGAAGGACGATGCGGTTCACGGCATTGCCGACCGCCGCGGCATCCGCCTCGACCCCCATGCCTTGCTTCAAGGAAATTTGCGCCAGCTCCGGCGAGGCGGCGGCGAGCTCGTCACGGGGGCGCGCGCCGCGGCGCTCAAGCGCCTTCAGAACATTTGGGAAGTCACGAGTGAGAAAGGGGAGACATTTTCCGCGCCCATCTTGGTCAACGCCGCCGGGTCTTGGGTCGACCACGTCGCGAAGCTCGCCGGCTTCCGGCCTCTCGGTTTCGAGCCAAAGCGGCGGACCATCATCACTTTCGATGCGCCCCCGGACATTCGGATCGAAGAGCTGCCGTTCGCGAAGACCGTCGGCGACGAGCTTTATTTCGCGCCCGAGAGCGGTCGCCTGTTCGCGTCGCCCATGGACGAGGTGCCGAGCGACCCCTGCGATGCCCAGCCAGACGATTATGAAATCGCCCTCGCCGCATGGCGAATGGAGGAGCGGACCATCGTGAAGGTGGATCGGATCCACAGCAAATGGGCGGGCCTCAGGACCTTTGCGCCCGACCGGCGTCCGGTCGTCGGCTTCGCGCCGGAAGCGGAAGGCTTTTTCTGGCTGGCGGGCCAGGGCGGCTTCGGACTCCAGACCTCCCCGGCGATGTCGGCGATCGCCGCTTCGCTGATCGCGGGCACGCCCTGGCCGGTCGCGGATGTCAGCGCAGAGGAGCTAAGTCCCACCCGCTTCGGGTAGGCGGCAGAGATCGACCCACCGCTTGGCCACCAGATCGAACAGGCGCTCGGTCGGGATTTCGACCGACGTATTGAGCGAACCGCCTGCGGGATAGACGATGTCGAATGCTTTCAGCGACAGGTCGAGATAGACCGGCAAGGGGTTCGTCAGGCCGAAGGGGCAGACTCCGCCGATCGGATGGCCGGTGACATCGAACGTTTCCTCGGCGTTCAACATCCTTGGCCTGGCGCCGAATTCTTCCTTGCACTTGCGGTTATCGAGCCGCGCATCCCCGCGCGCGACGACAAGGAACAGATGCTCGCCAGCGCGCACCGCAAGCGTTTTTGCGATCCGCCCGGGCGCGACATTCAGCGCATCGGCAGCGGTGTTGACGGTGGCGGTCGTGCCTTCGACTTCGATGATCGGCAGATCGGGCGCGTTTTGAGCGATCCACGCGCGGACGGATTGCGCGCTCATTCGCCCACCAAGTGGAGCAGGATTTCGCGTTCAGGAGTGTTTCGCCGGTGCTCGAACAGGAAAATGCCCTGCCACGTACCGAGCGCGAGGCGCCCGTCGCGGACCGGAATGCTGAGCTGCGTATTGGTCAGTGCGCTGCGAAGGTGCGCCGGCATGTCGTCGGGCCCTTCGTCGTCATGCTCGTAACCGGCGCCTTCCGGCGCGATCCGCTCGAAATAATGTTCGAGGTCGCGTCGAGCGGCTGGTGCGGCATTTTCCTGGATCACCAGCGAGGCCGAGGTATGGCGGCAAAAAATTGTCACCAGGCCGTCCTGAATCCCGCTGTTTTCGACCCATGAGGTCACGTCATTCGTGAATTCGTGCAGTCCGGCGCGACTCGCGCGAATCGGCAGGATGTGGCTCGACTGATGCAACACGGCGCCCGGGTTAGCGGAGCCGCAGCAACGGTGCCAGCACAGTCAAATCGCGGCTCAGTTTGCGCAAAACAAAAGCGCCCGCCAAGCGGCGAGCGCTCAATAACGCATTGATTTTACAACCCGAAATGCCGGGTGGAAGCGACTTTTAGCCGCCGCTTCCGCCGCCGCACCAGCCACCGCCGAAGAGGTAGGCCCAAATGCTGCGGGTCGCTTTTGTCTTTTTCATTTCACGTCCCCCGTAATCAAAATCGATTCGGCTGATGCAGAGGACATTAACCTTAATTGATATGGTTAGCAAACGATTAACCAAAGCCGGTCGATTAGCCACGATTGGACCAATCCAGATTACAGCGATCTTGTGGGGTCTTGGCGCTGAACCTTAGCAGCGCGTGGGATTGGCAGGTCTAAGCGACGTGCCGCTTGCGATCGGTCGCGATGCGCTTGGCAAGGCTTTCGAGGCTCATCGGCCTGCCGATGGCATATCCCTGGGCGACGTCGCACTCCATCTCGACCAGCAAGTCGAGGATGGCCCGCTGCTCCACCCCTTCGGCGACGACCTTGCGGCCGAGCGAATGCGCAAGTCCGATGGTCGATTGCACCATGAGGCGATCGGAACGGTTGTCGGCCATTCCTTTGACGAAGCTCTGATCGATCTTGATCTCGTTCGCCGGAATCTTCTTGAGGTAATCCAGCGTCGACAGGCCCGTGCCGTAATCGTCGATCGAGATGCGCACCCCGAGCTCGCGCAATCGGGTGATCATCTCAAGGCTTTCGCCGCTGTCGGCGAGCTCTGCCGTCTCAGTGAGCTCAAGCGTAAGAAAGTGTGGCGGCAGGCTGTGCCGCGCGAGCAGAGCCGCGACCCGGAGGGTGAAGCCCTTGTCGCTGAGCAGGCGCGCGGACAGGTTCACCGCAATCTCGAACTCTTCGTCGCGTTTGTTGATCGCCGCCGCAGCACTAATCGCTTTCTCGAGGACGAAGTCGGTGAGCTTTGCGATGCGGTCATGTTGTTCGGCCGCCGCGACAAATTCCGAGGCGGCGATCGGTCCCTTCTCCGGATGGGTCCAGCGTGCCAGCGCCTCGGCTCCGACGATCCGGTTGGTGGGGATGTCGAGCTTGGGCTGGTAGGCGACCCAAACCTCTCCGCGGTCGATCGCGGCGTCGAGCTCGCTCAGGATCGACAGCTTCCACGACGCCTCCTCCAGACTTTCGGGGTCATGGAATTTCCACTTGAGGCCGTCGTGAGCGGCTTCTTCGGCGGCTACTAAAGCGCTGGCGAGGCGATTGGGCAGCGAACGGCCGCTGCCGACCTCCACTCCGAAAGCGACGGAGAGATCAATGGACAAGCCCGCGACCCGCGCCGGGTTGCGGAACAGCGCATAAAGCGCGTCGAGATGGTTTCCGAACGGCGCCCGCGATTCTTCGAACCAGGCGAAAATTCCGCCGTCGCCCTGATAGAGCGTGCGGTTCGAAGCACCGACAGAAAGCCGCGACACGATCTGATCTATGAGTTGCCGCTCGCTGTTGGGCGGAAGCGTGGCCACGATCTCTTCGTAGTTGAGGATTCGGGCGCCGATCAGCGACTGCTTCTTCCCGTCCCGATTGTCTCGAAGGGCGTTGAGATTGGGTAGGTTGGAGATCGGATTGACGAGCCCGCGGACCCGATATCGGCGCCACGCCAGCGCGCTTGCGATTACAGCGATCACGAACAGCGCCGAAGTGATGTCGAGAGAAACCTGATAGGCCTCGGGCAGTGCGGGCGCGAAGAGTAATGCCGTCGCGGCCGACCCCAGGATCAGTACCTGATGGCGTCCGTCGCGCCGCCAGAGCGCGGCCGCACCCACGACGAGTGCAATTAGGAACAGCGGAATCCAGCCGAGATTGACCGGCCGGCCACTCTTCAGCGTTTCGGCGCCGATGATATGGACGTAGGCTCCGGCCATGCGTCCGGTGCCGGGCACGTAGAATTGGTCGCCGATCTCTTCGCTGGCGGTGCCGATTACGATCTCTTTCCCCTGGATCGCCCGGCGATCGAACGTTCCGTCCAAAATGCTCGCGGCCGAAACGGTAGGAATGGATTTGGGGTCGATTGAATAATCGGGAGTGTAGGTCGCGTCCGGACTCCCGGCGCGCCCGGAAAGCAGCGCCGAAAAGGATGGGACAACTTTGCCGTTGACCGTCATCGAATAAGGAATGCCGCTCACCGCTTGCCGGAAATTATATTGCCAGCTGATCGTTCCGATCCCTCTCGCGGAATCCACCAAGGTCGGGAGCGGCATGCCCTGTTGTGCGGTTCCGTCCTGGGGTCCCGAGCGGGTACGGGTGGCTAGAATCGTCCGGCCTGATCGTTTCAGCGCGGCCGCGAATTCGTCGTCATCGGCCGAATTGGTCGCGCCGAAGAAGCTGATGTCGAAGAAAATACGCTTCGCCCCAGCACCGCTGAGGCGGTCGACGAGCTGGGCGTGATAGCGCCGCGGCCACGGCCAGCGGCCGACTTTGCGCAACGACTGGTTATCGATCTTGACGAGCAGGATGTCGCCGCTCGCGTTGTGCCAGTGAAGGCTGTTGCGCACTGTGCGAAGCGCATCTTCGGCGATGTCGCCGAAGCCGATCAGGCCGAAGACCAGGCCGGCAATGGCCGTCCACAGCAGCAGTTTCCACTGCCGCGTTGCCGTCTTCATTTTCGGGCGCTTCGACACGGAGCGCGCTTCCTTCCCAGTTGCGCGTTACGCATGCGCGCGGAAAGGTTAGGAAATCGCTAACCGCATTCGAATTAACGGCACTCCGGCACTCGACAGCTTTGGATCGACCCGCCACAAAAGCTGCAACTCGCGGGGAGCGGTCATGGACTTCATTTCCATCTTATCGGTTTTCGTGCTTGCCTGTTTCGTCGGCTATTATGTGGTCTGGTCCGTAACGCCGGCGCTGCACACGCCGCTGATGAGCGTGACGAACGCCATTTCGTCCGTGATCGTCGTCGGCGCTCTGATCGCGGCCGCCTCCGGCGGCAGTCCCAGCTCGAAATGGCTCGGCCTGGTCGCCGTTGCGCTTGCCAGCGTGAACATCTTCGGCGGCTTCGCTGTCACTGCGCGGATGCTCGCCATGTACAAGAAGCGGGAGCGCTGAGCTTGAACGTTCCGGGGGAATCGTCCCACACCGACCACATCGTTTCGCTCGGCCAATCCTGGGTGCTTCTCGCATATTTGATTTCGGGCACCTGCTTCATTCTCGCGTTGCGAGGGCTTTCAAGCCCGACCAGCAGCCGCCGCGGCAATTATATCGGGATGGTCGGCATGGCGATTGCCGTCGGTACGACGCTCGCAGTCCATCAAGTCGCGTCGATTGGCGAGATCGCCGGAGCGATGCTGATTGGCGGCGGGATCGGCCTGGTCACTGCGCGCAAGATCCAGATGACGGCGATGCCGCAGCTCGTCGCGGCGTTTCACTCGCTGGTCGGTATGGCGGCTGTATTGGTCGGAGCGGCCGCTTACATGAACCCCGACGCGTTCGGCATCGCATACGAAAATTATGCCGTCCTCGTTCCGCTGGGCGAAAGTGTGCGGGAACACAGCATCGTTCCGCAAATTTATCCGGTGAGCCGCGTCGAGATGGGGCTCGGTGTGGCGATCGGAGCGATTACCTTTTCGGGGTCCGTGATCGCCTTCCTAAAGCTCAACGGCAACGTGTCGGGCAAGCCGATCCTCCTGCCGCTCCGGCACGTGATCAATCTCGGCACGCTCGCAGCCATCCTCGGCCTGATCGCTTATTTCACCCGGGATCAGGCGCCCTGGGTATTCTTCACCATCGCCGGGCTCAGTTTCGCGATCGGCTTCCTGCTGATCATCCCGATCGGCGGAGCCGACATGCCGGTCGTCATCTCGATGCTGAACAGCTACTCGGGCTGGGCCGCGGCGGCGATGGGCTTCACTCTGCACAACAGCGCGATGATCATCACCGGCGCGCTAGTCGGAAGCTCGGGCGCGATCTTGAGCTACATCATGTGCCGGGCGATGAACCGAAGCTTCATCTCGGTCATCGCCGGCGGCTTCGGCGGCGAGGCGCTCAGCGGCGCAGGGGCGGCGGCGATCGACCGGCCGTACAAGCGCGGCTCGGCCGAGGACGCTGCCTTCCTGATGGCGCAGGCGGACCAGGTGATCATCGTTCCGGGCTATGGAATGGCGGTCAGCCAGGCGCAGCACGCGCTGCGCGAAATGGCCGACCAGCTCAAGGAGAAGGGCGTTCGCGTGAAGTATGCGATTCACCCGGTCGCGGGCCGAATGCCCGGGCACATGAACGTGCTCCTGGCCGAAGCCAACGTGCCTTATGACGAAGTGTTCGAGCTCGAGGATATCAACAGCGAGTTCGCGCAGACCGACGTCGCCTTCGTGATCGGCGCCAACGACGTGACCAACCCCGCGGCCAAGACCGACAAGAGTTCGCCAATATATGGGATGCCCGTGCTGGATGTCGAAAAGGCGCGGACGGTGCTGTTCGTGAAGCGCTCGATGGGAGGTGTCGGCTATGCTGGCGTCGACAACGAACTCTTCTATCGCGACAATACGATGATGCTGCTCGCCGACGCCAAGAAGATGGTCGAGGAAATCGTGAAGGCGTTGGGCTGAACGTCTCGTCGCACAGGCGATTAATTTATCATTAAATCAGACGTTTAGCGCTTGTCAGCTAGGCTGTGGTTGGTTGAAAACGTGGGTCAGCCGGTGCGATTCCATTGACCGGGGAAGGGGGTAACGGCTTGCGCAAGTTGGGCATGATCGGCGGCATGGGCTGGGCTTCGACCGGTCTTTATTACGAACATATCAATCGGGGCATCGCGCAGCGTCTCGGTGGACTCCACAGCGCGCTTCTGGCCCTTGAAAGCGCCGATTTCGCGGAAATCGCGGCGATGGAATTCGCCGGCGATTGGGACGGCATCGCCAAGGTCATGATCGACGCCGCGAAAAGGCTGGAAGCCGGCGGCGCCGAAGGCCTGCTCATCGCCTGCAACACCGTTCACAAATCGTATGACGCCGTGGCCGCGAATGTCAGCGTGCCCGTGTTGCACATTGCTGACGCGACGGCGGACCACCTCCTGGCGGACGGGCGTAGCCGCGTCGCGTTGCTGGGCTCGCGGTTCACCATGACCGAGGGCTTCGTTCGGGACCGGATCGAGCGGCGCGGGATCACGCTCGCTCCGATCGATGCGGGCTGGATGGGCGAGGTCGACCGCATAATCTTCGATGAACTCGCCGCGGGGCGCGTCGTTCGCGACAGCCAGCGTAAATTGAAGACCTTGATCACGGAGCTCGCCAAGCAAAAGGTGCAGGCGATTGTGCTTGGTTGTACCGAGCTGGTGCTCGCCGTCGATGTCCGGGCGAATGTCATCCCGGTGTACGATACGACCGCGATCCACGCGCGGGCAGCCGTGGAGTGGATGCTGGCCGAGGAAGAGCAAGCGCGCGCGGCGGCTTAGCTTCCAGATACTTTACTAGCGCCTGGAAGAGCTTAGGTTGCATTTCGCCCAGTAGGGGAGGGCGACATGCTTAAGTTGAAGATCTTAAGGCTGGCGGTGCTGTGCGGCGCGGCCGCCTGGTCGGTCGGTACCGCCGCACAGATGAGCGCCGACCGGCCTCACGAGCATGCCCGTGCTCATGCAATGCCCACCGGGAGCAATTTCGGCGAGTTGTCATTCCCCAACAGCGGGAATCGGCAGGCGCAGGCGCCGTTCCTTCGCGGCGTCAAGCTGCTCCACAATTTCCAATATGAAGACGCGATCTTGGCCTTCCAGCAGGCGCAAAAGGCCGATCCCGATTTCGCTCTCGCTTATTGGGGCGAAGCGATGTCGCACAATTACACGCTCTGGGCGGAGCAGCACACCGACCAAGGGCGAGCAATCCTCGCGAGACTCGGGCCGACACCGGAGGCTCGCGCCGCCAAGGCGAGGACAGCGCGAGAGAAGATGTGGCTGGCGGCCGTCGAAACACTCTATGGGCCGGGCACGAAATACGAGCGCGACGAGGCCTACGCCGATCGGATGGACGCGCTGTTCGCGGCTTATTCGAGCGATCTGGAAGCGAGGGTGTTCGACGCGCTGGCCACGATGGGCCGCTCCCACGGCACTCGCGACACGGCCAATTACATGAAGGCCGCCGCCATGCTCGAGGAGGTGTTCCCCAACCACCAGCACCACCCGGGCGTGGTCCATTACCTGATCCACGCCTATGACGACCCGGCTCACGCTCCGCTCGGGATCCGCGCCGCTCGGCTCTACGACAAGATCGCGCCCGATTCCGCCCACGCGCAGCACATGACCTCGCACATCTTCCTCGCGATGGGCATGTGGCGCGAGACGGAAGAGGCCAACATGCATGCCGCCGCGGTCCAGGATGCAGCGATGGCAGCCCACAACATGCCTCCTGGAGCATGCGGTCACGGTCACATCTGGCTCGTTTACGCCAAGCTGCAGGAGGGCAAGGACGTCAGCCGCGATGTCGAATCCTGCCTCGCCCAAGCGCAAGCGATGAGCAAAGAGCTGAAGGAGCCACCGGTCGTTGGGTCACCCGAAGGTGCATTCGGAAGCTGGGCCGACATGGCGGTCCGCACCGGCATCGAGACGGGCAGTTGGCCGAGGTGGATCGACCTGCCTTCGGGTAAGTTCACGTGGACGCGGTTCACGGAGGACTATGGTCGGCTGCTCGCCAGCCGTCGTGACGGCGCCCAAGCGCAATCGGCACTGGCTTCGATGAAGGCCGATCAGCAAGTCATTGCCGAAAATTTCAGGAAGGAGTTTCCTGACGACGACACGGTCATGCCGTGGGTCGAGCGCGCCATTGCGCAGGCCGAGGCGGTTGCCGCGCTGGCGCAAGGAAGGACCGAGGAAGGCCTTCAGCTGCTGCGCAAAGCCGCCGAAGCGGAAGTGGCGTTGCCGCCCCCGTTTGGTCCGCCCGCGCTTCAGAAGCCGAGCTACGAGCTACTTGGGGACGAACTGCTCGCGCTCGGGCACAAGGCGGAAGCCGCCGACGCCTATCGGCATGCCCTTGCGGCAGCTCCGGGACGGCGCTTATCGCTGGCCGGCTTGAAGGCAGCGACGGCGCCTTAAACCTCGCAAGACGCCTGCGAAATCACTAGGTCGGGGGAAATGGATCGCACCCCCGCCGACCGTCCCGATTTTCCCGGAGCCGCCGAGCGCTTCAACGAGGACCAAGCGACCTACGCCGTGCGCGGCGCGGACCAGCCTGACCTGGAAACGGGCATCGCCGCGATCCGCGAGGTGTGGAAAACGCTTCCCCGGCGGCCAGGTGTGTACCGAATGCTGGATAGCCGCGGCGACGTGCTTTACGTCGGCAAGGCGCGGGTGCTGCGCAATCGGGTCACCAGCTATACCCAGGTAAATAAGCTGCCCAAGCGGCTGCAGCGAATGGTGGCTCAGACGCGCTCGATGACTATCGTCACAACCAGGACGGAGGCCGAGGCGCTGCTGCTCGAAGCCCAGCTGATCAAACGCTTCCGCCCGGCCTACAACGTGCTTCTGCGGGACGACAAAAGCTTCCCTTTCATCATGCTCCGCGAGGACCACGCTTTCCCGCGCATCCAGAAGCATCGGGGCGCTCGCCGGGTCAAAAAGGCGCATTATTACGGACCGTTCGCGAGCGCCGGATCGGTCACCCGGACGCTTAATGCGCTTCAGAAGCTGTTCCTGCTGAGAAGCTGTACGGACAGCTTTTTCGAGAATCGATCGAGGCCGTGCCTGCTCTACCAGATCAAACGGTGCTCGGCGCCGTGCGTCGGGCGGATCAGCGAGTCGGACTATGACGAGCTGGTCGACGACGCCAAGGCGTTCCTCGCCGGCAAGTCGACCAACGTCCAGGGCCGGCTGTCGAAGTCCATGGCCGAGGCGGCGGAGCGCCAGGACTTCGAACTTGCCGCCGTGTACCGCGACCGGCTTCGGGCACTGACCTACATCCAGGGCAGCCAGACCGTGCATGCCGAGGGGCTGGGCGACGCGGATGTGTTCGCTCTCGCGTGCAAAGGCGGGGCGATGTCCATCCAGGCTTTCTTCATTCGCGGCGGACAGAATTGGGGACACCGCGCCTTCTTCCCGGCGCATACCAACGACGTCCCGGAAGCCGAGGTTTTGTCGAGCTTTTTGGTCCAGTTTTACGAAGACATGCCGCCGCCGCGGCGAATCCTGGTCGATCGCCTCCTCGACGATCGAGAATTGCTCGAGGAGGCGCTGTGCGAGCGCTCCGGTCATGCGGTGTCGATCGAGGTCCCGCAACGCGGTTCGCGCCGCAAGCTGATCGACCAGGCACGGCGCAACGCCGAGGAAGCGCTCGACCGCCGCCTCGCCGAGACCACGACCCAAGGCAAGATCCTGCGCGAGCTGGCCGACACGTTCGAGCTGGCCGAGGTGCCCAAGCGCATCGAGGTCTACGATAACAGCCACATCATGGGCACCAACGCGACCGGGGCGATGATCGTCGCGGGGCCCGAGGGGTTTCGCAAGAACAGCTATCGCAAGTTCAACATCAAGCGTCCGGAGACCCAGCCGGGCGACGACTTCGCGATGATGCGCGAAGTGCTCGAGCGGCGCTTCGCGCTGTTGGAGAAAGAGGACCCCGACCGGCAGAGTGGCGAATGGCCCGACCTGCTGCTGATCGACGGCGGCAAAGGGCAGCTGTCGGCCGTTTGCGAGGTCATGGAGGATATGGGAGTCCATGACGTGCCGGTGGTCGGGGTGTCCAAAGGGCGGGATCGCAACGCCGGAAGGGAAACGTTCCACCTGCCCGGCGGGCGCGAGCTGACCCTGGCTCCCAACTCGGCGCTCTTGTTCTATCTCCAGCGCTTGCGCGACGAGGCGCACAGGTTCGCCATCGGAACGCACCGCCAGAAGCGGGCCAAGAGCCTCACCACGTCGACACTCGACGATGTCCCCGGGATCGGTCCCAACCGCAAGCGGGCTTTGCTGATGCACTTCGGCACGGCCCGGGCGGTAAAAGGCGCTGCGCTCGACGATCTCGAGAAGGCGCCCGGAATCAGCAAGGCGATGGCGCGCCAGCTCTATGACTATTTTCATCCGCGCGGCTGAGCGGCAGCCGAGCGGCGGCGACCGCGAGGCCGAGCAGGACCCACAGG
>JBKPOR010000004.1:0-86116 GCA_046765675.1 Pseudomonadota bacterium
TCGTCGAATCATCGACGACGGCTACGAACGCGCCAAGCATTTGCTCGAGACCAACCGCGAGGAGCTCGAGACGCTCGCCAAGGCCTTGCTCGAATTTGAAACTTTGAGCGGCGACGAGATCAAGAAGGTTCTTGCCGGCGAATCCATCGACCGCGGCGGCGCCAAGGGTCCGGCAATTCCGACCGCGGGGTCATCGATCCCGAAGGCGAAACGACCGAAGCCGGGCGCCATCGGCGGTCCAGCGACAGCCGGGGCCTAAGCTCGCGAACCCTTCCAGCTGCTTGCGGCAAGGCGGACGACCAGCGGCGTCAGGCCGCGGTGCGCCGAGCCATGATAGATCGAATTCGCCTCCAGCTCTCGGCACAACCGCCGGTGCGCTTCGCCGAGCGCGTGGTAAGGAAGCCCGGGAAGCAAATGGTGGAGAGCGTGATAGCGGAGGCCGACCGGAGCCCAGAAGATCGGCAGGGTCGCCGGCGGCGGGACGTTCACGCTGTCGAGATATTGGGCGGTGACGCTCATCGGGTCGCCCTCATTCTCCCATAAGTGCGCCACCAGGGTCCGCACCTGGTTCAGGAACATGACTCCGGAAGCGACGCCGAGGAAGATCAGCAAATCGCGCAGGGGAATGGACCCGGCTGCAGTGAGAGCCAGAAGCGCGATCGCCCAGACACTGCAGGCGGCCTCCTGCCAGGCCCAGTCGCGCGCGAACTGGCCTTCAGGCGCCGGACGGACGAACCTGGGATTGATCTGCAGGCCGGAATATTTGCCGACCACCGCCGCGCGCAGCTTCTTCGAGAGCAATGACAGCGGCGCGAGGATCGCGAAACGGATCAGCATTCCGACCGGCGCCAGTACGGCGACGATCAGGAATAGCGGCAGGGTCCACGGATGCATCAGCGCCAGCGGAAGATATTCCGGATCGTTGGCCGTACCGTAATAGCTCTTGGCATGGTGCTGGTTATGCACCCCTTCGTACATGAAGGACGGAACCAGCAGGGGGATTCCGACAATGAGGTTCCAGGTCAACCGGAAGCCCCTCACCGAACCCTTCTTGATGTGCGTCAGCTCATGGATGAACGATCCGGCGCGGTAGAGCGCGAGCACGGCGAGGAGGCCAGTCGCAAGTGCCAGCGGCCAGCCGAGCGCCATCGTCGCGAACAATGCCGCATAGCCGGTAAGCGCGGACCCGAGCATGTCGGCCCAATAGATGCGCGCGTCGGGCAGGTTGAGGTCGCGAGTCAGCTTCGCCGCGGCCTTGAGCATGGTCGCGTCGTCCTTGACGGGCGCCCGCCGTCCTGGGGCAACGTCACTGGTGCGCTCGAGGGTCGCAGTATCTGTCATGGCTCTTTCGGAAGTCGCCGCTAATGCCCTGAGATAGTGGCGGGAGTGCGGCGGGAAAAGGCTTCACTGGCGCTGGTGAGCCCGAGCGGCTAGCGCGTCGCGCATGAGCTCAGCCCCACTCAACATCCGCCCGGTGGAAGGCAAGAAGGACAAACGCGCGTTCGTGGATTTCGCCTGGGAAGTCTACAAGGACGATCCGGCCTGGGTCCCTCCGCTGAAGGACGAGGTTCACGGCCTCATCACTCCGGGCAAGAACCCTTGGTTCGAGCATGCCCGGGCGAAGCTCTGGCTCGCCGAGCGGGTCGGTAAGGTCGTCGGCCGAATCAGCGCCCAGGTCGACGATCTCGTGCAGGAACATATGGGCGCAGGCACCGGCCAGTGGGGCTTCTTCGACGCGCTCGATGCGGAAGCGGGCGCGACGCTGATCGCTACGGCCGAAGAGTGGCTCCGCGGCCAAGGGATGACCCGCGCCCTCGGCCCGGTCAGCCTGTCGATTTGGGACGAGCCGGGATTGGAAATCGAGGGATTTGCCGAGCCGCCGACCGCGATGATGGGCCACCATCGGCCAGAATATCAGGGCTGGATCGAGGCGGCGGGCTACGAAAAGGCGAAGGACCTCCTCACTTACGAGCTCAACATCGAGCATTGGGACGATCCGAAAATCGATCGCCTGATCGCAATGGGGGAGCGCAACCCCAAGATTCGGATCAGGATGGTCGACAAATCGAAATTCAACGAGGAGGCGAGGATCATCCTGGGCCTGCTCAACGACGCCTGGTCGAGCAATTGGGGTTACGTGCCGCTGACCGAAGCGGAGATCAAATATGCCGGGAAGAAGCTGAAACCCATCATCTTCGACGAGCTCGTTCGAGTCGCGGAATTCGAAGGCAAACCCGTCGCGTTCATGCTGACGATCCCCGACATCAATGAGCTGACCTGCGATCTCAACGGCGAGCTCTTTCCGTTCAATTTCATCAAGCTCCTATGGCGCCTGAGGAAGCCGCGGACACGGCGACTCCGAGTGCCCCTGATGGGCGTGGCGAAGGAGCTTCATCACACGCGGCTAGCCAGCCAGCTCGCTTTCATGATGATCGAATTCACCCGCCGCGACGCGGTGTCGAAGTTCGGCGCCAAGATTGGGGAGTTCGGCTGGATCCTGGAAGACAATAAGGGAATGCTGTCGATCGCCCAGCTTCCGGGGGCGCAGATCAACCACCGCTACCGGATTTTCGAGAAAGTGCTTTCCCCTCCTCTTTAGGGGAGGGGTTGGGGTGGGGCCAACGGTCGGGCAACGCCTCGAGCGTCGCAAGCAATTGCTCCAACACACTCGCAATGTTCTTCCCAACCTGCGCGTTGGAGAAGCGCAACGTCGAATACCCGCGTATGCGGTTGATTTCGTCGCGCACCGCGTCTGCCGCCGGATCGTGTGTATCTCCGTCGATCTCAATGATAAGCGCTTTTCGCGGACAGAAAAAATCGACGATGCAGTTGCCAATCACCTGCTGGCGGCGGAATTTGTATCCGCCGAGTTGCGATCGGCTGATCCTCGTCCACAGGATAGCCTCAAATGGTGTTCCCTCATTGCGCAACTGCCGCGCACGACCGAGCAGGTGGGAGTCTTGCCTCATCGCAGCACCCCACCCCCTGCCCCTCCCCTAAAGGAGAGGGGAGAGCTCAACCCAGGTCGGCGCGTGGTCCGACGCCTTCTCCTGCGCTCGCGCCCATTTATCGACGCCGGCGCCTTGCAGCCGATCGGCAGCCTCGGGCGAGCAGAGGAGATGGTCGAGACGGAAGCCTAGGTCGCGCTGCCAACAGCCGGCGGTATAGTCCCAGAAAGTGTAGAGCTTCTCTTCCCGCGGGTGGAGCGCGCGGAGCGCATCGGTCCAGCCCTGATTGACGATTTGCCGCCACGCCTGCCGAGTTTCGGGCTGCATCACCGCGTCCCTCGCGGTTGCTCGCGCCGAGAACACGTCGCGGTCCTCGGGAACGACGTTCCAGTCGCCACACAGCACCATCGGCCGCTCTTCACGAAGCAGGTCGCCGGCATGGGCCCCCAGGCGCTCCATCCATTTGAGCTTGTAGTCGAACTTTTCGGTCCCGATCGGATTCCCATTCGGTAGGTAGAGCGAGCCGACGACGAGGCCGTTCACCTCCGCCTCGATGTAGCGGCTATGCGTGTCGTCGGGATCGCCCGGCAAGCCCATCCGGCGGAGCTGGGGGGTGTCGCCCCTGGCGAGAATCGCGACCCCGTTGAACCCTTTCTGGCCATGCCACACAGCGCCATAGCCGGCTGCCTCGATGTCGGAGATCGGGAGCTGCTCGTCGGCGCACTTCAGCTCCTGCAGGCACGCGATTTCCGGCTTCTCGCGCTCGAGCCATTCGAGGAGGCGGGGCAACCGCGCGCGGATGCCGTTGAGGTTGAACGTGGCTAATTTCACGCACCCGGGCTTAGCGGCTCGCCCCCCACGCCGTCGACCCTGTGCTTCTCGATATCGCGCCACCGCCACTGACGGGAAAAAGGGTCGGCAGTGGCCGCTTCGGGGCAAACCTCAGGCAGTCGAGGCCACGGCGGTTCCGTGGCGCAACAGTGGAGGCGTTATGATCAATAGGAAAAGCATTGCGTCGTTTGTGACGGCAAGTGTCGTAGGTACGGTTATGTTTGCCGCGCCTGCCGCGGCGCTCCCCGGAGGAAACAGCGGAAGTCCGGCCCAGTCGATCCCTGATCTGTTTGTTTGTTACCCGCAGGATGCAACAGGTGCTCTTGACCTTAGCGGCACCTGCACAAGCAAGAACACGTTGAAACTGGATTCCAACGGCGACCCGGCGGTTGGCATGTACTGGGATCACGGCCAGATCTCCGAAGGCGCGCCGCATCCGACGTCCACAGTGACCTTTGACAACTCTTTTGCCTTTGGCGAGTTTTGGATCACCTGCACGTCGAGGCTGACGCCTCCGGGCGAATACAATTCGACCTGCTACTTCAACAAGCAAACGCAAAAGAACTTTCAGCCGTAGAACCGAAGCGGCTTTTTTGCTGCTGAATCGGGCGCCCGACCCCCCGCCGGCATCCGGCCCCCATTTGCCGGCGGGGGACAAGACTGACCACCCTCTCAGGCCGGCTTTGGCGGGCTTCGAAGAGATGACTTTGTGAAAGGCGACGGTGGGGTGGCGTGCGACGGCCCGATCTCATCAGCGAGCGAAGAGTATGACCGTGATCGTCTGCGTCCTCGCCCTTAGTCTAACCGCGGCCCAGCCCATCGCCACGGGCGGTGCTGCGATCCCCCCGCTCGAGCTGACGATGGATGAAGCAGTTGAGATCGGCACCACCAGCAGCTTCAGGCTTCAGCGCAGCCGCCGCAACGAACGGATTGCGGAAGAGCGGCTCAGAGGAACCAAGGGCGCGCTCGGTCCGCGTTTCGACGTCAACCTCGGTGTAAACCAGTCGCAGCGCTACTACGATTTCGAAGGCACTTACGATTACAACCAGGCAACCCCGCAATTCGACAGCACGCTTGGCGCCAACGCCTCGTACGAGATCGACATCTCGGGAATTCGCAAACGCCAGCTGCAGCAGGCTCGGTTAAGCAGAGAAGCGAGCGCGGTGGACGCGGCCCAAGCCAGCGTCGACGTGGCGACGGACATTCGTGGCAATTACGTCCGAGCGCTGCGAGCACAGCAACAGGTCTCCGTCGACGGCGAATATCTCGAGCTGCTCGACAGCTTAATTGCGCGAGCGCGCGTCGGTCAGCCCACGACCGTGGGTTTCCTGGAAAGCGAGCGGTCGAACGCCGCGTTGACCCTAGAGCAGAGCAAGCAGGTTGCGGATCTGACCTTTTCGAACCTGCGGCAGATTCTCCGGCTCGGAGAGGATCGGCCGCTGAAACTCACCACACCGCTTCCCGAGCCTCCACCGCTGCCGAGTCGAGACCGTTTGCTGAGCATCGCATATGCGAACCGCAACGACTTAAAGCACAGCGAGATACGACTGAAGCAGGCGCGGATCGCAAAGATTCAGGCGATGGACTCGCGCCGGCCGACCTTTCGGATTTCCGCTTTCGCATCGCAGGCCTTGACCGGCGACACGGTCCTGCTCGGGGGCGAGAACCACGGCCGTTCGCGGACGCTGGGGGCGCTGGTGAATTTCGCGCTGCCCCTTTTCTCTTATGACGGCGGTCAGCTTGCTGCGAACCGCAACATCGCCGGCATCCAGGCCGATCAGGCGATGGCCGATGCCGAGGAAGCCAAGGATCGTGCAGAAGATGAAATCAACCAGGTGCTGATCGGTTTGAATCGCGCGCGCGAGCGGCTGGGCAAGCTTCCCGACGTGCAGCAGGCTCGCCAATCGCTCTCACAGGCCGAGCAGCAAATGCTTGCCGCTCCCGCGCGGGAGGCGGCCGGCCTGCTCGCGCAGGTGACGAATGCGCGCCAGAACTGGAAGGCTTCGGTGCTATCGCGGAACGATGCCCTCACCACTTATTATGCGAACTACTACCAGCTTGAGCGAATCCTCGGCACGGATAGGGTGCAATAAGCGCTAGCGCCGTGGCACCTTAACGACTCTGGCGATCGGGATTGGCATTTGTTTTTCGATAGCGCGCCAGGCGCGTGGTCATGGCATGATAACGTCACGGGTTAGTGGGGACGATGTGATCCCAATCGAAGGAGCGACGAGTTGATCAGCATCGCGGCGACAGCAGCGTTTCGAGCGCCAGCGCTGCCGCGTACGCTCAGCCGCGTCGGCGGCAAGGATGATTTCCGCAACGTTGCCCACTACAGCCGGCTCGGCGCCATTGTGAATTCATCCGTTGCCGGCCATTCGGCGATGCCATCGGGCTTCGAGCCGGCGTTTCAACTCGTCCTGCCCTATGCCGGCCTCTTCTCCTACACTGTGGGCCGACACTCCTGGCTGATCGACGCGAACAAGATCCTGATTATCCGGCCCGGATGGGAATTTGTCGACGGGCGGCCGGTCGAAAACCTCGGTCATGCCTCGCTTCTTCTGAACCCGGCATCGTCCCTTGTGGACGAGCTCTTCGGACCCTTGGTTAGAGGGGACCGTTCCGAACCATTTGGCGCGGCGCGCTCGTCGCCGGACCTTTGGCTGCTGACCCGTTATTTCCTCGCCGGCGAGGGCGCGCTGACCAGGCTCGAGGCCGACGAATGGCTGATTCGGGCAATGAGCCTTGCAGCCGGTCAACCGCTGACGAACCTTCGCCCGGCAACGCGCGTGGTTCGTCTCGCCAAAGAGTTCATGCACGCCCATGGGTTCGAGAGAGTGTCATTGAGCCGCATCGCCGAAGCCGTCGGTGTCTCCCCGGTCTACCTTAGCAACGAATTCGCGCGAACCGAGGGCATGCCCCTCTATCAGTATCAATTGTACTTGCGGCTCGCCCAATCGCTTCACCAGTTGCGCGACTGCGACGATATCACCGAGCTTGCGCTTGACCTCGGCTTTTCCAGCCACAGTCATTTCGGTGCGACCTTCCGCCGCACCTTCGGCGTGTCGCCATCGGACTATCGCTCGTCCCTGCGTTCGCGCCGCGCCCATCTGCCTAGAGGTGCCCCTCACCGCTCATGGCCGGCAGTAAGAAAGGCCACCGCATCGCGTTCGAGAGTACGCGCCTGATGAGATCTGGGCAACGGCACCATCGTCACCCGCGACCAGCTGATCGACAAGGCGCGGCAACGAGCCATCGAGTATGAGATTCAGGATGAGGTGCCCGGCACGCAGCACGTCAGGATATGGGGCGACACCGGCGTCGTGACAGCCAAACTGCGGATCAAGGGCAAACGGGCCGGACGAGCTTCTCCAGGACCTTGTGGTTCAGCGATACATACGTGCGCACGGCGGAGGGCTGCAGATATGCTTTCGCCCAGGCCTCGCTTCCTCTTCCGGAGGAATGAGCCATATGTCCTCCCTCAGCCGGGAAAGCGGGCGTAGCCGCGTTCGGCGACGCGATCGACGCACTGGCGGTATTCGGCGAAGCATTCGTCGCCCTCGCGGACGACTCCGACCTGGGGATCGGCGCTCGTCCGGGTCGGAACGAAGGCGATCGGCACTGCTGCCGGAGTGAGCTGCGCGCCCGAGCCGGCGGCAAGGGTCAGCAGGATTCCACTCATCGCTCCGCCGCCGCCCGGCCGGTTGAGAATCGCGACTCGATACTGGCCCTCGCTTATCGTCACCAAATAGATCGCTCCGGACACCATCGGGAACGACACGAAGCCCTTCTGCTCATATTCGCTATCGGTCCGCGCCGCCTCGCTGAACACGAGATGGCCCTTCGCATCGTCCCAAAGGATCGATGTCAGATAGGCAAAGACCGCACCGGCTTCGCTGAACGAGGGTCTGAGCGTCAGATAACATCCTTCGAGCCACTGCACGGCCGGCCGGGTGTAGGCGCCCATTGAGTCCGGAGCGAACGGCCTCGACTCGCTATCACTGGTCCGCTTGCTCCTCAGGCTCGTGCCGAGCGCGTCTTCGAGCCGGACGACCGTCGCCAGAGTGAACGGACGGCTTCCGGCGAGTGCTTTTTCCAGGGTCGAGAGGCTGACCCTGGCCTGGTCGGCGAGCCATTGGCGGGACAGCCTCCGCCGGGCGAGTTCCTCGCGCACGATCAGCGCGACCGCCTGACTTCCCTCGACGCTCAACTCATTGTGCATGGACTCGCCCCTCAGTCCGCACATCTCCGCACAATTCCGCACATCTCGTCAATGGAACAGACGCCATGACGCCAGATGTGCGGGCATTTCCAAGACTTTCCCGTAGCGGCTGAACCCTGTCTCGATCACAGGGCACGTAAGAAATACAGGGGCCCCTCGATGCTCAGCACCAGATTGACGACGGGATTAAGCGGATTGTTCGCGGTCACCACGATTCTGGTCGCCGTTCAGTTCATCAGCGGCGTGCAGGCGTTTCCGCTATGAGCCCGCTCTGGTCAGACAAAGCGCTGGCGCAGGCAGCCTGGACGAAGGCGGTCGCGCGCGGCCTCGTCGACGAGAATGCTGCCGACCATGAGAAGGAATCGACCGGAATCGACCGGATCCGCCGAGTTCCCCGCCCGCGGCTTCACAGCTGGGCGCTCTAGACGCTGAAGCTCGATCCGCAACCGCAGCCCGACTGGGCGTTGGGATTGGTAACCCGGAACGCAGCGCCGCTCAGATCCTCGACGAAATCAACGGCAGACCCATTCACGAGCTCGAGACTGAGCGGGTCGACAATCAGCTTGACCCCATCCGTTTCGGTTACCGCGTCCTCGGCGTCGGCTCGATCGGCAAGCTCGAACTTATAGCTGAAGCCCGCGCAGCCGCCGCCGTCGACCGCGAGACGAAGGATTGCCGGCTTGTTCTGCCGCTCGGCAATCCACGCGACGCGCCTGGCCGCGCTCTCTGTGAGGCTGATCTGGGTGTCGTTCATGCGACCGAGATAGGAAGTGCGCCGAAGCGCAGCAAGCTTACTTGCCCGTGCTCGGTCCGCCGACCCCGACTGCGTCCATCGAAGCGGCGCCGGCGCGGCGCTGCATCGCAAGCACATAATCGGTCGACTTCATGAACGGGATCGGATTGACGGCGCGGCCGTCGATCCGGACTTCATAATGCAAATGGTTGCCCGTCGAACGGCCGGTCGAGCCCATTCGGCCGACCTGCTGGCCGCGCACAACATGCTGGCCGGCGCTGACGAGAACGGCAGACATGTGGCCGTACCGCGTGGTGATTCCGCGACCATGGTCGACTTCGACCAGGTTGCCGTAGCCGCCGCTGTTCCAGCCTGCGCGAAGCACGGTACCGTCGGCGGTCGCGTAGATGGGCGTTCCATAAGCGCCAGACAAATCGATGCCCGGGTGCATGGCTGCGTGGTGGTTGAAAGGGTCGGACCGGAATCCGTACGCCGACATAAGGACGACGTCGGCCCTGACCGGCTTGTCCGACGGAATTGCGATCACTCCGTCCTGCAGCTTGTCGAGTTTCTTCCAGCTGTCGAACAGGGCCTTGAACGTCGAGTTGCCGGCGCTCTCGAACGGGCCGCCTTCGCCACCCGCGCGGCCGGCCTTGGCCGGATAGAAGCCGAGGCGGCGGAGCGTGGCCTCGTCGATGTCCTCGCCCTGCAGCGCCGCGGCGAGCGCGAACTGGCGTTGCTCGATCGCCTGGACTCGACGGTCCGTCTCTGCGGCCAGCCGGGCAACCTGCGCGGAATAATCGTTGGTAGAAGCGGCTTTAGCGATTGGAGCGGCGGGAACAAAAGCGAAGAAACGTGCCGTTGCGAAGCTCGACCAGGCGACGAGCGCCATCAGCATCAAAAAAAAGACCGCCTGAACCGGGGCGGAAACTCGAAAGCGGCGAAGCTTGGAACCGTCGTGTACAAACAGGTCGCGATCGCGAAACAGGGCGCCCGTCGCTGCCAAAACTTGCGTCATCTTGTCCCCGCTCCAAAAGCTCTCACGACCGCGCTAAGCGCGCGAGCGCTTCGTTCCACCAAAAGAGGAGCTCCCCAGCCCCCACCACGGGCACGCGAATTTGCCCCTCGCGAGCCGTGGAAAGCGGTGTCACCCCGATTGATTAATGATTTCAACCTTCGCGGCGCGTTAGAGGGATGAGTTGCTGGGTAACTGCGGTGAACGGAAAAAGCGTTCTCGTTACGGACCCGTCCCACAGCAAAATCAAGCGGTTGCGCGGCGCACCGTTTGGGCTGTGGGCGAATCTTTCGCGGCCGCCTTGCCGCCGCCATATTCTCCCTTACAAGCGGCGGCGGGCCACGCCGTCCCAACGCGGCGCGTGCTCTCTGCAAGGAGAGTGTTTCGATGGATCGTCCCAGCGCCAAGCCGGCGCGCCCTCAATTTTCATCTGGACCCTGCCCCAAGCCCCCCGGCTGGACGCTTTCGTCCTTGCTTACCGATTCCCTCGGCCGATCACATCGAAGTTCGCTCGGCAAGGCTCGGCTGAAGGAAGCGATCGAGCGCACCCATTCGCTGCTCCAGCTTCCGGGCGACTACAGACTCGGGATCGTTCCGGCGTCCGACACCGGAGCGATGGAAATGGCGATCTGGTCTCTGCTCGGAACGCACCGTGTCACCATGCTCGCATGGGAGAGCTTCGGCGCGGGTTGGGTGAGCGACGTCGCAAAGCAGCTCCAACTCGATGCTGACATCCGTACCGCCGATTATGGCGAGATCTCCGACCTCGGGGGCATCGATCCGTCGAACGACGTGGTCTTCACCTGGAACGGGACGACGAGCGGAGTCCGGGTATCGAATGGGGACTGGATCGCGGCGGACCGCACCGGCCTCACGATTTGCGACGCGACTTCGGGCGCCTTTGCCCAGGACATCGATTGGACGAAGATCGATGTCGGCACCTTCAGTTGGCAGAAAGCGCTTGGCGGAGAGGCCGCTCACGGCATGCTGGTCCTCAGCCCCCGCGCAATCGAGCGCCTCGAGACGGAGCCCGCGCCGCGCCCGTTGCCGAAGATCTTTCGGCTCACCAAAGGCGGTAAGCTAATCGACGGGGTGTTCAAGGGCGAGACGATCAACACCCCCTCCATGCTGTGCGTCGAGGATTGGCTCGTCGCACTCGACTGGGCCGAGCGAATCGGCGGCCTGCCGGCGCTGATTGCCCGAGCCAACGCCAACTCCGCAGCGCTCGACCGCTGGGTTCAAGGGGCAAGCTGGATCGAGCATCTCACGAGCGACCCCGCCATTCGCTCGAACACGTCGGTGTGCCTGCAGTTCGCTGACCGTTCCGAAGAAGAGGCCAACCGGGCCCGTCAGAAAGCGATCGTCAAGCGTCTCGAGGAGGAAGATGCGGCCTACGACATCGGTGCTTATCGCGACGCACCGCCGGGCTTGCGAATCTGGTGCGGAGCAACCGTCGAAACGTCAGATATCGAAGCGCTTGGGCCGTGGCTGGACTGGGCCTGGGAGCAGACAAAATGAGCGAACAAGTGCGTGTCCTCATCGCCGACAAGATGGATCCCAAGGCCGCCACGATCTTCCACGAGCGCGGGGTTGCCGTCGACCAGAAACCCGGCCTTTCGCCCGAAGAGCTGGCCGCAGTCATCGGCGAGTATGACGGCCTCGCGGTGCGCAGCTCGACCCGGGTCAACGCGGCGATCATGGACTCCGCGCTCCCGCGGCTGAAGGTGATCGGCCGTGCCGGGATCGGTGTCGATACGATCGACGTGCCCGCCGCCAGCGCGCGCGGGATCGTCGTCATGAACACGCCCTTCGGCAATTCGATCACCACCGCCGAGCACGCAATCGCGATGCTGTTCGCGCTCGCCCGCGAAATCCCGCAGGCCGACCAATCCACCCAGTCGGGAAAGTGGGAGAAGAACCGCTTCATGGGAGTCGAGCTCGCCGGCAAGACGCTCGGCCTCATCGGGTGCGGGAACATCGGCTCGATCGTCGCCGACCGCGCCCATGGCCTTAAGATGAAGGTCGTCGCCTACGATCCTTTCCTCTCACCCGAACGGGCCGTTGAGCTGGGGGTCGATAAGGCCGAGCTCGACGAGCTTCTGACCCGGGCTGATTTCATCACGCTGCACACGCCGCTTACCGACCAGACGCGTGGAATCCTCAGCCGCGAGGCGCTGGCCAGGACCAAGCCCGGCGTCCGGATCGTCAATTGCGCGCGGGGCGGCCTGATCGACGAGGCGGCTTTGAAGGACGCGCTCGAGAGCGGCCACGTCGCCGGCGCTGCGCTCGACGTCTTCCAGCAGGAGCCGGCGAAGGACAATCCGCTGTTTGGAACGCGCGGTCTCATCTGCACGCCGCATCTCGGAGCCTCGACCAGTGAAGCGCAAGTGAACGTGGCGATCCAGATCGCCGAACAGATGAGCGATTATCTTCTGCTCGGCGGGATCACCAACGCGGTGAACGTCCCCTCGCTGTCCGCCGAGGAGGCGCCGCGCCTCCGCCCGTACATGGCGCTTGCGGAGAAGCTCGGCCGCCTCGTCGGGCAGGTCGCCGGAACGGAGATCCGCTCGATCGACGTCGAGGTCGAAGGCGCCGCGGCCGAGCTCAATATCAAGCCGATTACCGGCGCCGTGCTCGCCGGAGTGATGCGGACCTGGTCGGACACGGTCAACATGGTCAACGCGCCATACCTAGCGAAGGAGCGCGGAATCGCCGTCCGCGAGATCCGCAATGAGGCCGAGGGCGATTATCATACGCTCGTCGCGGTGACCGTAGGCACGCAACATGGCCCGAAGCGCGTCGAAGGCACCCTGTTCGGCAACCGCGCTCCGCGGCTGGTCAAGATCTTCGATATCCAGGTCGAGGCCGAGCTCGCCGGACAGATGATCTATATCGTGAACGACGACGCGCCGGGCTTCATCGGGGCGCTGGGAACGAAGCTCGGCGATAACCGGATCAACATCGCGACCTTCAATCTCGGCCGCCATGCGGCGGGCGGGGAAGCCGTGGCTTTGGTCGCGGTCGACGACCCGATCACGCCCGATGTCGCCAAACAACTCCACGCCGTTCCCGGCGTCCGCGAAGTGGTCCCTTTGAGCTTTTGACCCGCCCGCTCGGCTCGCCTAGAGGGCCAGCGCATCCAAGGGGAAAAACGTGGGAAACGTGACCGTCATCGGCGCCCAATGGGGCGACGAAGGCAAGGGCAAGATCGTCGATTGGCTGGCGAGCCGCGCCGACATGGTCGTGCGCTTCCAGGGCGGCCACAACGCCGGTCATACGCTCGTCGTCGGCGACCAGACCTACAAGCTGTCGCTGCTTCCCTCGGGCATCGTCCGCGGTACGCCCTCGGTGATCGGCAACGGAGTGGTGCTGGATCCGTGGCACTTGAAATCCGAAATCGAGCGGATGCGCGAACAGGGCGTCGAGATCACTCCCGATGTGCTGATGATCGCCGACAATTGCCCACTCATCCTTCCCTTCCACCGGGACCTCGACGCGCTTCGCGAAGATGCGTCGGGCGCGGGCAAGATCGGCACGACGCGGCGCGGGATCGGCCCGGCCTATGAAGATAAGGTCGGCCGCCGGGCGATCCGCGTCTGCGACCTCGCCAAGCTCGACGATCTGGGGCCGCTCCTCGACCGACTTTGCGCGCACCATGACGCGCTCCGGGCGGGATTCAACGAGCCGCCCGTCGACCGCGATCGGTTGCTTCGCGACTTGACGGAAATCGCCGGCTTCGTCCTCCCCTTTGCGCGACCCGTGTGGCGCGACCTCGACCAGGCATTGCAGCGCGGGAGGCGCATCCTGTTCGAGGGCGCGCAGGGCGTGCTGCTCGACGTCGACCACGGTACCTATCCCTTCGTCACATCGTCCAACACCGTCGCTGGAACGACGGGGGCGGGCAGCGGCATCGGGCCGCGCGGCGCCGGCTTCGTGCTCGGGATCGTGAAAGCCTATACGACCCGCGTCGGCTCCGGGCCCTTCCCGACCGAGCAGGACGATGAGATTGGACAGCGGCTCGGTGAGCGCGGCCACGAGTTCGGAACGGTCACGGGTCGGCAACGCCGCTGCGGCTGGTTCGACGCGGTGCTGGTGCGCCAGGCCGTCGCGGTCAGCGGAGTTACCGGCATAGCGCTGACCAAGCTCGACGTGCTCGACGGCTTCGAGACGGTGAGGATCTGCACCGGCTACATGCTGGATGGCGAGAAACTGGATTATCTGCCGGCGCACTCGGCCGACCAGGCTCGTGTCGAGCCCATTTTCGAGGAGATCGAGGGGTGGCCGGGCTCGACCCGCGGAGCCCGAAGTTGGGCAGACCTTCCGGCCCGAGCGATCAAATATGTCCGCCGGATCGAGGAGCTGATCCGTTGTCCGGTCGCACTCGTCTCAACCTCTCCGGAACGTGACGACACGATCCTGGTCCGCGACCCCTTCACGGGTTAGGGGCGCACCTCGAAATCGTCGAAGTCGAACAGCTCGACGTCCCAGACGTGCACATCCTCTACCTTCGCGGCGGGCGGACCGCGATGCAGCCGCTCAATCAACTGCTGGACGGCTGCCTCGTCCCCCTCGATGTGGGAATCGACGCGTCCGTCGGGGCAATTGCGCACCCAGCCGGTGACTCCGAGCTCGGTCGCCTGATCGCGCATCCAGGCGCGGAAGAAGACGCCCTGCACGCGGCCGGTCATGCTGACGTGCCGCGCGACCCCGGCCATTACACCGTCGAGATGTCGGGCGCGTCCTCGGCCTTCATTCCGACGACGTTGTAGCCGGCATCGACATGGTGGATCTCACCGGTAACCCCCGCCGAAAGGTCGGAGAGCAAGTAGAGCCCTGCCCCGCCGACGTCCTCGATCGTCACATTGCGGCGGAGCGGGGCGTTATATTCGTTCCACTTCATGATGTAGCGAAAATCGCCGATGCCGCTTGCGGCAAGCGTCTTGATCGGGCCGGCGGAGATTGCGTTCACGCGGATGTTTTCCGGCCCAAGGTCCATCGCCAGATATTTGACGGTCGCCTCGAGACCGGATTTGGCGACGCCCATCACATTGTAATGCGGGATGACCTTCTCCGCGCCGTAATAAGTGAGCGTCAGCAGCGAGCCTCCATTGGTCATCAAAGCCCGAGCGCGCTGCGCGACGGCG
The DNA here is from genome assembly GCA_046765675.1 of Pseudomonadota bacterium. Classification (GTDB taxonomy): domain Bacteria; phylum Pseudomonadota; class Alphaproteobacteria; order Sphingomonadales; family Sphingomonadaceae; genus Sphingomicrobium. The sequence goes on from JBKPOR010000004.1 coordinate 14,894, forward strand.
ACGAAGCTGTAGACCGAGATGTTCATCGTCATCAGGAAATTGTCCATCGACGTATCGACGAACTTTCCGCGGAGCTCGTTCTTGTCGGAATAGCCGATCGCATGGACGACGAAATCGAGGCCACCCCAGCGTTCCTTGAGCTGGCCGAACGTCTTGTCGAGCGCCTTCATGTCGGAAACGTCGCAGTCGACAAGCATGTCGGAGCCAAGTTCCATCGCCAGCGGTCGAACGCGCTTTTCCAGCGCTTCCCCCTGGTAGGAGAAAGCGAGTTCCGCGCCCTGCTCCCCGACTGCGCGAGCGATTCCCCAAGCCAGCGAGCGCTCGTTGGCGAGCCCCATAATCAAGCCGCGCTTGCCCTGCATCAGTCCGGTCAAAGTTGCGGTCCCCCTGTTTCCAGCTCGGCTTCGACATCTTCCCCGGGCTGAGGTTCCTCAACCTCGAGCTCGTCGGTATAGGGCCCGGTATAGACCTCGCCCTTTAGCGCGGTGGCGCCACCTTCCGCCAGCGCGGCGTTCAATTCGGCGCCGATAACCACGCCGAGCCCCTCCACGAAGAAGAAAAGGAGGGCGATCATCACCCCGGCGAGGCTGCCGTAGGTGAGGCTGTAGCCGCCGAGCAGGCCGAGGATGTACGGAAGCACTTCGACCGTGGCCAGCCACCAAGCCGTGATGAACAGGGCCCCCGGCCACTTGCGGCAACGGTGCTTTCGGTACCGCGCCGGAGTGAGCGCGTAGAACAAGGCGTAAAAGGTCACGAAGAGCGTTGCCGCCGGAACCAGGCGATAAATTCCGAGCGTGCTCGCGATCCCTTGAGCGAACGGAAGCCATTCAACCAATGCGTGGTGGACCAAGGTCAGCGCGGCCGAGGCGGCGAAGGCAATCATGAGCATCAGCACGGCGGCCATGATCAGGAGGATCGAACCCAGCCGATATTCCCAGAAAGGCGCGCAGAATTTGACCCCATAGGCTCGGCGCAGGATGTCGCGGATCGTTTCGATGAAGCTCGCCGCGGTCCACAGGCCCACGATCCCGCCGAGCCAGAGCAAGGGACCGGTGCGGACCGTCAGCACCTCGAGGATCGGTTCGCGAAGCGTCGCGGCGACGGTTGGCGGCAGGCGGCGGAGCACGTTCGATACGGTCAGCATCGCGTCCTGGTTCTGACCGAGGAGGTGCGCGACGGCGGCGGCGAAGATGAAAAACGGGAAGAGCGCGAGGACCGAGAGATAAGCAAGGTTGCCGGCGTGGATGAAGCCGTCGTTATAGACTCCGACGGCGACGCGCTTGGTGACTTCCCACGGAGTGATCCTCGGCTTGAGCTTCCTTTCGACGTCCGTGCCGAAGGCCGCCCGCATGCTTGCGAGCCGCTTGCGCCGTGCTTCGGGCGATTGGGGCGAAAGCTCTCTCATCGAACAGTAGTAGCGCTAAACTCCAAGATTCGCCCGCGGGTTGCCGCCGCCGTCCCATTGTTCGGCGAAGCGTTGCAGTGCCGAGTCGTCGACCGGGACGTCGATTTCGATGCTGACCAACTGGTCTCCGCGCTTACCGTCCTTTGCCGAAAAGCCGCGGCCCTTCAGCCGGAGAACCTTGCCCGAACTCGTGCCCTTGGGAATGGTCAGCATCACCGGCCCTTCCGGCGTCGGGACCCTGACCTTGGCCCCCAACACAGCCTCCTTGAGCGTGACCGGGAGTTCCAGGCGAATATCATTGCCTTCGCGCTTGAAGAATGGGTGGCGCGCGATCTCGATCGTGACGATCGCATCGCCGCGGCCGCCAACGCCCTGGTCGCCCTTGCCGGCGAGCCGGATCTTGGTCCCGTCCTCGACGCCTTTCGGAAGCTTGAGGTCGATCGTCTTCCCGTCGGCCAAAGTGATGCGCTGCGGTTTGAGAGTCACCGCGTCAATGAAGGCCACTTTCAACCGATACGCGACGTCGGCGCCCTTTTGGGGACCGCGGTTCCGCCGGCCGAAGCTGGAGAAGCCCGTTGGACCGCGGCTGCGGTTCGCGGCCCCGAACAGCCCCTCGAACAGGTCGCTGAGATCGGCCGCATCGCCGGTTGAGAAGTTGAAATTCTCAAAGCCGGCGGCGCCCGGCTGAGGGCCAGCGCCACCACCGGCACCATAGCCGCCGAAGCCGGCTCCGAACGGCATTTTCGGGTTGCCGTCTTCGTCGATCTCGCCGCGGTCGTAGCGCGCCCTCTTGTTCTTGTCCGACAGCAAATCATAGGCGTGGGTCACCTCGGCGAACCGTTTCGCCGCATCCGGCTTGTCCTTGTTGCGGTCGGGATGAAGCTGCTTGGCGAGGCTGCGATAGGCCTTCTTGATGTCGGCGTCGCTTGCGCCGCGCTTCACCCCCAATCGTTGGTAGAGGTCCAGTGCCATTTCACTCCCATGCCGGAACGATTCTCAACTGACCAGATGGGTTGCGGCACGCGCGGAGCCAAGCCTAAGGCCGGGACATGGCCGAAGATCCCTTCCAGTTGTTCGACGAATGGTTCGCCGAAGCCCAAGCGAGCGAACCCAACGAGCCGGAAGCCATGGCCGTTGCGACAACGGGGGCGGATGGGCAGCCGTCGGTGCGAATGGTCCTCTTGAAGGCACGCGGACCAGAGGGGTTCACTTTTTATACGCATGCACAGAGCGCGAAGGGCGAGGACCTAAACCAAAATCCCAAGGCGGCCCTGCTTTTCCATTGGAAGTCGCTATGCCGCCAAGTCCGCATCGAAGGCACTGTCGAACGGACGTCGGATGCCGAAGCCGACGCGTATTTCGCCACACGCAGCCGGGATTCGCAGATCGGCGCCTGGGCCTCCGACCAGTCGCGTCCATTGGACAACCGCGCGACGTTCGAGCGCCGCTTCGAGGAAGCGAAGCGACGGTTCGAGGGCCAGGATGTCCCCCGGCCGGATGGGTGGGGAGGATATCGCGTGGTTCCCGACCGCATTGAGTTCTGGACGGCGCGCGAGCATCGGCTGCACGAACGGCGGCTATTCACTCGCGCGGGAGACGATTGGGTCGAAGGGTTGCTCTACCCATGACGACGGCCAAGGTCGCCGCCGAGCATTCGGCTTATGCGACGCGCGCGGCGATCGCGAGCGTCACACTGGCGCTCGTGCTGCTGCTCGCCAAGTCTTGGGCAGCCTATGCGACCGATTCAACCGCGCTGCTCGGTTCGCTCGCCGACACGGCGTTGGACGTGATCGCCAGCGTCACGACTCTCGTGGGCGTCCGGATCGCGGCCGTTCCCGCCGATACCGACCACCGCTTCGGCCACGGGAAGGCCGAAGCATTGGTCGCGCTGGCGCAAGTCGGGATGATCACCGTATCCGCAATTGGAATTGCGTGGCGTGCCGTCGATCGGTTGCTGAACGGGCGCGAGACCGAGGCGATGGGCCTGGGTATCGGAGTGTCGCTGCTCGCCATCGCCGCAACTTTTCTCCTGCTTTGGTACCAGCGCATCGTGATCGCGCGCACCGGATCGATCGCGATCAAGACCGACAACGTCCATTACAAATCCGATCTGTTCCTCAACGGTTCGGTCATCGTCGCGCTGATCCTCGACCAGGCCCTGCATGTTCAAGGTGCCGACGCGGCGTTCGGAATCGGGATCGCCTTGTGGTTGTTGTGGGGCGCATGGAGAGCTTCCGGCGAGGCCGTCAATCAGTTGATGGACAAGGAGTGGCCCGAAGCGGAGCGCGAGCGCTTTCTTTCGGCGGCGGCTGAATATCCCGAACTCGCCGGCCTGCACGATTTAAGAACCCGCAGGAGCGGGACCGTGCGCTTTGTCCAGTTCCACGTCTGGGTCCCCGCGAACTGGACGGTGCAAGAGGCTCACGATCGGCTTGATACGGTCGAAGAGGAATTGCAGCGCCGGTTCCCCGGAACGGAGATCCTGATCCACGTCGATCCGGAGGGCCAGACCGACCGCGAGACTCTGCTTCCCCAGGAGATTACGGAGAAGGCGACATGACCAGCCTGCCCTTCTTCCAGGTCGACGCGTTCGCCGACCGGCCACTGACCGGAAACCCGGCCGCGATCATGCCTCTCGAACGCTGGCTCGACGATGCGCTGATGCAGGCGATCGCCGCCGAGAATAATCTCAGCGAAACCGCCTTCACGGTCCCGAGCGAAGACGACGATGCCGATTATGAGCTGCGTTGGTTCACCCCGACGAGCGAAGTCGAGCTGTGCGGTCACGCGACGCTCGCCGCGGGGCATGTGCTCATTCATTCGGAACCGGTGCGCTTCGCGACGCTTCGCGCCGGCGTTCTCACCGTCAATCGGCGCAACGACCTGCTGGAACTGGATATTCCGGCGCCTCCGCTTACCGAGGTGGACGAGCCGGAGATCACTCGCGCACTTGGACTCGCTAATTCGCCGACGTGGCTGGCCGAAGGCTGCAACGATGCCGCCATAATCGAGGTCGCGGACGAAGCGGCGGTCAGGGCCGTCCAGCCTAATTTCGACGCGCTCGGGCAAATCCACCGAATGGCGGTGGTGACCGCACGCGGCACGGATTACGACATCGTCAGCCGCATATTCGTCCCGTACCTCGGGATCGACGAGGATCCGGTGACCGGGTCGGCCCACGCCGCCCTCGCCGCATATTGGGCAAAACGGCTCGGCAGGAATGAGTTCACTGCGCTGCAGGCGAGCAAGCGGACGGGCGTCCTCCATTGCCGGCTCGAGGCCGATCGGGTCTTGCTGGGCGGCAAGTGCCACACGGTGATTGCCGGACAATTCCAGCTTTGACTGACGCGCCGCGTCTAAAGCGGACGATTGGCCTCTCGGGCTCAGCATTGCTTTCATTCAACGGAGCTGTCGGGGCGGCCATCTTCGCTCTTCCGGCAACACTTGCGGCCGACTTCGGCACTTTCTCGCCTTGGCTGTTCCCTCTGGTTGCAGTGGGAGCGATGCTCGTAATCTGGCCGTTTACGAGGAGCGTCGCAGCATTTCCGCAAAGCGGCGGACCTGCGACTTACGGTCGCGTATTCGGACGGCTCGCAGGGTTCGAGCTCGGCTGGATCTATTATGTCGCCCGGGCGGCCGCATTTGCCGCCAACGCGAACGTGCTCGTCGCCTATCTGGGACGCTGGCTGCCACCAATCGAGTCCGGCCTTGCACGGGCTGTGACACTAATCGCGGTCTGTGGGGCGCTGGCGACCGCCAACATCATCGGGGTGAAGCGGGCGCTGGGGCTCCTTGCCGGATTGACTGCATTGAAGACGATTCCGCTACTGCTCGGCGCCCTTGCGGCGCTCGTCTTGTTTGGGCCGATCCCTGCTCCGGGCGCGCGCCCACCCCTGTCTGAGTTCGAGACGGGCGCCTTGCTCGTCTTCTACGCATTCGTCGGCTTCGAGAATCTCGTTGTTCCGGCCGGCGAAACGAAGGAGCCTGGAACCACCCTGCCACGGGCGATCTTCGTTTCGATCGCGACGACTACGCTGCTCTACTTTCTCGTCCAGCTCGCGTTCGTCACGATGTTTCCTACCGGCGGCGCCGACAAGAGCGCGCCGCTGGTCGACGTCGGCGCAAGGCTCGCCGGCGCCGCGGGAGCTTCGATCCTCATTCTTACCGCCATCGCCTCCGTCGGCGGCAACCTCCACGGAATCATGACCTCTGTCCCGCGTCTAACCTATGCAATGGCCGAGCGCGGCGACCTGCCTCGCTGGTTCGCTTCGGTCAGCCCACGTTATGCGACCCCCGCCAATTCGATTGCCTTTCTGGCGGTAGTGACAGCGATTCTTGCCGTCAGCGGCAGTTTCGTCTGGCTGGCGGTGGTGAGCACGCTGGCGCGGATGTTCGTCTATGCAGTCACGATCGCCGCTTTGCCGCGCGCTCCCGGCGGGTCGCGGATGACCCCGATCCACTGGCTCGGTGGAGCGATCGGCATCGCGATTTGCGCCTGGGCGGCCGCACAGGCCGACACAAAGGCTTGGATCATGCTCGGAGTGCTAGCCGTCGCGGGACTGGTTCTCTACGCGCTCTCATCCGTTCCCAGAATGAAAGATCGGCGATGAAAAGCGCCGTCCTGATTGCCCTCGCGCTGATTGCGGCGCCTGCCGAATCAAGCCCGAAATCCGAGCGCGCGGCGATCCTGAACGTCATTCACCGCATGGAAGCCGCATGGAACCGCGGCGACTTCCGCGGCTATATGGCCGGCTTCAAGAATCCCGATGTCGTCTTCGTTTCCGGCGGCAAGTTCCAGGACGGGTGGCAAGGAACGCTCGAACATTATATCCGCGATTACGGCGGCTGGCCCGAGCGGCGAGGGAAGCTTCACTTCTACAATATGAAGGTCGACCTGCTCGGGCCCGACGCGGCAATGCTCATCGGTCAGTACCGGCTGGAGCGGGGCGATCGAGTGACCGAGGGCGTGAATACGCGGCTGTTCCGGAAAGTGCGCTGCCGCTGGCTCATCACGATGAACCACGTTTCGGCTTACGACGTGGTTCCGACCTCGCCAGCAGCGAAATAAGATCGGCTTTCCAGAATTTCGCCCAGGTGTGGGTGCCGTGCCCGTGTGTGTCCGGAGTTTCCGCAATCAGCCTGAAGCGAGCGGTCGTCATCCGCTTCAATGCTTTCTGAGGAACGTCCAGGTTGCGCGGATTGATGAAATCGTCGGCCGAATTGATCCACGTCAGCGGCACCCGAATCCGCTCGAGGTTCGGCCACGGATTGTAGTTTCGCGACGAATCTATCTGATAGATGAGATCGTTGGCGTCGAGGTCCTTGAGCGCGGTCGAGACACGTTCCTCGGCGAATGCGCTTGCGGCTTGTCGCGTCGGATATTGGGCCTGGTAGTTGATGGGGGCGGATCCGGCGACGAACAGTAGGTTCTGGGCGGCACGCAGGCCGACGACCGGCTCGGCCTTATACTCGCCGTTCTTCCAGGCCGGATCGGCTTCGATCCCATTGATTGCGAGTTGACGCCACATGCGATTGAGCCCGGCGATTTCGATCGGCTCGCAGGCGAGCGGCATCAGCGCGCTGGCGAAGACGGGGTAGGTCTCGGCCCACACGAAACTGTGCATGCACCCCATCGACGTGCCCATGATGAGGCGCATGCGCTCGATGCCGAGGCCTTCGACGAGCATCCGGTGCTGCGCTTCGACCATGTCGTCGTAGTCGTATTTCGGAAAGCGCATTCGAAGGCCGTCGGATGGCTTCGACGATTTGCCGTGGCCGATATTGTCCGGAAGGATGATCCAGTAGCGGCGGATGTCGAGCGGCTGGCCCGGGCCATAGAGCTCATTGGCGAATTGCGGGCGCAGGAATTGCTTGCCGTCGCCCCCGGTGCCGTGAAGTACCATCACCGCATTGTCGATTTGACCCTTCGCGTTGCGGTGCGGTTTCCCAAGCGTGGTGTAATGAATCCGAAGCTCAGGCAGCGTTTCGCCTGAGCGGAAGCGGAAGTCCTTGAGAACGACGTCAGCCTCGCGTGTCGGCCAATTTTTCGCCGAAACGGGTGCCGGAGCGCCCCATCCAGATGGCGGTGCGACCAGGGCGGCAAGCGCGATGAGCAACCCAAACATCCTACCCCCTCGATCTGGCTTCCAGTGCGTCGAGCAACGGAAGCTGGCTTGGGAGCATAAACTCCCGAGCTTCGGCAAGGCTCATCCACCGCCCCTCGGCCGCTTCCGGAAAGCGCTCGATCCGACCGCTTCTCGGGGGCCATTCGAGCTCGAATTCGTTGGAGCGGATGCCGGCAGGATCGAGATCGCCTTCGACCGCGAAAGCCTCGACGACCTTGCCGCCGGCCTGGCGAATCTTCGCGAGCGGGAACGGAACGGACTGAAGGCGGGTTCCGGTCTCCTCCTCGAATTCGCGGAGCGCGGCTTCCGCGGGCGCCTCGTCGGGTTCAACCAAGCCCTTGGGAATCATCCAGGCGCCGGCATCCTTGTTCCGCCAGAACGGGCCGCCCGGCTTGATCAGCAGGACTTCCAGCGTGCCCGCGCGTTCGCGGAAGAGCAGGATGCCGGCGCTGAACGGCGCAGGCACTAAGCCGCGACGAGCTCGCGGGCGGCGACGGTCTGGGCGATCCACCCACCGCCGAGCAGGCGAGTGCCCTCATAAGCGACCGCCGCCTGACCCGGCGCGACTCCATATTCAGGCTGGGCAAAGCGCACCCGATCGCCTTCGCGGGTCGCCGCCACTGCCGGCGCGAGCGAGCGCACCTTTACGCTGACGTCCCGCTGGTCCTCGCCAAGCCAGTTCCAGCCTTCGACCCGCATCTCTTCGACTGCGAGCGCTCGGCGTGGGCCAACGACGAGCCGCCGGGTCTCGGGTTCGATCCGGACCACATAGAGCGGCTCGCTCTGCCCGCCGAGCTCAATGCCGCGCCTCTGACCCACGGTGAAATGAATGACACCGCGATGCCGGCCAAGCACGCGCCCGGCCAGGTCGACGATTTCGCCCTCGGCCTCGGTCTCCGGCCTTATGCGTTTGACCAGGCCGGCGTAATCGCCGTCCGGGACGAAACAGATGTCCTGGCTGTCCGGCTTGGCGGCGACTTCCAGACCGAGCTCGGCGGCGATCCGGCGAACCTCCGGCTTGGGCAAATCTCCCAGCGGAAAGCGCAGGAAATCCAGCTGCTCGGCGGTGGTCCCGTAGAGGAAATAGCTCTGGTCGCGCCGCAGATCGGCGCCCTTGTGCAGCTCCACCCGGTCCCCATTCACGACGCGGCGGACATAATGGCCGGTGGCGAGGCAGTCGGCGCCGAGCTCTCGCGCGAAAGCGATGAGATCCGTGAACTTCACGCCCTGGTTGCACACAGCGCAGGGGATCGGCGTTCGCCCATGCGCATATTCGTCGACGAACCGGTCGATGACTCCCAGCCGGAAACGGCTTTCATAGTCGAGTACGTAATGCGCGATCCCGAGCCGGTCGGCGACGCTCTTCGCATCGTAAATGTCCTGCCCCGCGCAACAGGAGCCCGGCCGTCGCGCAGCCGCTCCATGATCGTAGAGCTGGAGAGTGACCCCGATCACTTCGGCGCCGGTCTTCGCCGCAAGCGCAGCCGTCACCGAGCTGTCGACTCCGCCCGACATGGCGACGACGATGCGCGCGGCGCTGGAAGGGCGCTTGAGATCGAATTCGCTGGTCATGGGAATGGCCGAATTAATATCTCTTTACCCGAATTTCACTCCTCGCGGCTAGAGATACTCCCAACTTGGGTTTCGTAAGGGGTCAATTTTGGCGCGTCACGAGCCGGAAATTCGGGCCGCAGATGGGCCGCTGAGTCTCAAGGAACTTCGTGCGTTGCTTGGCGAGACCAAGGCCGATGCGGAGCGCGACCGCCAGGAGGCGATCGCTTGTTACCTGTCGGCCGGCGAGGGGTGGAGCGAGGCAGTTCAAAGGCTCGACGGCGCGTTTGCCGCCGAGTCGAGAGAGTTAAAGGATCGTAAGGCGGACTGACCGTGTCATTAACCAGCGCGCTTCAGAATCTTTTCAATCGGATGCGCTTAAACCGTACGCATCAACAATGATTAAGCAGGTTTGATCAGGAATGCTCGAGAATCAAAAGTTCCGTCCGGCTCAAGTCATCGGCCCGCTCGGCGAGCCGCTGACTCTCGACAGCCTGCCGCCTGCCGAAACGACCCGCTGGGTCGTCCGGCGCAAGGCCGAGGTCGTGGCCGCCGTTTCCGGGGGCCTTTTGACCGTGGACGAAGCCTGTCAGCGCTACTCCCTCAGCCTCGAGGAGTTCACGAGCTGGCAGCGCGCGGTCGACCGCAGCGGCATGCCTGGGCTGCGCGTCACGCGGATCAAGCAGTACCGCGATCAGTACGAGCGCCAACAGCGTTACTAAGCGGAAAGCTCGTTACGGTTGCGATTTCGTCGAGCTTAGCCGCGGCTTGAATGCCTCGGCTCGATCAACCTAATTGTGGACAGACCCTCCCAAATCCGGAACAACGACCGCGCATCGCGCGTCTAGATGCCGGAGTGGCCGCCGAGTGCTGAGGTGGCCGAACAACAGGAGGGAGAGCTCATGGGTATCATTATCTGGCTGATCGTTGGCGGTATCGTCGGCTGGCTTGCGAGCCTCATCATGCGCACGGACGCCCAGCAAGGCGTCATCTTGAACATCGTCGTGGGTATCGTCGGCGCGGTCATCGCCGGCCTCGTGCTCGGCAAGGGCAACATCAACGCCGGCCTCACCGTCGAGACATTCCTGTGGTCGCTGCTAGGTGCGGTGATCCTTCTTGCCGTGGTTAACCTCATTCGCAGGGGAAGCGTCCGCTAACCCGGCGACGTCTGAATTTCGAAGGGCCGCCCGGGCGACTGGGCGGCCCTCTTCGTTCGCTCACCGGAGCTCATAGACCATGCCCAGCGTCACCTGGACCTTTTGTTCGCCGGGATCGATCTTGGTCGCAACGCCGCCCTGCGCACGAGCCTCCATCATCACCGGCATCGGCGGCGGCACTGGATAGCTCCCGCCGCCTTCGCTGACCGACACCAGCCGGAGGACGCGCATTCCAAGCGCCCGGGCATAGGTATCGGCGCGAGCCCGGCCGATTCCAAGCGCCTTGATTCGAGCTTCGTCGAGCGCTTCCTCGGGCTTGTCGATCGTCAGGCTCGGGCCGTTGATCGAGTTTGCTCCTTCGGCGACCAGCGCGTCGAGGATGTCACCGCTCTTGGCAATGTCCCGGAAGCGAACATTGACCTGATTCGACGCGGTGTAACCGGTCAATCGAGGCGGCTGGTCCTGGACGTAGCGATATTCCGGATTGAGGCTGATGTTGCTGGTCTGGATGTCACGATCGGCAATGCCCGCGCGTTTGAGCGAGGAGCGGACACGGTCCATCCGTGCCGCATTCTGCTCGAGAGCGGCGCGCGCCGTCGATGACCGGGTGATTACACCAGCCGTGATCACCGCAACGTCTGGAACCCGCGTCGCCTCACCGGTCGCGCTGATATCGAGGCGCGTCCCGGCGATCGCCTGGGTGATCGAAGGCTGCTGCTGAGCCGCCGCCGGAGTTGCGAATGACGCAGCGACGAGGGCCGTCGCAAACCATGCATGTTTCATCACTGGGATCCTCATTGTCGTCGAGCGATCATACGTCACTCAACGGCAATGGCTGGATGATGAACGCGACCGCAGGCTTACAAACCGCGGCGCCGTCCGGCGACTATCCTGTAAATGACGAGAAGGATGATCGCGCCGACGATCGCGGCGATGAAACCCGCCCCTTCCCCCGTTTTGTACCAGCCGATCGCATGGCCGATCCAGCCGGCCAAAAGCGCTCCGGCGATGCCGAGCAGGATGGTGACGATGCAGCCGCCCGGGTCGCGGCCCGGAGTCAGCAGCTTAGCAATGGCCCCGGCGATTCCGCCGAGCACGATCCACGCGATAATCCCATAATTTTCCATCATCCGACTTCCCTTTGCGTCACAGCTAATGCACTACGCCGCGGGGCGGCTGATTGGCCCAACGCTCGCTCGCGGCGCACGGGCCCCCGTTAGTCGAAATTCGATGGCAATGTCGTTCGCGCGACGGTCTGTTGCGCTAGGTGAGTTATTAGATTAATACAGCTCGCATTGGCCGGGATTGGCAGATTCGCGAGACTGAGCAGGGAATGATGAACAGGGAAACCTCTTTCCGCACGTCGGACACGTTGGTCGTCAGCGACCGTTCGCGCCAGCGCCGCTGGGTCATTATCGGCGCCGTTGTCGCGCTTCTCGTGATCATTGGCGCTCTCGTGATGTTCATGAGCGGGGGAAGCTCGAAGAAGGCCGCGGACGCAGCTTCGGCCGGTGCCGGGCAAGTGCCTGTCGTTACGGTAATCGTCCCTGGCCAAAGCCAGGTCGCCGGAATGATCACGGCCAGTGGGCCGCTGGCCGCCAAGCGCGACCAGCCGGTCGGAATCGCCGGATCGGGCGGACGCGTCGTTCGCGTGCTGGTGGACGCCGGCACGTGGGTGCGAGCCGGCGAGACCCTGGCGATCGTGGATCGCTCCGTCCAGGCGCAACAGGCAGCGCAGCTCGCCGCCCAGATCCAGGCCGCAAAAGCCAATGCGGCGCTCGCTCAGTCCAATTATGAACGTGCGATCGCACTCCAGGGCCGCGGCTTCGTTTCGAAAGCCGAAATCGATTCGAAGAGAGCGACCCGCGATGCGGCCTACGCCCAAGTTCGTGTGGCCCAGGCGCAGCTCGGTGCGACGCGCGCGGAGATCGGCCGGTTGAACGTGACAGCTCCCGCCGCTGGATTGATCCTCGCCCGCAGTGTCGAAGTCGGCCAGATCGTTGGCCCGGCCTCGGGCGCGTTGTTCCGTCTTGCCGAAGGCGGACAGATGGAAATGCGAGCGCAACTTTCACAGCAGGATCTTGCGCAGGTTCACGTTGGAATGCCGGTGCAGGTGAGACCTGTGGGTTCGGACCGCACTTATTCCGGCACCGTGTGGCAAGTCGCCCCCACGATCGACGCACAGTCGCGCCTCGGTGATGTCCGCATCGCCGTTCCATACGATCCCGCGATGCGGCCTGGCGGTTTCGCCGAGGCACGGATCACCGCTGGCACTACAAGCGCCCCACTGCTGCCGCAGAGCGCGGTGCTGAGCGACGACGGCGGCAATTACGTCTACATCGTCAACGGCAAGAACCAGGTCGAGCGGCGCAACGTCAAAATCGGCACGGTTGGCGATAATGGCGTGACGATCGCCGCGGGAATCTCCGGAAACGAGGCCGTTGTGCTTTCGGCCGGGCCATTCCTCAACCCCGGCCAAAAGGTGAAGCCAAAGCGTCAGTCGGCGTCGTGAGCGTCGCCTGAAGCATAAGTCGAGAGTTCGAGCCTTATGAATTTCCGTAACATCTCGTCCTGGTGCATCCGCAACCCGGTCGGACCGATCGTGCTGTTCGTCGGCCTGATGCTCGCCGGATTGGTCTCCTTCGCCAGGATGCAGGTCAACAACGCGCCGGACATCGACTTTCCAGCGGCGATCGTGTCGGTCTCGCAGCCGGGGGCCGCCCCGAACGAGATGGAGACCCAGGTCACTCAGCGCGTCGAATCGGCGGTGCGCGGAATCACCGGCGTCGACGAGATCAACAGCAACATCAGCGAAGGCAACAGCACGACCTTCGTGAGTTTCCAGCTCGGCACTCCGACCGACCGCGCCGTGAACGACGTTCGCAACGCTATCGCCCAAATCCGAAGCAACCTGCCCGAAGGAATTCTCGAGCCGCAAATCACGCGCGTCGACGCCGAGGACGAGCCGATCATGGTCATGGCGGCCGGAACGACGGACATGACGCTCGAGCAGTTGAGCTGGTACATCGACAATAACATTTCGAAGCGGTTGCTGGGCGTCGAGGGCATTGCCGCCGTTTCGCGCGGCGGCGGCGTCGACCGCACGATCCGGGTCATCCTCGATCCCGCTGCGTTGCAAGCGCAGGGAATCACTGCGGCGCAGGTCAACCAGCAGCTTCGCCAGAGCAATTTCAACGGTGCCGGGGGACGTGCCGAAATCGCCGGATCCGAGCAGTCGGTCCGGGTGCTCGGCAACGCCCGTGACGCCTATCAGCTTTCCGAGACGGAGATTGCACTGCCGGGCGGCCGGTTCGTCCGGCTCGGAGACTTGGGCGAAGTCAAGGATTCCTCTTCGGAACAGCGCACCCTGACCAAGATGAACGGCCGCCAGGTCGTCACCTTCTATGTGCAGCGCGCGAAGGGCTCGTCCGAAGTGACGGCCTACAATGCCGGCATGGCCGAGCTCAAGAAGCTCGAAAAGGAAAATCCGCGGGTTCGCTTCTCGGAGATTTTCAACCGGGTCGACTATACGAAAGCACAATATAGATCCGCGATGGAGGGCCTCGTCGAAGGCGCCGTCCTCGCGGTTCTGGTCGTCCTCCTCTTCCTTCGCGATATCCGGGCGACGGCCATCTCGGCGGTCTCGATCCCGCTTTCGGCGATCCCGGCCTTCTGGTTCATGAGCCTCATGGGCATCACCATGAACTTCATGTCGACGATGGCCATGGGGCTGGTCGCCGGAGTGCTCGTCGACGACGCGATCGTCGAGATCGAAAACATCGTCCGACACATGCGCATGGGCAAATCGGGATATCAGGCAGCGCTCGACGCGGCCGACGAAATCGGTCTTGCGGTGCTTGCCACGACAATGGCGATCGTCGCGGTCTTCTTCCCAGTCGCGCTCATGCCGGGAATCGCCGGACAATATTTCAAGGCGTTCGGCTTCACCGTCGTCCTATCGGTGATGATGAGCCTGTTCGTCGCTCGAATGATCACGCCGTTGATCGCCGCTTATTTCCTGCGCTCCCACGGCATCCAGCCGCACGCGGCCTGGAAGTGGATGGACATCTATCTGAAGGTTCTCAACTGGAGCCTCGATACGACCAAGGCGCATGCGCTGCTTGCACGCTTGCCGAAACCGGCGCGCAAGTTCGGTTATTACGCTCTCGGATTCTTGCTGCTCATTCCGGTCATCCTGGCATTCCTCGCCGGAACGGGTCTGGTGATGATGCTGCTCGGCAAGGTTGGAGTGCCCGGAGCGATTTCGTTTGCGATCGCGGTCCTCGTCGGCGCGGCCGCCGGCTACGGAGCGGCCAAGCTCATTGCCTTTCTCGTCCAGCTGTTCGGACGCGGCCGCTTCGCCGAATGGCACGGTACGGTCGTCGCCCGCTGGAACGCACGCATGCGTGACCACCGCCTGGCGATGGTCGGCGCGGGCATTTTCACTCTCCTGCTCAGCGTGGTCCTTTTCGGCACTCTGCCGCTGTCCTTCTTCCCGCCGCAGAACGACGACTTTGCCAGGGTCAATATCACGCTGGCCCCCGGCACCACGTTGAAGCAGACCGAGCAGGTCGTCGACCGGGTTGCGGCAATGGTTGAGAAGGATCCCAACGTCGAGCGCGTCTTCGAGCGCGTCAATGTCGGCAACGGCCGAGTCAGCATCGTCCTTAAAAAGGATCGGAAGGTCACCAATACGGAGTTCCAGCGGAACATGTCGCCGGCGCTCACGCAAATTCCCGACGCGAGAGTCAGCTTCCAGAGTCAAAACGGTGGCGGCCCCGACCCGGATTCTCGCGACATCATGCTATACCTCGGCGGCGACGATCCGGTGCAGCTGACCAACGTCGCCAACCGCATCGCCAAGGAAATGGAAACTGTTCCGGGCCTCCGCGCTCCTCGCGTCGGAAGCCAGCTCGCCCAGCCGGAAATCACGATCAAGCCGCGGTTCGACCTTGCCGCAGACCTAGGAGTCACGACAGCGTCGCTGAGCCAGACGATCCGCATTGCGACCCTCGGGGACATCGAGCAGAACAGCGCGAAATTCTCGCTTTCGGACCGCCAGGTGCCGATCACGGTCTCGCTCTCCGAGAATTCGCGCCGGGATATCGAAACTCTCAAGAACCTGCCGGTCCCGACCACAGGTGGCGGCTCGGTTCCGCTTAAAGCGGTTGCGGACATCGGCTTCGGTTCGGGTCCGACGACGATCAACCGGTCCAACCAGCTTCGCCGGATGACGGTCGGAGCGGACCTGGCGCCCGGGGTCGTTGAAGGTGACGTTTGGGCCAAGGTCTATGAGCTTCCGAGCTTCAAGAACTTGCCGCAGGGCGTGCAGAAAATGAACCTCGGCAACCAGAAGTGGCAGGCCGAACTGCTGTTCAACTTCGCGGTCGCCCTAATTGCCGGGGTTCTGCTGGTGTTTGCGGTCCTGGTGCTCCTCTACCGCCGATTCCTGGCTCCGTTCGTCAACATGGGCTCGCTTCTGCTCGCTCCGCTCGGTGCCGCGGCCGCGCTGCACGTCGCCGGACAACCGGTTTCGCTGTTCGTCCTGATCGGCATTTTGATGCTCTTCGGGATCGTAGCGAAGAACTCGATCCTGCTGGTCGACTTCGCGGTCGAAATGATGAACCACGGGATGCCGAAGAACGACGCCATCTGGGAAGCTGGCCACAAGCGTGCCCAGCCGATCGTCATGACGACCGTCGCGATGGTTGCTGGAATGCTGCCGACGGCAATTTCGATCAGCGGCGACAACAGCTGGCGCGCGCCGATGGGCATTACGGTCATCGGCGGACTGATCTTCTCGACGATCCTCACGCTGCTCCTGGTGCCGTCCTATTTCTCGATCGCAATCTCGATCGAATCGAGGATCGGCCGGCTGTTCCATCGGTTCGTCGGTGCCGACGCCCATCGCGAGGGCCAGGCCGTTCCGGCGGAGTGAATTTGGGTGGAGTGAACCGCCGCCCATGCTCGGCTATTGAAAGCGCATGAACCGAGCACCGTCACAACCGGTCATGAGCCGTTTCAACCCCGCGCAATCCGGCGCCCAGGGGATGAAAGTCGTCGCGACGGGCCTGCTCGTCGCCATGGCCGGAGTGTTCGTCGCCGCCCGAGCACTGGAAGCGCAATATCCGTGGCTCGGCTATGTGAAGTCCTTCTCGGAAGCGGCGATGGTCGGCGGGATTGCCGACTGGTTCGCGGTGACTGCGCTATTCCGCCACCCGCTCGGAATTCCAATCCCGCACACCGCGATCATCCCTCGCAACAAGGACCGGATCGGCGAGGCGCTCGCGCGCTTCCTGCAGGAGAATTTCCTGATCCCGGGGGTGGTCGCCCGGCGGATGCAGAAGCTGGACGTGGCCGGGGTCGCCGGACGTTTCCTCCAGACTCCCGCCGGCGAGGGCACGCGGATCCGGGCCGGTGCTTCGCGCCTCATCGCCGATCTCTTCGAAAGCCTCGACGACGAGCGCCTCGGCGGGATCGTCAAGGGCGCGATCTCATCGCGGCTGCGAAGGACCGAGATTTCGCCGTTGCTCGGCCATGCGCTCGCCTCGGCGATCAACGAGGATCGGCATGTGCCGATGCTCGAAGCGGCGATCCGCTGGACCGCGCGGGCGCTGGACGCGAACGAGCCCCTGATTCGCGACATGGTCCACAAGAAAGCGAACTGGGTCCTGAAGCTCGCCGGGCTGGACGCGAAGCTCGCCGACGCGATCATCAACGGTCTGAGGAAACTCACCGTCGAAATGTCGACCGATCCCGGCCATCCCGTCCGGATCAAGGTCGAGGAAGCGCTCGCCCAGCTCGCCAACGATCTTCAAACGCGACCGGAAACGCGTGAAAGGGTCGAGACCATCAAGGAGCAATTGCTCGATAACAAGTCCGTCAGCCTGTGGCTCGATACGCTGTGGCAGAAGGCCCGCGAGGCCGTGATCCGCGCCGCACGCAACCCCGATGCCGTGCTCGCCGGAAAGCTCGGCGAGGTCCTGAAGTCGATGGGAGCGACGCTCGAAAACGATCCCGGAATCCGGGTCGCAATCAACCGCTTCGCACGCCGTGCTTCCGTCGGGATGGCGGCGAGCTATGGCGGCTCGATCGTCAAGCTCGTGTCGGAGACGATCCGCAGCTGGGATGCGCGAACGGTCACCGCCCGGCTCGAGGCTGCCGTTGGGCGCGACCTCCAGTATATCCGGATCAACGGCACTTTGGTCGGCGGCCTCGTTGGGTTGATCCTGCACATGCTGGACAAGCTGTGAGCGACGAACGCCTGGACGCACTGGCCGAGACCGCCAGGAATCGAGGGCTGAAACTCGTGCGCTCGCGAGTTCGAACGCCGAACAAGCGCCGCTTCGGCAAGGTCGGCCTGACTGACAAATCGGGAAAATCCGTCTTTGGGATGGACTCGAAGGGGCCAACCGCCAAGCCCGAGGAAGTCGAACACTATCTTCGCAACCTCGGCGCACAGGATTGGGGCGCCTCGCTCGACGTCGCGGTGCTTCCGCGCAAGCGCAAGCCGACCAAGGTCACCCGCGAACCCGCCAACGATGCCGAACCGGAACCCGCGCGCAAGCCGCAAAAGCCGCCCAAGCCAAGACCTGAGCCGAAACTCGCTATTCGGGCCGCTAAGCCAGCCGATTCGAAGCAACTAAGCGAATTGATCGACTATCTAGGCCATCCCATCACGGAAAAGGCGGTCCGCAAGAATCTGGCGGCGCTGGCGAAAGTGAAGGAATCGCCGCTAGTCGCAACGCTCGGCAAGGCAGTCGTGGGACTGATCGGAGTTCACAAGACCGTGACCGTGCACCGGGATGCTCCGGTCGGCCGAATCACGGTGCTCGTGGTTGGCAAGGACGCTCAAGGCCACGGCATTGGCCGAATGCTGGTCGAGGAAGCCGAACGGATTTTGAATAAAGCGGGCTGCAAGCTGGTCGAAGTGACAAGCAACGATCGCCGGGGCGAGGCCCACGCATTCTACCGCCATATGGGGTACGAGCGGACGAGCATCCGCTTCATGAAAAAGTTCTAGCCGGCGCTCCTGCGTTCGATCGTCGCGCCGACTGCCGACAGCTTTTCCTCCAGCCGTTCGTAGCCGCGGTCGAGATGGTAGACGCGCAGCACCTCGGTCTCTCCTTCCGCAGCGAGCCCTGCGAGGACGAGGCTCATCGACGCTCGTAGATCCGTCGCCATGACGCTCGCGCCGGTCAAACCCTCCGTTCCCCTAACGATCGCCGATCGGCCGTGGACCTCGACATTGGCGCCCATCCTGCGAAGCTCGGGGACGTGCATGTAGCGGTTCTCGAAGATGGTCTCCTCGAGGAAGCTGTCACCCTGGGCGAGCGCGAGCATCGCCATGAACTGCGCCTGCATGTCGGTTGCGAAGCCCGGGAACGGAGCGGTGGAGAGAGCCAGCGGCTTTAATGCGCCGTTGGAGCTGACTTTGATCCCACGGTTGTGGAATTCGACTAATAATCCAGCCTGGGCGAGCGCGTTTATCGTCGCGCGCATGTCATCCGGTCGAGCACCGATGAGGTCGATCGAGCCGCCCGTGATGCCCGCCGCGCACGCGTAACTGCCGGCCTCGATCCGGTCCGGCATGACCTCGTAGGTCGTCCCGCGAAGGCCCTCAACTCCGGTCACGATCAGGTGCGAGGAGCCGATGCCGGCAATCTTCGCACCCATGGCGACAAGGAGGTTGCACAGGTCTACGATCTCGGGCTCGCGAGCGGCGTTGAACAGCTGGGTTTTGCCCTTCGCAAGCACCGCCGCCATGAGCGCGTTCTCGGTTGCCCCGACGGATACGACTGGGAAGCTGAAGTCGCCGCCAGGAAGCCGACCCTTGGGCGCGGTCGCCTTTACGTAGCCCGCCGTGAGCTCGATTTCGGCGCCCATGCATTCGAGCGCTTTCAAATGCAGGTCGATCGGGCGATCGCCGATCGCGCAGCCGCCCGGCAGCGACACCGTCGCTTCGCCGGCGCGGGCCAGCATCGGGCCCAGCACCAGCACGGACGCACGCATCTTGCGAACCATGTCATAAGGCGCCACGGTCGAGACAACCTCGTCGGCCTGGAGCGTCATCCGGCGGCCGATTTCGCCCTTCTTCACCCCGGCGACATGGGTCGAAACCCCGAGCTGGTTGAGCAAATGGCTGAATGTGTCGACGTCGGCGAGGCGCGGCAGGTTGGTGAGCGTCAATTTCTCATCGGTGAGAAGGGCGCAGGGCATCAGGGTCAGAGCGGCATTTTTCGCGCCGCTGATCGGGATTTCGCCTTTGAGGCGCGTACCGCCGCTGATCCAGATGCTGTCCACGGAGCGGCTTTAGCGACGGAAATTCCTCCCTGCCAGCGCAGTTGGTGGGGAGGAACGGCGCTCAGGCCTTTTCGAGCGTACACTGCAGCGGGTGCTGGTTTTCCCGAGCGAAATCGATCACCTGGGTGACCTTGGTCTCAGCGACTTCGTAGGTGAAGACGCCGCACACCGCGACGCCCTGCTGGTGCACCTGCAGCATCACCCTCGTCGCATCCTCAATGCCCATTGAGAAGAAGCGTTGAAGGACGAGCACGACGAACTCCATCGGGGTGTAGTCGTCATTGAGCATCAGGACCTTGTAGTTCGAAGGCTTCTTCGTCTTGGGCCGGGTGCGCGTCGCGACGCCGGTCTCGATCTCGTCGATCCCGTCTTCGTCACCATTGGCCATGATGATCTTGTCGATGCTCATCACGCTATAAAATATGGCAGGCTCGAAAAGTGCCGCAAGGCGGCTTCGCACGCTTGCCTTAAAAAATTGGCGGCCGCCCTTGGGGGAGCGGCCGCCGGGTTCGTCACCTGAACTAGGAGGGGAGAGGGTCAGGCAACGAGAGTATTGAAGCGCTCGGCATTCGCCGTGGCGCGATTCGAAAGCGGCTGGAACGCCTCGCCGGCAAGCTTCACCAGCGATTCGGTCAGCTTCGAGCTCTCGGCGATCGCGCGGTCGAACGACGCACGAGCGAAGTCGCCCTGGAGCTGCAGATATTCGGTCGGCGACTTGGCCTCGGCGAGCGAACGGATCGCGTCCGCGGCCTGCTCGAAGCTCTCGCGGCCCTTGCTGACGGCGTCCTGACCGATCGCGCGAGCGCCTTCGCTGGCGACTCGGCCGGCCTCGACCACCGCCTCAACGTTGGCGCGAGTGAGATCGGCGAGCTCTTCAGCAACCTTCTGGCTGCGCTTGACGATCTCCTGGCTGCGCTCACTGGCATCGCTGAAGATCGACTGGAACGGCGCGAAGGCCGGAACTTCGAAGAAATTGGTGTTGGTCACGGTTTCAATCCTTTGTTTGGCCGGGCGCGCGTTCTTGCGGGCGGCGGCACGATTCTTGCGGCGGACAGACTTGGCGCGGCGGGAAGCGGTCTTTTTGGCAACCGGCTTGCGCTTGGCCCGGCGGGTGATGGAAGCACGCTCCACCTTCGCCGCCTTCTTGCTCTCCTTAGCGATCGTCTCGACGGTGTCGGCAATCGCCACGGCGACTTTGGCCGGAGCCTCGGCGACAGCCTGAGCTTCAACCTTGGTTTCGTCTGTCATTAAGTATTCCTCTGAATTTGCTGCAGTGCAACATAAACGTTGCGCCGCACCATTTCAAGCGTGTTTTTTGTGCAGTGCGTCAACCCGCCGCTTGACGGCCACGGCCCGACCGAAGCAAGAGCGGCCATGGACGCTTCGACCGACGCTCTCGCTCGCCGCCGGCGCGGCCTGCTGATCGTGCTTTCATCTCCGTCCGGCGCGGGCAAGACGACGATCTCGCGGATGCTGCTCGAATCGGATCCGGAAATCACGATGTCGGTCTCGGCGACGACGCGTCCCAAGCGCCCCGGGGAGACAGATGATGTCGATTATCACTTCGTCAGCGACGCAGAATTCGGTCGACTGATCGACGACGGCGAGTTCGTCGAATGGGCCCCCGTGTTCGGCTTCCGCTACGGCACTCCGAAGGCACCGGTAAAATCCGCGCTCCGCGATGGCCGCGACATCTTGTTCGACATCGATTGGCAGGGAACGCAACAGCTCCATTCGGCGATGGGCGAGGACCTCGTTCGGATTTTCATCCTTCCGCCTTCGATGGAAGAACTCGAGCGGCGCCTTCACTCTCGGGCAACCGATGCCGAGGAGGTGATCGCCGACCGGATGCAGCGCTCGACCGGCGAAATCAGCCACTGGGCCGAATATGACTATGTCCTCATCAACCGCGACATGGATGCATGCCTGGCCGAGGTTCAGACGATTGTCGCGGCAGAGCGCTTGAAGCGTGCTCGGCAGATCGGCCTGGTGTCCTTCGTACGCGACCTGATCGGGCCGCAGCACTAGCAGCCGCTATTCGAGCAATTCCAGGAATCGAGCCGCGGCGAGGAAATCGCGCCGGCGATTCTCGAGCGTTTGTTCGGCGTCGTTGTCGGAACCCCATTTCTCGATCTGCCAACGCTCATCGATGCTGACCGCGGCCCAGGCTTCTTCTGCGGATATCGCCTTTTCGAGCAGTGCCAGGCCCACGATCAGAGAACCTCCAATGGTGATGAGCGCCGACAGGCCTGCCAGCCGGAACGGATCGATGGCCGTGACCTCATGGACCAGCCGATCGACCGTCGCAGGGGGCTGCGGAACGGGCATCAGCCCGGAAGTCGTGGCGAAGTCGAGGTCGTAACGCCTTCGCGCCCAGGCCAACAAAGGATCCCAGCATTCCCGCTGGCGCTCGACCAGCTCAGGGGGCCATTCCGACCGGTAGCAAGCGAGATCGGCTTCAGCGTAGCGCCCGAGCCCCGCCGCGAACGCTGGGCGTTCGGGCAAGACACGGTCGATCGCCGCGTTCGCGAACCCCGTAAGCGACATTGTTCGGGGATCGACCTCTGCGCCAACCGAGCGCCATTCATCCGCGACGGCATCGGCAAGCGCGCGGTTGGGAAGACCGAGCGGCCGGCGCGCCGGGGTCAGAACGGGGCGGCCATCGAGCCGGATGGCCCAGCCGCTGTTCTCTTCTTCAACCGTGACGTCTCCCCAGAATCGCCTCACTGCGGCGGATTCTGCTGGTCCTGATCGTCCCAGCTCTTCTTCAGGAGCCGCGGCGCGAATACGGCGTCAATCACTCCTAGAATTGCAACCACGGCTCCAACCTGCGGCCAGCCGCCTTCCCGAAGGAGGTTCGTGTAGCCAATCGCGATACCCAGGAAGAAGACGGCGAGGCCGCCTATCCGGACAGCCGTGTAAGCGAGGTAACGCCGCCTCCAGATGTCGTCGTCAGCCATGTTTCACCGCCTTCGATCCCTCGAGCCGCGCGAGCGCCGTTCGCCGCGGCGCGTCTCGCGTCGCGGTTTTGACGGGCGTCGTTGAGGTTCCCCTCTGGCTTTTGGAAGTTTGTCGCCCAAGGCTGCATCGAATCCGAGCGTCGCAAGGCTCTCGGCAATATGGACGGGAAGCTCCGCTGCGACGTCGATCGTCCCGTCGGGCGCGTCGATCTTCAGGCGCCGCGCATGAAGGTGAAGCTTGCGGCTGATCCCTCCGGTCAGGAACGCTTCGGCTCCGCCATATTTGGCATCCCCCACAACAGGATATCCGATCGCTGCCATATGGGCGCGCAGCTGGTGGGTGCGGCCGGTCAACGGCTGGAGTTCGACCCAGGCGGCGCGGTTCCCGGCACGGTCGATCACCCGCCACCGAGTCTTTGCCGAAAGGCCATGATCATGGTCGACATGCATCTTTTCTCCGCCGGTCCCCGGTTGTTTGGCCAGAGGAGCATCGATGACGCCTTCGTCCACGCTGGGCACACCCACCACCAGCGCCCAATAAATCTTGCGCGCCGTACGTCCGGAAAAGGCCTTCGCGAAATGGCCCGCGGAACGAGCGGTCCGGGCGACCAAGAGCGCGCCGGACGTATCCTTGTCCAGCCGGTGGACCAGCTTCGGCCGGCCGCGGTCGTCGCCGAGGCCGTCGAGCAGCCGATCGAGATGTTTGTTGGTCTTCGTCCCGCCCTGCGTTGCAAGTCCCGGCGGCTTATTAAGGACGAAGGCACTCGGGTCCTCATAGATCACCATCTCGCGCACGAATTCAATTTCATCGTCCGTCAGCCGTTCGCGCTCGGGCTGCGGTCGCGAGGACCGCTGCGGCACGGCGGCCGCCGGCGGGATTCGGATTTCCTGGCCGGCCTCGACACGGTCACCCGGAACGGCGCGCTTGCCGTTCACCCGCAATTGCCCGGTTCGCGCCCATCGCGACACGACGTTGAAGCTGACCTCGGCCATATGCCGCTTGAACCAGCGGTCGAGGCGGATCCCGTCATCATCCTCGCTGACGGTAAAGGTGCGTGGCTCGGCCATTTCCGGCGCGATTAGCCGAAGCTAGGCGTCTCGTCCCGCCCAATGTTCGAAGGCCTGACGCTGCAGTCTGCGGATCAGCTTCGTCGCTTTCGGCCCTTCCCACAAACCGGTGTAGTCATGCTTCCTGGCCCCGCCGACCCACCACCCCTGCCCCGGCAGTCCATCCGATTGGCGCACGACCAGAACCGCGAGCTCCGGCTCGCCGCGCTCCTCCGCCTCGTCATCGACATAGGCGAGGACCTTGCACAGCGCGCGCATCTTGGGTCGGGTGAAATGGTGGCCGAGCAATTCCAGCACTTCGGCGTAGCTGATTGGCTCTCCAGCCTTGGCCGTCGCAACCAGGATCGCACGGACCTCGCCCGGGTCCGCAAGCAACCCGGCTTCGGTCATTGAGCTTGTGGCTGCTGCCCGACCGGTGTCAGCTCGAACACGTCGAGCTTCGAGGTGCTGCTCTGCGGCCAGGGGATGACGAGGCGCCAGCGGAACGGCCCAATGCGTTCGAGCACGCCTGCCATGTCGCGCTTGGGGTCGTCGCCGTAGGCAATCGGCTGCTCCTCATTGCCGAGGGCCAGGCTTCCGAGGAAGATGAGGCGCGTCGGATCGTCATCCTCCCACAGCCTCCCCGCGGGCCTCTGGCTGCCGGTCTGCTTGACGATCGTCAGCAGGTCGCCTTCGACCTCGACGTAGCAGAAGAACGGCCTGAAGCTCTCATATGCCTTACTCTTCGAAGTCGCCTTGCCGAGCTTGATCAGCCGGCAATAATAGCTTCCCGGTGTCGGAGCGGGACGCGGGAGCGCTGCCCGGGGGCGAAGCAAGGCCCCTTCCCTGCGAACTTCGTCAGCGGAGGTCTTGCGCGCATCCGCCAACGCTTCCTGCCAGCCAAGGCCGAGGCGCGCGATGCGGTCTTCGTCTGAGGCCGTCGCCACTTGCTTCCAGATATCCGATTTGAGTGGCGCGCCGACCTCCACGGTCGGAGTAATTCCTGGCGGCGGTTTGGGCTTGGTCACGCAGGCAGCCGCGAGCGCCGCGAGCATCAGGGCCGCAGCCGTGCGCATCTCGAAGCTGTCGAATCGAGTCACTACCCCCACTTCCCGAGACCGCGGCCAACGTGACAGCGACCGTCCGCAGATTCAACTAACACGGCATTCAACATGAGCTTTCACTGAACGCTCAGCGCCGCTAGGCGCACGGCCGATGAACGCCCGTGCCGGTTCGTCCCAGACCGCGACCCATGCGGCCCAGCGCCACCCGCGCTCAGGCTTCCTTCTTGGCCTTGCCGCTTACGGGCTGTGGGGCGTTCTCCCGCTCTATTTCAGGGCCCTCCGCCACGTCCCGGCGATCGACATCGTGGCCCACCGAGTGCTTTGGTCCCTGCCCTTCCTGGCGGCGCTGATCGCGCTGGCGAAGGGGTGGAACAAGGTCCGGGAGGCCATCACTCGACCCAAGACCCTTGCAATCCTGGCGGTTACCGCGTTGCTGATCGGCGGCAACTGGCTGCTCTACGTTTACGCGGTTACGAGCGGACACATCCTTGCTGCGAGCTTCGGCTATTATCTGAACCCGCTCGCCAATGTGTTGCTCGGCAGGTTCGTATTGAAGGAGCGGCTCGGCCTTCTTCAATGGACCGCGGTCGCGGTCGCTGCGGCGGGGATCTCGGTCCTGGCCGCCGGTGCATTGGGCCAGCTTTGGATCAGCCTGACCCTTTGCGTCACTTTCGCGCTCTACGGCTTGCTCCGCAAAGTCGTGCCCGCCGACGCGATTACGGGCTTGGGTGTCGAGACGGGGCTGCTCTTTCCCTTGGCCCTTCTTTGGCTGGGCTGGCGATTTGGGGCCGGAGCGCCAATTCTTGGCTCGACCGGCGCAGACACCGGCCTGCTGCTTATCGCGGGGATTGTCTCGACCACGCCGCTGCTTTTGTTCACCGCCGCGGCGAGGCTACTGAAATATTCGACGCTCGGCATGCTCCAGTTCATTGCCCCGACCTTACAGTTCCTGATCGGCGTATGGTACGGCGAGCCGTTCACGCCGGCGCACGCAGTCGCCTTCGCGGCAATCTGGACCGCCCTGGCCCTGTATGTAACGGCACTCCTGAGGAGCCCGCGGCTGCCGCAGCCGCCGGAATGATGATAGGAGGTCGGCCATGTTCAATGTGGCTTCGCTGATCATCGGCTTCGTCGCGCTGATCCTCGCGATCGTCGCTTTCATCCCGCTGCTGGGATGGGCCAATTGGCTGATCATCCCGCTGGCGGTCATCGGCGCTGGGGTCGGAATGGTCTCGCGCGGGACGAGCGGCCGCAATCTCAACCTGCTGGTAATCGTGATAGGAGTGGTTCGACTGATGCTCGGGGGAGGGATCCTGTGAGCCGTGAGCCCCGAATCGACACCTATATCGCGAAGGCGCAGCCGTTCGCTCGTCCGATCCTCGAGAAGGTGCGTGAACGGGTCCACGCCGTGATTCCCGGGATCGAGGAAGCGATGAAGTGGAGTCATCCGACCTATTGCAAGGACGGCAAGATCCTTCTGGGCACAGCCGCCTTCAAACAGCATGCGGTGGTTAACTTCTGGCGCGGCCAGGAGCTCGGCTTCGAGACCAGGAGCGGTGCGATGGGCCAGCTCGGAAAGCTGACCCGCGTGGACGACCTGCCGGAGGACCTCGACGCGATGATCCTCAAGGCGGCCGAGCTATCAGGCGCGCCTGCGCGTCGAAAAACCAAGCATGAGCCGAAGCCGCCGCCCGGCATGCATCCCGAATTTGCGGCAGCCCTCGCGAGAGCGCCGCAAGCCAAGGCGACGCTGGATGGTTTCCCTCCGTCGGCGCAACGCGAATATCTCGACTGGATCAGCGAGGCGAAACAGGATTCCACCCGGCACAAGCGGATCGGGGACGCGATCCAGTGGCTCAGCGAAGGCAAGCGACGCAACTGGAAGTACGAAAATTGCTGATCAGCGCGACATCCTGAGCCCAGGACCGAACATCGTGTCGCGTTCGCCCTCGAGGGTGAAGCCGCATTTCTCGTAGAACCCGCGCGCTGTCGGATTCGCCGTCACAGTCAGCGAGACTCCCTGCATCCGCGCTTTGTGCGCGGCCGCTTCGACCAAGGCGGCGCCGATGCCGCGCTTCCAAAGGCGCGGCTCGACAAACAGCCCGTGGAGCTCCCCGGCAATCAAGGTTGCAAAGCCCGCAACGCGTTCGTCGAGCTCGGCGACCAGCACCTGGCCCTCGGCGATTTGCTCGGCCGGAACCTCAATGACTTCGGGATGAGCTTCCAGCTGCTGTCGATATTGGGGAAGCGCCAGCGAAGCTCGTCGCTGGAGTGCTTCGAGGTCGAGGCGCTCTTCCGGCCGGGCCAGGCGGATCGTCAGCGCTTCAACGCGCTTTGACATAGGATCCGGGCGCGTCCTCGATGGCTTTCAGCTTGCCCTTGCCGGGGACGCGCGCACCCGCCGCTTTCACTGTGGTTGAATCTTGCTTCGTGAGCCAGGCGAGCCAATCCGGCCACCAGCTGCCCTTGTGCTCCGTCGCGCCTTCAACGAACGCATCCAGCGTCTTCAGTGGACGATCGTTGACCCAAAATTGATATTTGTTCGCTGCCGGCGGGTTCACGACTCCGGCGATGTGCCCGGATCCTGCCAGAACGAACCTTTTCGGTCCGGCGAAATGGGTCATGATCTTCCACACGCTCTGCGGCGGGGAGATATGATCCTCACGCCCGGCCTGGACGTAGGTCGGAGTCTCGACCGTATCGATGTCGACCGGGACTCCGGCGACGGAGATCCCGCCCTTCACCGCAAGCTTGTTCCCCTTGTAGAAGCTTTCGAGATAATCGCGGTGCCACGGCGCCGGCAGGTTGGTCGTGTCCGAATTCCAATAGAGGAGGTCGAACGGGGCCGGCTCCTCCCCAAGCAAGTAATTGTTGACCACATAGCTCCAGATGAGGTCGCGGCCGCGCAGCAGGTTGAAGGTCGCCGCCATGTACCGGCCATCGAGATAACCTTTCTCCTTGGTCAGCTCGTCCAAAAGTCCCATCGTTTCGGGGCCCGTGAAGAGCTTCAGGTCTCCGGCCTCGGTGAAGTCCACCTGAGCGGTCAGGAAGGTCGCGGACTTGACCTTTTTCGCCTGCTTCTTGGCCTGAAGATAGGCCAGCGTCGCCGCCAAGGTGGTCCCGGCAACGCAATATCCGATCGTGTGGACACTCTCGACCCCGAGCAGGTCGCGCACCGTGTCGATCGCGTCGATCTGTCCCTCGAGCACATAATCGTCGAGCGTGGCGTCGGCGATGCTCTCGTCGGCCGACTTCCAGCTGACCATGAACAAAGTCACCCCGTTGTCGACGCACCATTTGACGAAGCTTTTTTCCGGGTTGAGATCGAGGATGTAGAAGCGGTTGATCCACGGAGGGAAAATCACGACCGGAGTCTTCAGTACCTCGGGCGTCGTCGGGGTGTACTGGATGACCTGGTAAAGCCTCGTTTGCTTGATCACCTTGCCCGGGGTGGTTGCGAGGTTCCGGCCGACTTCGAAAACGCCGGGCTTAGTCTGGGTGAGCTGGCCCGCCGCAATGTCCTTCAGCATGTTGGCGAGGCCCTTCAGCAAATTCTCGCCGCGGCTCTCGATCGTCTTCTTGAGCACCTGGGGGTTGGTGAGCGCGAAATTGGACGGGCTCATCGCGTCGACGAAGCTGCGGGTCGCGAAGCGCAGCCGCTCGCGCATGGTTGGGTCGAGGTTCTCGATCTCGTCGACCGTCCCCAGAAGCTGGTCCGACATCCGCAAATAGGTCTGCCGAATCGTGTCGAAGATCGGGTTGTCATGCCATTCGGGCGCGGCGAAGCGCCGATCCTTTCGATCCTTTTCCTGAGGGCTCGGAGCCGCAACCGCTCCGCCGAGCATCTTGCCCCATGCTTCGAGGCCCTTTGCCCATGCCTGCGCGCCCGCGGTCATCAGCGCCATCGGGTCGGCCGCGCCCGCCTGCTCGCCAAAGCCGAAGGCGGGCTGAGACCAACCCGGAAACGGCTGGTCTTTCTTGAGGCTCGCCGCCCAGAACTCCATCAGCATCTGCTGGACGCGGCCCATCACCAGCGTCCAATGCTGCCAGTCTTCGAGCGTCGGGATTGCGCTCTCAGCCCTGTTCGACTCCTCTGCCATCGCGGCTATGTAGGCAATGATGCGGAGCCTTACACTAGCGCTGAGTTTGGCCCTCTCCGCTTGCGCTACGATTCCACCGACGGAGCCGCCGGTCCGAGCGCAGGTCGGTGTTGCGTTCGACCGCAATGGCGAGATCGCCACCTTTGCAGAGGGAATCGCCGACCCGCAGTCCGGCCGGCGAGTCACCATCGACGATCCGGTGCGGGTCGCCTCGATCAGCAAACTGGTGACTGCAATCGGCGTGTTGAGACTTGTCGAGCAGGGCAAGCTCGATCTCAACGCCGATGTGTCGCAAGCCCTCGGCTGGGAATTGCGCAACCCGAAGTTCCCTCAGCGGGCGATCACGCTGGGGATGCTGCTCGCGCACACAAGCTCGGTACGCGAGCATGACGACAATTACGTCATTCCGTTGGGCAGTTCACTGCGGGACGTCATGCGCGACCCGAAGAACTGGGACCCGAAGCACGGTCCAGGGGACAATTATTTCGCCTACGTCAACCTCAACTATCCGATCATCGGCTCGATCATCGAGAAGACCACGGGCGAACGCTTCGACGTCTGGATGCGCCGCGAGGTCCTCGAGCCGATGAAGCTCGACGCCTGCTACAACTGGCCGACCTGCAGCGACGCCGTGATCGCGCGCGCCGTGGAGCTCGACTCGCCCGACGGCAAACCGCAGAAAGACGACCTGCACGGTGTGCGACCCGCCTGCCCAGTGTTCGTCAAGGAAGGTGAACCGTGCGACCTCGGGCGCTGGAAGCTCGGCGATAACGGCTCGCTCTTCTCGCCCCAGGGCGGGTTGCGCATCTCCGCGCGGGGGCTGGTCCGGATCGGGCGGATGCTTCTGAATCGCGGAACGCTCGACGGAATTCGAATTCTCTCGCCCCAATCGGTCGATACCTTGCTCGCGCAGGTCTGGCAGTTCGACGGCAGCAACGGACTGACCGAGGGCGGCTTTTATTGCAGCTCCGGTCACGGAACCCACCAAATTCCGACGCGCGTTCCCGGGTGCCGCGACAACATGGGAACCGGCGGTGCCGTTCTCGTCGGCCATGCCGGCGATGCCTATGGGATGAAGGCAGGCCTGTGGGTCGACCGCGCCCTCGGGCGCGGCATCGCTTACTTCGTGACAGGCGTCCCCGACGAAGCGCAGCGTGACGACCGCAGCGCTTTCACCGCGGCGGAAGCGCGGGCATTCCGCCGCACCTATGCCCTCCTCAAACGCTAACGGAGGATGACATGAAACTGAGCTATGCGATCAAACATGTCGCCGACATGGACAAAGCGATCGCCTTCCATCGCGACACGCTCGGCCTGCAGCTGAAGTTCGAGTCCCCGTTCTGGAGCGAGTTCGCGACCGGCGACACGACCCTGGCCCTGCACCCCACATCGCCCGAGCATCCGGCCGGAAGCGTCCAGCTTGGCTTCGCCGCGGACGATCTCGGCGAATTCTATTCGCGGCGTGACGAGCTCGGTCTCAGCTTCACCCAGCCGCCGACCGAAATGCACGGGGTTCACATCGCCCGCTTCCGCGACATCGACGGCGCAGAAACATCCGTTAGCGGGCCGGTTTAGGCGACGGGTTGCCGCGGCGCGCCATTCTCGCGCATTGGCAGCGGAGATGAGCGACGAATTCTACCGCATCGAGCGCCTGCCGCCGTACGTCTTCGCCGAAGTCAACGCGATGAAGGCCGCAGCGCGCTCTCGAGGCGAGGACGTCATCGACCTCGGCATGGGAAATCCCGACGGATCGCCTCCGCAGCATGTCATCGACAAGCTTGCCGAGGTCGCGGGCAAGCCGCACGCCCATCGCTATTCGGCGAGCCGCGGGATCCCGGGCCTCAGGAAAGCCCAGGCGGCTTATTACAAGCGGCGTTTCAACGTCGACCTCGACCCCGACAAGGAAGTCATTGTCTGCCTCGGTTCCAAGGAGGGCCTAGCCAACCTCGCCCAGGCGATAACCGCGCCCGGCGATGTCGTGCTCGCGCCCAACCCATCCTATCCCATTCACAGCTTCGGCTTCATCATCGCGGGAGCGGCCATCCGGTCGATCCCGGCGGCGCCCGGAGAGGAATTCTTCGATCGATTGAACAGCGCCGTTCGCTACACCGTTCCCCGGCCAAAGGTTCTCGTGATCGGCTATCCGTCGAACCCGACAGCATATGTTGCCGACCTCGACTTCTATCGGCGCCTGATCGATTTCGCCCGCGAGCACGAACTGATCGTTATTTCCGACCTCGCTTATGCCGAAATCTACTTCGGCGATCAGCCGACCCCGTCGATCCTCGAGGTGGAAGGGGCGAAGGACGTGGCCGTCGAGTTCACATCGATGAGCAAGACCTATTCGATGGCCGGATGGCGGATCGGCTTCGCGGTCGGCAACGCGCGGCTGATCGACGCACTGGGCCGGGTCAAGTCTTACCTCGATTACGGCGCCTTCACGCCCATCCAGGCGGCGGCGTGCGCGGCGCTCAATGGGCCCCAGGACATCGTCGATTATAACCGCAATCTCTACAGGAAGCGCCGCGATGTGCTCGTCGAGAGTTTCGGCCGCGCCGGGTGGGAGATCCCCTCCCCGGAAGCGTCCATGTTCGCCTGGGCGCCCATTCCCGAACGATTCCACAACCTCGGATCGATGGCATTCGCGAAGAAGCTTCTGACGGACGCGCATGTGGCGGTCGCTCCGGGAGTCGGATTCGGCGAAGAGGGCGAAGGGTTTGTCAGGATTGCTCTGGTCGAAAACGAACAGCGCCTGCGCCAGGCCGCTCGCGGCGTGAAGAAAATGCTTGGCAGCGGGTAGGAACCCTTGGCTGCCCAAAGGATTGGCAGCGACGGGTACGCATGGCGACACGGACTGACACAACAATTTCGGCGCGCGCTCGCGCTCGGGGAATCCGCGTCGCCGGCCTCGCCATCATCGGTCTCGGAGCGTGCGCCGCACTACTGCCCGTCGGCAAGACGATCGCATCGGACCTGATCGGCGCACTGATGATCGCCGCCGGCCTTATCGAAACAGTCGCTGGATCGCTTCGCCGAGACGTTCGCGTCTATGCCATGGCGGCCGGCGGAGTGACCGCGCTCGCCGGACTGCTGTTCGTCCTCAATCCGGAAACCCACTTCTTCCCGACCGTCGTGCCCATCATCGGCTGGCTGATCGTTCGAAGCCTCATCCTTGCCTATGCGAGCACGCACATTTCGGGTTCCGTCAGGACCTGGATGGCCCTTTCCGCCGGAATGGATTTCCTCCTTGCGGTGCTGCTCATCGCGGGCCTTCAAATCGCAACGATCATCGTCAGCCTATTCGGTCCGACAGAGCGGCTTGTCGCAAGCTTCGCATGGGTCCTCGCGGCGAGCTTTGTCGTCAATGGCTTGCTTCTGCTCGAAGTGGCCAGTTGCGAGCTTGCGAACGGCAACGAAGGGGAAGGCTGAACCCAGGTACCGGTCAGCACTCTGGTTAGCCTGCCCACTTCTATTTGATGACGGGCGGTTTCGGCCAATCCTGACTCTGGCATTTCTCTGCCGCTGATGCATAGGGCCGAACGATGATGGTCCTCCCACAATCAGACCTGCCGGTTTCGACCGTGGCGGAAATCGTTCGACTCGCTCTTGCTCCGGTCTTCCTCCTGAGCGGCATCGGTGCATTCCTGAACGTCCTCGCGTCTAGGCTGTCCCGGATCGTGGACCGGTCGCGTGAGATCGAGCCGCTCCTGCTCGGCAGCCGAGGCGCCGAGCACGACCGTTGGATTGCTGACCTCAAAATCCTCGATCGCCGAATGTCACTGATCAATTGGGCTACCGGATTGTCGGTCACGTCGGCGATATTGACGTGCCTGGTGGTGGTCATGCTGTTCGCCGCAAACCTCATTCGCACGCGGCTGGGAACGGAGATCGCTTGGCTGTTCATTGCATCGATGCTGACGATCGGGGCGGGCTTCGGCGTTTTCCTGATCGAGACGTCACTCGCTGCTCGAGCGGTGCGGGTGCGCTCCGACCTGCTGCAGCACAGAGTGGACGAGGGCGAGTAGCGCTTCTATCGGCTCGGGCATGAATCGCGCGGCAGCCTCCTCCGTCCTCGACCGGGTCCTCGTCCTCGAAATGGTCCGAGTGACCGAGGCCGCGGCGATTTCTGCCTCAAAGCTCATCGGCCGCGGCGACGAAAAAGCCGCCGACGCCGCGGCCGTCGAAGCGATGCGTGCCGCGCTGAACGAGCTGCCGCTCGACGGGACGGTCGTGATCGGCGAGGGAGAGCGCGACGAAGCGCCGATGCTCTATATCGGGGAAAAGGTCGGCTCCGCGCAGGGCAGCGGGCCGAGCATAGACATTGCGCTCGACCCACTCGAGGGGACGACCATCACCGCCAAGGCCGGGCCGAATGCGCTTGCGGTCCTTGCCATCGCCGAGCAGGGCTGCCTGCTGAATGCTCCCGACACCTACATGGAGAAGCTGGCGATCGGTCCCGGCTATCCCGACGGCACGATCGACTTGACGCTCTCGCCCGCCGACAACATCCGATCAATCGCGAAAGCCAAAGGCACTGATCCAGGCGAAATCGTCGCCTGCGTCCTCGATCGTCCCCGGCACGAGGAGATCATTCAACAGCTTCGCGACCTCGGTTGCGGGATCAAGCTCATTCCCGACGGCGATGTCGCGGGGGTCATTGCGACGACCGATCCTACGACGGGGATCGACGTCTACATCGGCACGGGCGGAGCTCCGGAGGGCGTGCTGGCGGCAGCCGCCCTGCGCTGTGTGGGCGGGCAGATGCAAGGCCGGCTGGTGTTTCGCAATGACGATGAAGTGGCTCGCGCTCGCCGATGGGGTATCGAGGATCTCGAACGGGTCTATTCGCTGAATGAAATGGCCAAAGGCGACTGCATCTTCGCGGCGACCGGGGTGACCGACGGTTCGCTCCTGCGGGGCGTCCACCGCGGCCGAAATTGCGTCACCACGGAAAGCATCGTGATGCGTGCCAGCACCGGTACAGTTCGCCGGGTATCCACAGAATATCACGACCTCGTGCATCGCGGCCTCTAGACCCAGGAATCTGTGGCCCATAACTTGCAGCCGTGAGTAGCTTTGCGCTCAACATCGAACGATCGGTGACCGGGCAGCCGTGGCGCTGGCGGCGCCCGCCCGACGAAACCCTCGGCATGGACGAGCTGGTCGATGAACTCCTTCTGGCTCGCGGCGTCGACCGCGACGACCTTGCCCGCAATCGCGATCCGAAGATCCGAGATTTCCTGCCGGACCCATCATGCTTCAGCGACATGGACAAGGGCGCCAAGCGGCTCGCCGACGCCGTCCAAGGCGGCGAAACCGTCGCCATCTTCGGCGATTATGACGTGGACGGCGCAACCAGCGCGGCGTTGCTCGTGCTTCTCCTTCGCAGGCTAGGCGCGGAGCCGATCGTCTACATTCCCGACCGGCTGATGGAAGGGTACGGACCTTCGGGCAAGGCGCTGGTCGAGCTCAAGGGCCGCGGGGCAAGCGTCGCCGTGTGCGTGGATTGCGGAGCGCAGGCGTTCGAGGCGCTGGACGAGGCTCGCTCGGCCGGGCTCGACGTGATCGTGGTCGACCACCATCAGTGCGCCAGCCTCCTCCCCGTCGCTTACGCCATGATCAATCCCAACCGCCTCGATGAAAGCGCGGACGGCGCCGCGCACGGCCATCTCGCGGCGGTTGGCATGGCTTTCCTGCTGGGGGTCGCTGTGATCCGCGAGCTTCGCGCCCGGAGCTTTTTCGAAGCGCTTGCCGAGCCCAAAATTCTCGACCTGCTGGATCTCGTCGCGCTTGGGACGGTCGCCGATGTGGCGCGGCTGAAGAGCCTGAACCGGGCGTTCGTGACCCAGGGACTGAGGATCATGGCCGCGAGACAGAATGTTGGGATGGCGGCGCTGATCGAAGCATCGCGCCTCACCAAAGCCCCGTCATGCCGCGACCTCGGCTTCGCGCTCGGGCCGCGGATCAACGCCGGCGGCCGGGTCGGCAAGTCGGACCTCGGAGTGCGTCTTCTCACCTCCACCGATCCGGAAGAAGCGCGCGGCATCGCCGTCGAGCTCGATCGCCTGAACGAGGAGCGCCGCGCGATCGAAATGCTGGTCTGCGAGCAGGCCGAGGAGCAGGCGGCTAAGCTCACCGGCGATCCGGTGATCATCGTCATGAGCGCCGGCTGGCACCAGGGCGTGATCGGCATCGTCGCGGGCCGCTTGAAGGAGCGCTTCGGCCGGCCGGCGATCGTCATTGCCGAGACCGAGGACGGAACCGGCAAAGGCTCCGGCCGCTCGATTTCGGGCGTAGATCTAGGCGCCGCGGTGCTCGCGGCGAAGGACCACGGCTTACTGATGGCCGGGGGCGGACATGCGATGGCCGCCGGACTGACGCTCCCCCCCGGCGGTCTAGAACCGTTCCGGGTTTTCATCAACGAGCGGCTCGCCGCGGACGTTGAGAAGTCGCGCGGAGATCGCGCCATTCTCCTCGACGCTTTGCTCGCACCGGGCGGAGTCGCGGCTTCGCTTTGTGACGCGCTCGACGCTGCCGGCCCGTACGGCGCGGGTTGGCCGAGCCCGCACGTCGCGGCCGGTCCGGTCCGCCTGCTGCGCACGGGCATCGTCGGCGACGGTCATGTCCGCGGCATTGCGGCGGGCGACGACGGCAAAAGCTTCAAATGGATTGCGTTCCGAAGCGCCGGAACCGATCTCGGACAGGCCCTGCTCGAATCGCCGCCGGACGTGCGCTGGTGGCTCGCCGGAACGATCAAGCGCGATGAGTGGAATGGCGGCAATACTGCCGAGATGCACTTGGATGACGCGGCGCTCG
This sequence comes from Pseudomonadota bacterium, assembly GCA_046765675.1. Classification (GTDB taxonomy): domain Bacteria; phylum Pseudomonadota; class Alphaproteobacteria; order Sphingomonadales; family Sphingomonadaceae; genus Sphingomicrobium. Next base: position 50,422 of record JBKPOR010000004.1, read on the forward strand.
CTTGACGCTGAAAATCGCGTCGCCTAACCGCGACCCCGCCTTCACCGGCCCCATCGTCTAGCGGTCTAGGACGTCGCCCTTTCACGGCGAAAACACGGGTTCGAGTCCCGTTGGGGTCACCAACTACGGCTACAAGCCGATCCACATTCTAATCAGCCAGGCGACCGCGCCGACGCTCGCCACGCCAGCGGCCCACAGTCCGACGAACCACGCCAACCGCTTCGCCAGGCGCGGCTCAGCGCTCAATGATAGCCCCCCTCGCCGACCTTGCCTCGGAACACCCAGTAGGAAAACGCAGTGTAAGCGAGAATGATCGGAATCAGCACCACAGCGCCGACGAGCATGAACAGCTGGCTGGTGTGCGGCGCGGCGGCTTCCCAGATCGACACGCGCCCCGGCACCACGTCTGGCCAGATCGATATGCCCAGCCCGATCATCGTCAACAGGAACAGCATCAGCGTAAGCACGAACGGCATCCAGTCGCGGCCATGGCGGAGGCTCGCCCAAAGGCCGACCGCAACCCAGCCGACCAGCAACGGCATAGGGATCGTGACCAGGAGCCCGGGATATTCAAACCACCGATCGAAATATTGCCGCTCGACGAAGGGCGTAGCGAGGCTGACCGCGCCGATCGCCGCGAGCAGTGCTGGTGTCGCAAAGCGCGCGAGGCGCCGCGCGTCTGCTTGCAGCTTGCCTTCGGTTTTCCAGATGAGCCAGCAGCCGCCGAGCAGCGCATAGCCGACGACCAGGCTCGCACCGGTCAGCACGCTGAATGGCGACAGCCATTCCCACCAGCCGCCGGCGTAAGCGCGGCCGACGACCGTTATGCCCTGGATGAGTGCACCAAGGGTCACGCCCTGCATGAACGCGGCGAGCAGCGAGCCGGCGGTGAAGCCTGCGTCCCACCAACGGCGATGGCTCGCGTCGCGCCAGCGGAATTCGAAGGCGACGCCGCGGAACACCAGGCCGAGCAGCATCGCGACGATCGGCGCGTAGAGCGCCGGCAGGATGATTGCGTAGGCCAGCGGGAAGGCGGCGAGCAGTCCCCCGCCGCCCAAGACAAGCCAGGTCTCGTTCCCATCCCACACTGGAGCGATCGCATTCATCGCCTGGTCGCGCTCCTTTCCGACGCGGAAGAAAGGGAACAGGATGCCGATGCCGAGGTCGAAACCGTCCATCACCACATAAGCGGCGATGCCGAAGGCGATGATGAAGGCCCAGATGATGGTGAGGTCCATCATTGCGGCTCCTCGCGTTGCGCGACCGACGGCGAAGGCGTGATTCCGGCGGCACGGGTCGGCTCCGGTCCGGGTCCGAGTTCGCCCGCATGCGGCGCCTCAAACATCAGCCTGAGGATGTACCAGATGCCAAACCCGAAGACCGCGCTATAGACGACGACAAAGGCAATCAGCGATCCCGCGACGCCGGGCGCTCCGATCGGCGCAACCGCGTCCGCGGTGCGCAGCAGTCCGTATACGACATAGGGTTGGCGGCCGACTTCCGTCGTTACCCAGCCGGCAATGGTCGCGACGAAGCCGGCTGGCCCCATCGCCAGCGCGAACCGGTGCAACAGCGGTGCGCTGTAGAGCAGGCCGCGCCAACGCTCCCACAGGCTGAGCAGACCGAGCCCGAACATCAGGAACGCAAGGCCGACCATGATCCGGAACGACCAGAATATGATCCCGACCGGCGGCCATTCGCTCTTCGGCACGGTTTTTAGCCCCTCGACCGGTGCGTTCCACGAATGATGCAGGATAAGCGACCCTAAATGGGGAATGCGGATCGCCTGGTGGACCGTCGCCTGCTGACTATCCGGGAAACCGACAAGGACCAGGGGCGCCCCATCCGGATAGGAGTCAAAATGGCCCTCCAATGCGAGGATCTTTACAGGCTGATGCTCTTCCGTGTTGAGGCCGTGCTGGTCGCCGGCGATCATCTGGATCGGCGCAACGACCGCCGCCATCCACATCGCCATCGAGAACATGGTGCGCACCTCGGGCGTGTCGCGCCGGCGCAGCAAGTGCCACGCACCGACTGCGCCGACCGCGAGCGCGGTCGTTAAGTAGGACGCGATGACAGTGTGGACGAGCCGATAGGGGAAGCTCGCGGTGAAAATGATGTCGAGCCAGCTGCCAGCAGGAACGAACTGGCCGTGTGCGTTGATCGCATAGCCCGCCGGCGTATGCATCCAGCTGTTCGCGGCAAGGATCCAGAAAGCCGACAGCAACGTGCCGAGCGCGACCATCACGGTTGCAACGAAATGCAGCCCCTTGCCGACGCGGGTCAGGCCGAACAGCATCACCCCGAGGAAGCCCGCTTCCAGGAAGAAGGCGGTGAGCACTTCATAAGCCATCAAGGGACCGATTACGGGCCCGGCCTTGTCCGAAAAGACGGACCAGTTTGTGCCGAACTGGTAGGACATGACGATGCCCGATACGACGCCCATCGCGAACACGATGGCGAAGATTTTCAGCCAGTAGCGGAACAGGTTAAGGAACCTCTCCTCACCTGTTCTCAGCCACAGCCCCTCCAGCACCGCGAGATAGCTCGCGAGCCCGATGGTGAACGACGGGAAGATGAAATGAAACGAGACGGTGAAGGCGAATTGCGCCCTCGCCAGAAGCAGTGCAGCATCGCCATCCGCCATCGCCGCCGCCTCTAGGGCCTAAAGACGAGTCCAGGCAATCGCGATTGATGCCCCAAGCGCAATCACGCTAACCGCCATCGCGAGGGCCGCCGACAGGCCTTTTCGCCGCGCATAGACCAGCGCGATCCCGATCTTGACCGCCATGTTGACGATGATCGTTCCCGCTATCGCAATTGCCGCGAGCAGCGGGGAAATCGCGACCGGGGGAAGTCCCCCCAAGGTAATGATCGCCGTGTCGACGTCGGTCGATCCGACGATCAGCAGGAGCACTGCGATTCCCTGCTCGCCGAACCGGCCCGCGGCCCATCGCGCGGCGACAGCAGCGATGGCGACGAAGGCCACAAAACCGAACGCCGGCAGGAGAGCGATGGGGTTGCCGGGCGGTGACGGTGCGTCGCACTTGGGTGCCCTGCGATAGAGCCAGAAACCGGCGGCCCAGGCGACTAGCAGCGCTGGAAAGATGATCAGCGCGAACGGCACCCAAACGCGTGTCGCGAGGACGGCGATGAGGAGGAGCACGCGCAGGTACATGACGGCCGTGGCGAGTGCGATTCCGGCCGGCTCGGCGCCGATCACCTTCTCGCTTCCGAGCCTTTGGGCGAGCGCCTGAGTGACTGCCGTCGAGCTGTAGGCGCCGCCGATCAGCGCGGTCGCGATCGTTCCGTGGCGCTCTCCGAAGATTCGATTGGCGACGTAGCCGAGGAAGGAGAAGCCGGTGACCAGGACCACCACCAGCCACAGCTTCTGCGGGTTCCAGGCGCCCAATGGCCCGTAATGTCCGCTCGGCAGGAATGGCAGAATCGCGCCGGCGATGACGGCGTAACGGGCGAGCGCCTTGACGTCATCCTGGTCGAGCTTCTCGACAAAACCGTGAAGCTCGGTGCGCATTGCGAGCAACGCGACCGCGACCGCGGCGCTCGCGATCGCAAGCGCCGGGTTGCCGCTTCCAGCGAGGAAGCCGATTGCGATGGTCGCAAGCGCGGCCACCGAGCTCGTCGAATCATGGTGGCTGCGGAGCTCTCGCGAATAAGCGGTGACCAGGATCGCGACGGCGCCGATCACGATGGCCGAGGCGACAAGCGGATATCCGATAACACCGATCAGGCCGGCAATGCCGCTGCCCAAACCGAGCATTGAGAAAGTCCGGATGCCGGCTACGCGGGTGCCTGGCTTTTCGTCCCTCAGCTTCCAGCCGCGCTCGATGCCGATGAGGAGCCCGCTGGCGAGCGCCGTAGCGATCGACAATGCCTGCCAATACCAGCCGGCGTTCATCCGGCGGCTCCAGCCCTAGATGGCCAGCCCAGGGTCGCCTTCGATGACCTGCTGCTCGAGGCGGGGCCGCTCGCCGGATCGCCAAAGCTTCGCCGAGTGGAGGACGCGATAGCGGAGGGGTCCACCGTCGGGCCGATCGCTGCGCGTGATCGGACGCGGGATGCAGACGAACTCGGTCCGCATGTCGTCACGGGTGAGGCGTACCTTCGCATAACCGTGAGCGCCCATATCGACGAAATCGATATGCGGCGAGAGCGTCGGGTTGGTGAGCGCCCGCGCCCGGGCGAGATCGAAGCTCTTCGCATATTCGAGGCACGAGCGGACGCCGTGCTTCAGCAGCATGTTGAAGGTCCAGTCGGGCTTGGCAGCACCGGGGCGGTCGGCCAGGAATAATGGCCGCAAGACTGCATCCTTGGGAAGTCGGTGTTCGTATGCCTCCATGGCGCCGGGGCTCGCGAGCGATGCACCGACGAAGCTCAGGCCGACCGGATCGAACTTGCCGGGGGGTAATTCACTCGTCGCATAGCCGGCCCAGAAGCTATGCCGGTCGCCCGACACGATCGCGAATCCGGTAATTTTCTCGTCCCGCACGAGACCGTAGATTTCGCCGCGCTCGATGTAAGCGGTTCCGTGATCGCCTCCGCCGAGGCTGGCGTAGGTGCCAGGCCAGGGCTGCTTGGTGAGGCCGACGGGAAGGTTCTGCGGGTCGGCGCGCCAATCGAGACAGCCGAGGGAATTGGCCCAGAGCTTCCAGGTCGCGGTCGAACTCTTTAGCTTGTCCTTGAACCACGCCTTCTGCTCCGCACCTAGGATGGCCTGCGGCGGTGCATCCTTCTGCGGATTGGCGATGCGGACGTCGCCGAATGTGAGTTCCGCGGGGGGCTTGCCACCGTTATAGGCTCGCCCGCCGTCGAGGATCATCATTGCGTCCTCGGGGAACATGCCGAGGAACTCCGGTCCGCCGAGCTTGCCCAGCTCCGGATCGTTCGTTGGATCCGGGCCGTGGTAGCTGTGCTGGTCCGTGATGATCAGGTCGAGATGGCGGCCGTAGCGCAGCGACCGGTACGCCTTGAGACTATTGATCGCGATGAGGTTATTGGGCTCGTCGCCAAGGCCGTTGTCGTCCCACTTCGTAATCGGCACATTTTTGACCGCCGGCGGATCGAATCGCTCGAGCGACCCGCTCGGCGCCGCAACGCGTGCCGGCTGGAATTCGAACCAGGCTTGGTTGGCGGCCACCTTGACGGTCTGCGCGGGCCGCTCGACGTCACCGGCCTTGAGGATGCTCTGCCAGCCCTGCCACGAGAATTCGTGATTGTCCCACATGCAGACGAACGGCCAGCGCGCCCGCGCATCCTGCAGGTCCGGATCGCGCAAATAGCCCTTATAGACGGCGCGGTAGCCGTCGACCGTTAGCGGGATGTGGAAATTGCCGACCTTGAGGCCGTCGGGGATGCGCGCGACTTCGTAAATCGTACGGTCGTAACGGGTCTTCACCTCTTCCGGATATTGGACGACCTCGTAGATGAAATCGCCGAGGTGCAGGACGAAGTCGAGCTGGTCCTCCGGGGCGGCGCGTTCGTCCTCGAAGATCATCCGGCGGTAACCGTTAAGCGCTCCTTCGTTGACGCTCTGGCAGCTGACGAACGCGAAATTGACGGGCCGCGGGTCGGCGGGCGGAGGCGCGGTAATCGTACGGCCGATCCGGCTGCCGTTCCCTTCGTCATCGGTGAAGCGATACCAATAGGTTCGCGCGGGCTTGAGCCCGCCCACGAGCACTCGGCTGGTCCAATCGGCCGCGGCGGAAACGGGAGCGGGGGCGTGAGCGACCACGCGCCGGAAGGCCTCGTCTTCGGCGACCTCGACGGTGAGAATGTGCCGCTCGCCCTGGTCGAACGGGCGCCGGGTCCAAAGGATTACGCTGGTCGGGTCGGGATCGCCCGACGCAACTCCCTCGGGGTAAAGATCGCGCCGCTCTCGCCAATTCGTTCGGGAGGCGCTTGCGGGCGCTGTCCACGCGAGCGAAGCGCCCATCGCGGCCGCAAGCCGGATGAAGTCGCGGCGGCTGGTTCTCATCGCCTATCCCCTTCGAAGGCGCTCCGAGTGCCAGCGCAAATGCTCATCCATGAAGGTCGAGATGAAATAATAGCTATGGTCGTACCCCGGCTGGATGCGCATGGTCAGCGCGATACCCGCTTCACGGCACGCTCGTTCCAGCAGCTCCGGCCGCAACTCCTTTTCGATGAACGGGTCTGCGTCGCCGACGTCGACGAATATTTCCGGCACTCGCGCACCGCGTTCGATCAACGCGACTGAATCATGCATTTCCCATGTCGAGCGATCTTCGCCCAGATAGCCGGCAAGCGCTTTCTGTCCCCACGGCACCTGCGACGGAGCGACGATCGGAGCAAAGGCCGAAACGCTTCGGAAGCGCTCGGGGTGGTTGAGGACGACGGTCAGCGCGCCGTGGCCGCCCATCGAATGACCCATGATCCCCTGCCGCTCCGTGTCGACCGGAAACTCGGCAGCAACCAGCGCTGGAAGCTCCTCGGTCACATAGCTCCACATGCGATAGTGCGGAGCCCAAGGTTCCTGAGTGGCGTCGACGTAGAAGCCGGCGCCCTTGCCGAAATCCCATTCCTCGGCGTCGGCGATCCCGTCACCACGCGGGCTGGTATCGGGCGCGACGAAGATCAGGCCGAGTTCGGCGCATGCGGCGCGATACTCGCCCTTCTCGGTGACGTTGGCGTGCGTGCAGGTGAGGCCCGACAGGTACCAGACGACTGGCAGCTTGCCGCCTTGCTCGGTCTGCGGCGGAAGGAACACCGAGAAAGTCATCTCGCATCGGCAGGCACTGGATTCGTGCTTCGCGACAAGCTGCCGCCCGCCGTGCGATTTGTTTTCGGAAACGACTTCCATGCTTATTGCGGAGGGCGATGCAGGCCGCAGAGCTTGTTCCCGTCAGGATCGCGCAAATAAGCGAGATAGAGCCGGCCGAACTCGCCCTCGCGGTATCCGGGCGGATCCTCGCAGCTCTTGCCGCCCGCCGCGCAGCCCGCGGCGTGCCAGGCATCGACTTCTTCCGGGCTGTCGAAGTTGAAGCCGATCGTCCCGCCATTCGAATGGCAAGCAGCGTTGCCGTCGATCGGCTTCGACACCATGAACACCGCGCCGTTCCGGCGATAGGCGAGCCGCCCCTTCTCGTCCCGCTTGGCCTCTTTCCCGAACAGCGCGTCATAGAAACGCTGCGACCGGTCTACGTCGTTCGACCCGACCATCACGTGGCTGAACATATTTCGCTCCTCATATCTCGACCGCAATCGTGGCGGTCGCCGGGTCGCCCGTGTTGGGCATGTCCTTGGGATCCATCAGCAGCAGCTTGACCTCGCCGCTGCGAGCGCACGGGCGGTGCTCGGTACCCTTCGGCACGACAAGCAATTCGCCCGGATTCAGTGTCACGGTGCGGTCTCGCAGTTCCATGTCCAGTGTGCCTTCCAGCACCAAGAACAGCTCATCGGTATCCGGATGCTGGTGCCATATGAATTCGCCCTCAACCTTCACCAACCGCACTTCATTGTCGTTGTAGCGGGCTACGATCCGCGGCGCCCAATGATCGGAGAAACTTCCCAGCTTTTCGGCGATATTGACCTTGTCCGGCATCAGTACACCACGACCGAGCGGATGCTTTCGCCCGCGTGCATCAGGTCGAAGCCCTTGTTGATGTCCTCGAGCTTCAGCACGTGGGTGATCATTGGGTCGATCGCGATTTTCCCATCCATGTACCAGTCGACGATCTTGGGAACGTCGGTACGGCCTTTGGCACCGCCGAACGCCGTGCCGCGCCAGTTGCGGCCGGTCACGAGCTGGAACGGCCGGGTCGAGATCTCCTTGCCGGCCTCGGCTACCCCGATGATGATGCTCGTGCCCCAGCCGCGGTGGCAGCATTCGAGCGCCGTGCGCATCACTTCGGTATTGCCGGTGCAGTCGAAGCTATAGTCGGCGCCGCCGTCGGTGATTTTCAGCACTTCCTCGATGATCGCGGCGCGGTCCTTGTTCCGGGCGTCGATGAAGTCGGTCATTCCGAATTTGCGGCCCCACTCCTCCTTGCCCGGATTGACGTCGACCCCGACGATCCTGTTCGCTCCGACGAGCTTCGCGCCCTGGATCACATTGAGGCCGATTCCGCCGAGGCCGAAGACCACGACGTTCGCTCCGGATTCGACCTTCGCAGTGTTGATCACTGCGCCGACCCCTGTTGTGACCCCGCACCCGATGTAGCAGCTGGTCTGGAACGGCGCGTCCTCGCGGATCTTGGCGACGGCGATCTCCGGAAGCACGGTGAAATTCGAAAAGGTCGAGCAGCCCATGTAGTGGAAAATCGTTTCGCCCTTGTAGCTGAAGCGGCTCGTTCCGTCGGGCATCACGCCCTTGCCCTGGGTCGCGCGGATCGCAGTGCAGAGATTGGTCTTCCCGGAGAGGCACGACTTACACTTGCCGCATTCGGGCGTGTACAACGGGATGACGTGGTCACCTGCTTTGACCGACGTGACGCCCGGCCCCACCTCGCGGACGATCCCGGCGCCCTCGTGCCCGAGGATCGACGGGAAGATCCCTTCGGAATCGAGACCGTCGAGCGTGTAGGCGTCGGTATGGCAGATACCAGTGGCCATGATTTCGACCAGGACTTCGCCGTCCTTCGGACCGTCGAGATCGACTTCGACGATTTCGAGCGGCTGCTTGGCAGCGAAAGCGACGGCGGCGCGGGTCTTCATGGCGGCTCCTCCCGGTGTGCGGGCGCGCCTTAGCCTAACAGGAAGCGCCTAATCCACCCGCCCACGCGGCTATTGTCATTCGGCGCATCCAGCGACGCGATCGCGGCTTCCGGATCGGGCACGATGTCGTAGCGCTTCTCGATAAGAGCCTTGGCGAAGGCCGGATCAAATTCCGGATGGAATTGGAAGGAGATTGCTGGGCGATCGGTCCAGGCGAGCGCGGCGTAAGGCGTGAAGTCCGAGGCCGCGACGATAGCCGTATTCGGAGGCTGGATCACGACCTGGTCCTGGTGCGATGCCGGGATCGAAATCTCCCGCTCTCCATCAAGCCATGGTTCGCTTCGCACCACCGAATAGCGATGGAGCCCAGCGCCCAAACCCTTGTCAGACTTCACGACATGCCCGCCGAGCGCCTCGGCCATGATCTGGTGGCCGAAGCACACACCGACCATCTTTCGATCGCTGGCGGAACGGATAAAGTCGGCTAGCGGTTCGATCCACGCAAGATCGTCGTAAACCCCGACGGGTGATCCTGTGATGAGGATGGCGTCATGATCGGAATCCGCTGGAAGCTCGGTCGCCTGGACATCGAACGTCTCGACTTCGAAGCCCTCACCGAGCAGCCGTTCGAACATCGCCGGATAGTCGCCAAACCGGTCGGCGAGATCGCCCGGCGGGCGGCCCGTCTCAAGGATAGCAAGCCTCATGGCGTGCGCCTTGCCACCTCATTGCCGTTCGGCCAATGGCGAAGTGAAAGGGGAGAGCCGTGGCTGAGATCAACTGGCTCGAGGGCCGGCATGCCCTGATCACCGGCGGAGGCACCGGTATCGGCGCGTCCGCCGCCGCGCATCTCCACGCCGCGGGAGCCAAGGTCTCGTTGCTCGGTCGACGGATGGAGCCGTTGCAGCAAACTGCCGAGCGGATCGGCGGCTATGCCGTTTCGTGCGACGTCACCCAGCCCGACCAGATCGGCAAGGCGTTCGAGGAGGCACGGACCTTGAACGGCCCGATCGAGCTTCTGGTCGTCAACGCCGGAATCGCCGAGAGCGCGCCCTTCCACAAGATGACCCGCGATAGCTGGGACCGCATCATCGCGACCAACCTGACGGCGGCGTTCGATTGCGCCCAGGCGGCGCTTCCCGACCTCCTCAAGAGCGAAAACGGCCGCTTGGTCTTCGTGGCTTCGGTCGCGAGCCTTCGTGGAGTCCCTTACGCGGCCCATTACGCGGCATCGAAGCACGGCCTCCTAGGTCTCGCGCGCTCGCTCGCCGCCGAATATGCCAAGACCAACCTTACCGTGAATGCGATCTGCCCGGGCTATGTCGACACCCCGATGACCGACCAGTCGATCGCTCGGGTGTCGGCGATCACCGGCCGAAGCGAGGACGATTCGCGCTCGGCGATCGTCAACATGAATGCGAGCGGGAGGCTGGTCGACCCGGACGGAATCGCAACCATGATCCTGACCCTCTGCCTGCCGCAGAGCCGTGACATCAACGGCGCCGCGGTGACGATCGACGGAGGCACGTCGGCGTGAGCCTGGATGCCAAGACGCTCGAGCCTGAGCATTTCCTCTGGGCCTTTCAGGACGGCGTGGCGACCGTCACGCTCAATCGGCCCGAGCGCAAGAACCCACTGACGTTCGAAAGCTATGCCGAGCTTCGCGATACCTTCCGCGAGCTCTGCCGCACGCCCGACGTGAAGGTAGTCGTGATAACCGGCGCGGGCGGCAATTTCTGCTCGGGCGGCGACGTGCATGAAATCATCGGGCCGCTGACGAAAATGGACGAAGGCGGCCTCCTCGATTTCACGCGCATGACCGGCGATCTGGTCCGCGCCATGCGCGCCTGCCCGCAGCCGATCATAGCCGCTGTCGAAGGCGTCTGCGCCGGCGCGGGGGCGATCCTCGCCATGGCCAGCGACATTCGTTTGGCCTCACCGAACGCGAAGACGGCCTTCCTCTTTACGCGCGTGGGCCTGTCGGGCGCGGACATGGGGGCCTGCGCGATCCTGCCCCGGATCATCGGCCACGGCCGCGCCGCGGAGTTGCTCTTCACCGGCCGCAACATAAGCGCCGAAGAAGGGTTGGCCTGGGGGTTCTGGAACCGGGTGAGCGACGACGTGCTCGCCGATGCGCAAAAACTCGCGCGCGAGCTGGCGAGCGGCCCGACCCTCGCCCACGGCGTCACCAAGCGCCAGCTCGATGCGGAATGGCACGTGTCGATCGAAACGGCGCTCGACATGGAAGCCGAAGCCCAGGCCGAGTGCATGCAAACGAAGGATTTCCATCGCGCCTACGAGGCGTTCGCGGCGAAACGCACACCGGAGTTTCATGGTGACTGACCTCAGTTGGCCATTCTTTGAAGAGCGCCACCGCGAGCTGGCGAAGGCGATCGAGGATTGGTGCGAGGCGACGATCCACGACGCCGAGCCGTCCGACGCCGACTATGCCTGCCGCGCAACCGTCGCCGAACTCGGCAAGGCCGGCTTCCTCAAGCTCGCGGTATCCGATGGCAAGAGCCGGCCCGACGTCCGCAGCCTCGCGCTCTGCCGCGAGACGTTCGCGCGCTATCACGGCCTCGTCGACTTCGCATTTGCGATGCAGGGCCTCGGCTCCGGCGCGATCTCCTTGTTCGGAACGGTCGAGCAAAAGCGTCAGTGGCTGCCCAAGGTCGCGGCCGGTGAGGCGATCGCCGCCTTCGCCATGACCGAGCCCGATTGCGGATCGGACGCGGCCAACATGTCGACCTCGGCGATGCGCGACGGCAACGAATGGGTGCTCGTCGGCGAGAAGACCTATATTTCGAATGGCGGGATCGCCGATTTCTATGTGACTTTCGCCCGCACCGGCGAAGGCGAAGGCGCGAAGGGCCTCAGCGCCTTCATCGTTCCTGCGGACGCCGTCGAAGTCGCCGAGCGCATCCGGGTCATCGCTCCCCACCCGCTCGGGCGCATCAAGTACGACAATGTCCGTATCCCCGCCGACGCGATCATCGGCGAGCCCGGCGAAGGCTTCCGAATCGGCATGGAGACCTTGAACCTGTTCCGGGTGACGGTCGGAGCTGCGGCACTGGGCTTCGCTCGGCGGGCTCTGGACGAGGCTCTGAAGTTTGCAACCAATCGCCGTCTCGGCAGCGGCATGCTGGCCGACAATGCGGTGACCCAGGAAAAGCTCGCCGACATGGCGCTTCTGATCGACGCGTCGGCGCTGCTGATCTACCGTGCCGCATGGCAGCAGGACATCGGCGGGACCGACCACCGCCGCGCCGCGGCCATGGCCAAGCTCCACGCCACCGAAGCTGCGCAGCAGGTCATCGACGCCGCGGTGCAGATGCACGGGGGCGCGGGAGTCACTCGCGGAGTGAAGGTCGAGGAGCTGTACCGCGACATCCGAGCGCTCCGCATCTACGAGGGCGCGAGCGAGGTCCAGCGCCAGATCATCGCCCGCGACCTCCTGAAGGAGCATCGGGCGTGAAGCCGCTCTGCCCGCCCGGCTGGCCTCGGCCCAAAGGCTATTCCAATGCCATGGCCGCGCGCGGACGGATGATCTTTACCGCCGGGGTCGTCGGCTGGAACGAGGAAGAACGATTCGCCGAGACGACGCTCGCCGGCCAGTTCGCACAGGCCTTGCGAAACATCGTAGCGATCCTCGCCTGCGACGGAGCGCAGCCCACGAACATCGCGCGATTGACCTGCTATGTGACCTCGATCGAGGAATATCGCGCGAGCCTGAAGGAGATTGGCGCAGCCTTCCGCGAAATCATGGGCAACCACTATCCGGCCATGGCCCTGGTCGAAGTCGCTCGCCTGGTCGAACCCGAAGCCAAAGTCGAGATCGAGGCGACGGCGGTGGTGCCGGAGTGATGCCGACTCAATCAAATCCTCCCCGGAACGGGGAGGTGGCAGCTCGAAGAGCTGACGGAGGGGTCGATTCACGTCGGTCGGCCCCTCCACCATCCTGTGGATGGTCCCCCTCCCCGTTCCGGGCAGGATTTTGGTGACCTACGACTCCTTCGTTCGCGACCGCCTGCCTCCGCCGGAGCTGCTTCCGGAATTCCGCTTCGACCTTCCTGAGCTCCAATATCCCGAAAGGATGAACGCGGCCGCGGAGCTGTTGAAGGGGCGCGCGCCGGACGCGCTGGCGGTCGTCAACGACCACGGCCGCTGGACCTATGCCGAGCTCGACCATTTCAGCGGCCGAATCGCCCGGCTGGTGGTCGAGGAACACGGCCTCGTCCCCGGCAACAGAGTGCTCCTGCGCGGGCCGAACACCTACACAATGTTCGCGGCGTGGCTTGGGGTGCTGAAGGCCGGCGGAGTGGTGGTCGCGACCATGCCTTTACTGCGTCCGGGAGAGATCGCGACGGTGATCGAACGGGCTGAGATCAGCCACGCCATCGTCGACAGCCGCTTCATCGGCGACTTCCGCCAGGCGGTCGACCAGACGCATTTCGTAAAGCACATCGTCAAATATGACGGCGACTACGGGAAGGGCGAGCTCGAGACGCGCACGGCTTCGCTGCAGCCGCTGCAACCCGCCGACACCGGCCGGGACGACCCGTGCATCATCGCCTTCACCAGCGGCACGACCGGCGTGCCCAAGGGCTGCGTCCAGTTCCACCGCGACGTGCTCGCGCCCTGCGATTCGTTCGCGAAGCATCTCGTCGGCGCGAAGCCGGGCGATGTCTTTCTCACCAGCGCGCCAATGGCATTCACCTTCGGCCTCGGCATCACGCCGATGTTTCCGCTGCGTTTTGGCGCGGCGAGCGCGACCATCGAACAAGGGGGTCCGCAGGTGCTTGTCGAAGCGGTCTCGAAGTTCGGAGTGACGCATCTCGGGACCGCGCCAACCGCCTATAAGGCGATGCTGTCGCAACCTGGGCTGGAGAAAGCGCTCGCGACCCTGCGCTATTGCATCTCCGCTGGGGAGCATTTGCCCGAGGCGACGTGGCGTGCGTGGAAGGATCGTACCGGGATCGCGATCACCGACGGCATCGGCTCGACCGAGATGATGCACATTTTCGTTTCCGCCGCGGGCGACGAGGTCCGCCCTGGCTCAACTGGGAAAGCGGTGCCGGGCTACACCGCGACCATCCTCGACGCGGACGGTGGAGAGATCGTCGAAGGTGTCGGTCGCCTCGCCATCAAGGGCCCGACCGGCTGCCGCTACCTCGATGACCCCCGCCAGCGCGATTATGTCGTAAACGGCTGGAACGTTACCGGTGACACCTACCGCCGCGACGCCGACGGCTATTATTGGTACCTCGCGCGCAGCGACGACATGATCGTCAGCTCGGGCTACAATATCGGCGCTCCGGAAGTGGAGAATGCGCTCCTGTCGCACCCCGCGGTCGCCGAATGCGCGGTGATCGGAGTCCCCTGCCCCGAGCGCGGCCAAAAGGTGAAGGCGTTCGTGGTGCTCGCGGCGGACGCAGAAGGATCGGACGCGCTGGTCGCCGAGCTGCAGGCACACGCGAAGGCCCAGATCGCGCCCTTCAAATATCCGCGCGAGATTGAGTTCGTGGACGCGCTGCCGAAGACCGCGACGGGAAAGGTAAGGCGGAGCGAGTTGAGGGGACGTACCCCTGCGTAGGCAGGGGTCCAGACGCGCGCAGCGCTAACGGGCTTCGCCGGACTGGGCTCCCGCCTTCGCGGGAGCACAGACTATTCAAACTCCACGATGACCTGATCGACCGCGAGGCTGTCGCCCGTTTTCGCCGGAGTAGCCTTGACCTTCGCCGCCCGGGGCGCACGGAGGATGTTCTCCATCTTCATCGCTTCCATCACCGCGACCGGCTGGCCGGGCTCGACCTTGTCACCGACCGCGACGTCGAGGCGCGTCAGAAGCCCCGGCATGGGCGCCAGCAGCAGCCGCGACAGATCGGGCGGCGGCTTGTCGATCATATGTTTCGCCAGGTCCGCGACGTGCGGCGCAAGCACTTGCACCTTGTGCGTTCGCCCGCGGGTCTGAAGCTCCCAGTTGCGGCCGGAGCGGCGGACCTGGACGATGTGGTGGCGGCCGTCGACTGTCACCGAGAGCAGCCGCTGCCCCGGCACCCAGCGGCCGATGATGTCGATCAAATCGCCGCCATCCAAGACCGCGAGCGTTCCGCCGATGTACGGCTTGATCCGCACCTTGTGCTGTTCGCCGGAGCCTGCCCCGGACCCCGATCCGGGGATCTTCACGATCCGGTCGCACGACATGTGCGTGCGCGGGCCGAGCTGGCCGTCGATCTCCGCTGCGCGCTCGTCGGTGATCGTCGCGACCATGCCGGCGATGACGGCGAGGTCCTCGATCAATTGCGCGTTCGCTGGCGCGCCGTTGAACCCCTCCGGATATTCCTCGGCGATGAAGCCGGTGGTGATGTCGCCCGAGCGGTAGCGCGGATGCTGCATCAGCGCGGAGAGGAAATCGACATTGTCGCTGATGCCGTCGACCACGAACGCATCGAGCGCCGCGACCTGTGCGTCGATCGCCTGTTCGCGGGTCGGCGCCCAGGTGACCAGCTTGGCGATCATCGGGTCGTAGAACATGCTGACCTCGCCCCCGTCGGCGACTCCGTCGTCAACCCTCACCCGTACCTCGTCATTGCGAGCCCCGAAGGGGCGTGGCAATCCAGCCTTTGCGCCGCTGGATTGCTTCGTCGCTGCGCTCCTCGCAATGACGGCTTCGGTGGGCTTTGGAGGTTGATACCGCACCAGCCGCCCGGTGCTTGGCAGGAAGTGGCGATACGGATCCTCGGCATAAACGCGCGTTTCGACCGCCCACCCGTCGAGCTTCACATCGTCCTGGGAGAACGCCAATTTCTCGCCCGCCGAGATGCGGATCATCTGCTCGACGAGGTCGAGGCCGGTCACTTCTTCGGTTACCGGATGCTCGACCTGCAGGCGCGTGTTCATCTCGAGGAAGTAGAAGCTCTTGCCGGTCGGGTCGGCGCCGTTGACGATCAACTCAACCGTGCCCGCGCTGTAATACCCAACCGCCCGTGCCAGCGCGACAGCCTGCTCGCCCATCGCCTTGCGCATCTCGGGCGAGACGAACGGCGACGGCGCTTCCTCGACCACCTTCTGGTGGCGGCGCTGGATCGAGCATTCGCGCTCGCCCAGAGAGACGATGTTTCCGTGCTGGTCGCCGAGGACTTGGATCTCGATGTGCCGCGGCTGCTCGATGAACTTCTCGATGAAAACGCGGTCATCGCCAAAGCTGCTCAGGCCTTCGCGCTTCACGCTGTCGAAGCCTTCGCGCACGTCCTTCTCATTGTAAGCGAGGCGCATGCCCTTGCCGCCGCCGCCGGCCGAGGCCTTCATCATCACCGGAAAGCCGATGTCCTTTGCGATCTTCACCGCCTCAAGCGTGGTCGCGATGTCGTCGAGATGACCGGGGACGACGTTGACGCCGGCCTTCTGCGCGAGCTTCTTGGACTCGATCTTGTCGCCCATCGCGGCGATCGCCTTGGGCGGCGGTCCGATGAAGGCGATCTTCGCCTTGGCCAGCGCCTTGGCGAAGCTCTCGCGTTCGCTGAGGAAGCCGTAGCCCGGGTGCACTGCCTCGGCACCGGTCGCCTTGCATGCGTCGATGATCAGTTCGGCTTTGAGGTAGGATTCGGACGCGGGCGGCGGGCCGAGCCGAATGCTTTCTTCGGCCATCTTCACATGCGGTGCGCGAGCGTCGGCGTCGGAATAGACCGCGACGGTCTTGATCCCCATGCGACGCGCGGTGCGGATCACCCGGCATGCAATCTCCCCGCGATTGGCGATCAGGATCTTCTTGAACACTCAGCTCACCTCGGCTTTTTGGCGAGGTAGACGCCGACGGCCATGACCAGCAAGCCGATCGCGCGCTGCAGGGTCAAGGCGGATCGGGCCGCTCCAAACAAAGCGAAATGATCGATGGCGGCAGCGGCGATCAGCTGCCCGAGCAACACAAAGAAAATGGCATTGCCGACACCGATCCGCGGAGCCGACCAGGTCACCGCGAGAATGTAGAACACGACGCCGAGCGCGGCGAGATAGTACCAGGGCGACAGCCCGGCGAAGACGCCGCGCGACGGAAGTCCGACGAGCGCCAACACGATCGCCGTCATCACGAAGCCGACGGCGAACAGGATTGCGCTCGCGGCGACGGGACTGGCGATGTGCTGACCAATTCCCGCGTTCACTGCTGCGGTAACGGGAATGCCCATGCCGACGACCGTCATCATCAGAGCAATGACGGTGAAGCTCGCGCCGGCCGAGTGACCGCTCACTCCGCAGCCTCGTCGAGCGGCGGGCGGTTGTGGCCGAGCAGGCGCAGCACCTCGTCGGCGGCATCGGCGAGGTTGGTGCCCGGGCCGAAGATCGCCTGCACACCAGCGGCGCGCAGTGCGGCATAATCCTGCGGCGGGATGACCCCGCCGGCGACCACCTTGATGTCCGCACGGCCCATGTCCTTCAGCGCCTCGATCATCTCCGGTATCAACGTTCGGTGGCCCGCGGCGAGCGAGCTTGCGCCGACCACGTCGACGTCATGCTCGACCGCCATTTGCGCGGTCTCGCGCGGAGTCTGGAACAGGGGCCCGGGGATCACTTCGAAGCCCAAGTCGGTGAAGGCCGAGGAGACTAGATTGGCGCCGCGGTCGTGCCCGTCCTGGCCCATCTTGGCGACCATGATCCTGGGCTTGCGGCCGAGGCGCTCGGCGACCGAGCGCGTGCCCTCTTCCGCCAGCTTCCAACGCCCGTCACGTCGCGCCTTGCCGTAGATGCCGCGCACCGGCTCCGGCACCGTACCGTAGCGTCCGAACGCGCGTTCGAGCGCATCCGAGATCTCGCCAAGCGTGCAACGCACTCGAGCACAGTCAACAGATAAGGCCAGCAAGTTTCGTTGGCTTCTTGCACCGGCCTCGAGCGCATCCAGCGCTGCCCGCACCTTCGCCTCTTCGCGGCTTGCCCGAACCTTCTCGATCCGCATGATCTGGCCCGCGCGAACCTTGGCGTTGTCGACCTCGAGGATGTCATGTTCTTCTTCCTCGGCCGGGCGATAGCGGTTGACCCCTACGATCACCGTCTCGCCAGTATCGACCTTGGCGGCGCGCGCGGCAGCGGCTTCCTCGATCCGGTGCTTGGGCAGCCCTTCCGCGACGGCCTTGGTCATTCCGCCATGCTCTTCGACTTCCTGGATCAGAGCCCAGGCTTTCTCCTCGAGCTCTCGAGTTAATTTCTCGACGTACCAGCTGCCTCCCAGCGGATCGGCCACCGCGGTAACGCCGCTTTCCTCGGCGAGGATCAGCTGCGTGTTGCGGGCAATGCGCGCCGAGAAATCCGTCGGCAGCGCGATCGCTTCGTCGAAGCTGTTGGTGTGCAGCGACTGGGTGCCGCCGAGCACCGCTGCCAGCGCTTCGATCGTGGTGCGCACGATGTTGTTGTAGGCGTCCTGCTCGGTCAGGCTGACGCCGCTCGTCTGGCAGTGCGTGCGCAGCATTTTGGATCGGTCGTTTTTCGCTCCGAGATCGGTCATGATCCGGTGCCACAGCGTTCGCGCGGCGCGGAGCTTCGCGACCTCCATGAAAAGGTTCATGCCGATGCCGAAGAAGAAGCTGAGGCGAGGCGCGAAATCGTCCACGTCGAGCCCGTCCGCCTTGGCGACGCGGACATATTCCATGCCGTCGGCGAGCGTGTAAGCAAGCTCCTGCACCGCCGTCGCCCCTGCCTCGTGCATGTGGTAGCCCGAAATCGAGATCGAATTGAACTTCGGCATCTCCTCGGCGCAATAAGCGATGATATCGCTGACGATCCGCATCGAGGGTTCGGGCGGATAGATGTAGGTGTTGCGGACCGCGAACTCTTTCAAAATGTCGTTCTGGATCGTGCCGGTGAGATCGGCTCGCGGAACGCCTTGCTCTTCGCCCGCGACGATGAAGAAGGCCATGACCGGCAAAACCGCGCCGTTCATGGTCATGCTGACCGACATCTCGCCTAAGGGAATTCCGTCGAACAGCAATTTCATGTCCTCGACCGTGTCGATCGCGACCCCAGCCATGCCGACGTCCCCGGCGACGCGCGGATTGTCGCTGTCGTAGCCACGGTGCGTCGCGAGGTCGAAGGCGACGCTGAGCCCCTTCTGCCCCGCGGCCAAGTTCCGGCGGTAGAAAGCGTTGGACTCCTCGGCGGTCGAGAATCCGGCATATTGGCGGATGGTCCACGGCCGGCCGACGTACATCGTCGCGTAGGGCCCGCGAGTGAAGGGCGCGAGTCCGGGATAGCCGCTGTCGATGCCGTCCTCATCTTCGGGACCGTAGACGGTGCTCAGCCTGATCCCCTCGACCGTCTCGCGCGACAGGTCCTTGCCGCGAGACTCCTTCTCGGCGAGCGTTCTCCAGTCGGATTTGCTTGGTCTGTCAGTCATTCGCGGCCGTCTTTAGCCGTCATTGCGAGCGAAGCGAAGCAATCCAGACTGGATTGCCGCGTCGCCTTCGGCTCCTCGCAATGACGAATCAGCGGAGGCTTTCCATGATCTCGGTCAGCACGCCGCCCATGTCCTTCGGGTGGACGAAAAAGACGGGCGTCCCATGCGCTCCGATGCGCGGCTCGCCGAGCACCCGCGCGCCCTTCCCTTCGAACTCGGCCTTGGCTGCGTGGATGTCTGGCACCTCGAAGCAGACATGGTGCTGGCCGCCGAGCGGATTCTTCTCGAGGAACTTTGCGATCGGTGAGTTCTCGCCGAGCGGTTCGATCAGTTCGATTTGCGAGTTGGGCGTATCGACGAAGCACACGCGGACGCCCTGGGCCGGGAGGTCGAACGGATCGCCATGCGGCTCCGCGCCGAACATAATCTTGTACAGCGCGAGGCTGTTCTCGATCGAGGGCGTCGCGACGCCGACATGGTTGAGGCGGCCGAGTTTCATCTTCTCCCTCCTTTGCGCCGTCATTGCGAGGAGCGAAGCGACGAAGCAATCCAGCAATTTCACCGTAGCCCTGGATTGCTTCGCTACGCTCGCAATGACGTGGTCAGTGCTCGACTTTCACTTCCGTCGTCACCGAATTGGCGATGAAGCAGGCCTCGTGCGCGCGGTGGTGCAGGTCGGCGAGGGCGGCTTCGTCGGGCGGGTCGCCGGCCCACGTGACGCGCGGCCGCAGGGTCACGCCGGTCATCGCCATCTTCCCGTCGGCGCGCTTGTCGAGCACGCCTTCCGCCTCGTCGACATAGTCGTCGATCACGAACCCCGCGCGGCGCGCGAAGTCGATGAAGAACAGCATGTGGCAGGACGACAGCGAGGCGACGAACGCTTCCTCCGGATCGACCCCCACAGGGTCATTCCACGGCGCGGGAACGACGTGCGGGCTCGCGCTCGCGGGCACCACTGTTCCGCCGTCGAACGCCCATTGGTGCGCGCGGCTGTATTGGCCCTTCGCGAAGTCGCCCTCGCCCGTGCGGCTCCAGCGGATCGTGGCGGTGTAAGTGCTCATCTGCTTGCTCCGAAACCAACTCCGATCAGCCAAGCTCCGAGCACAAGAGCGAGGACATTAACCGCCATGAGCAGCCAATAAGCGACGGGGTGCGTCCTCAGAGCATAACGGTTTGCGCCAAGCTGTTCACCATCACGCGCTACGCCGGTACGGACTTGGCGCCAGGCCCCCGAAAGACCTGCCCAAACGAAAAAGGCACCAATCGCGAGTGCCCACCAATCAGCGACCATATTCCTCATAGCGGGATATTGTCATGCTTCTTCCACGGATTCTCGAGCTGCTTGTTTCTGAGCTTGCGTAGCCCCATCGCCACGCGGCGCCGAGTCGAATGCGGCATGATCACTTCGTCGATGAAGCCCTTGCTCGCCGCGACGAACGGGTTGGCGAAGCGCTCTTCATATTCGCGGGTGTGCTCGGCGATCTCCTTCGCGGTCTTGCCGCGGAAAATGATCTCGACCGCGCCCTTGGCGCCCATCACTGCGATCTCGGCGGTCGGCCAGGCATAGTTCAAGTCGCCCCGGAGGTGCTTGGAGGCCATGACGTCATAGGCACCGCCATAGGCCTTGCGCGTGATCACGGTGATCTTGGGCACCGTCGCCTCGGCATAAGCGAACAGCAATTTCGCGCCGTGCTTGATGATCCCGTGATGCTCCTGCCCCACTCCTGGAAGGAAACCGGGCACGTCGACGAAGGTCAGGATCGGGATGTCGAAGGCATCGCAGAAGCGCACGAAGCGCGCGCCTTTTTTGGCCGAATTGATATCCAGGACGCCGGCCAGCACCATCGGCTGGTTCGCGACGACGCCGACGGTGCGCCCCTCGATCCGACAGAAGCCCGTGATGATGTTCGCCGCGTGCGCCGGCATCGTCTCGAAAAAGTCGCCCTCGTCGGCGACCTTCCGAATCAGCTCGTGCATGTCGTAGGGCGTCGCCGCTGACGGCGGGACGAGCGTGTCGAGGCTGTCCTCTTGTCTGTCGACGGGATCCTCACACGGCCGCTCGGGGAGATCGTGTCGGTTCGACAGCGGCAGGAAATCGACGAACTCGCGAGTCGCGAGCAACGCGTCAATGTCATTCTCAAACGCGACGTCGGCGACGCCCGACTTGGTCGTATGGGTGACGGCGCCACCCAGCTCCTCCTGAGTCACCACCTCGTTGGTGACGGTCTTCACCACGTCGGGACCGGTGACGAACATGTAGGAGCTGTCCTTCACCATGAAGATGAAGTCGGTCATCGCCGGCGAATAGACCGCGCCGCCGGCGCACGGGCCCATGATCAGGCTGATCTGCGGGATAACGCCGCTCGCTAGCACGTTGCGCTGGAACACTTCGGCATAGCCGGCGAGGCTGGCGACGCCCTCCTGGATGCGCGCTCCGCCGCTGTCGTTGAGGCCGATCACCGGAGCGCCGACCTTCATCGCCATGTCCATGATCTTGCAGATTTTCTCGGCGTGCCGCTCGCTCAATGAACCGCCGAAGACGGTAAAGTCCTGGGCGAAGGCATAGACCAACCTGCCGTTGATCGTGCCCGACCCGGTGACGACTCCGTCGCCCGGAATCTTCTGCTCGGCCATGCCGAAGTCGGTCGCGTTATGCTCGACGAACATGTCATATTCTTCGAATGAGCCGGGATCGAGCAGAACGCTGAGCCGCTCGCGGGCGGTAAGCCGGCCTTTGGCGTGCTGCGCGGCGATCCGCTTCGCTCCGCCTCCCTGGCGCGCGGCCTCGCGGCGCCGTTCGAGCTCTTCGATGGTCGTTGCCATTCGGTGGATCGTCCCCATCTAGGTCAGGCAGGCCGTCCTTCCACGAGCGGCTTGGCCGGTCAATCGGGCGGACTGGCGAATGCTGCGCTGCAGCAAAGGCAGATTCTGTTTAATCTCGATTAATAGGCAGGAACCCTAAGGCCGCTCGGCCCGTTCATCCGTGGGTATCCACCATACGGAGGTAAAACGAAAAATGCTGATTCATGCCGAGGTGCCAGTTGTGTTCGAAGCCGAGCCCTCGGCGGACGATTCGAGGGCCCCCACTCTCATATGCTTTTCGCACCTGCGATGGGACTTCGTGTTCCAGCGGCCGCAGCATCTCATGAGCCGCTTCGGTCGCGACATGGCGGTCATCTATTGGGAGGAGCCGGTCGAGATCGCGTCGAACGACACCGCTTACCTCAAGGTCCACGATTCCGACGATGATCGGAATGTTCGACTCATCGTGCCGCATCTTCCGCAGGGCATGCCCGAGGATGCGCGCGAAGCCGCGCTCGCGCGTTTGCTCGACGCGCATCTGGCTTCGATCAAAGGGCCGCTGATCGCCTGGTATTATACGCCGATGATGTTGCCCTTTTCCAAGCACATCACGCCCGACGTGACGGTCTATGACGCGATGGACGAGCTTTCGAAATTCAAGTTTGCGCCAGAGCATTTGCTCGGCTTCGAGCAGGAATTGATCGACCGGGCCGACATCGTCTTCACGGGCGGTTCCAGCCTCTTCGAAGCGAAGAAGGACCGCCACCCCAACGTCCATTGCTTCCCCTCATCGGTCGACCGCGCCCATTTCGCCAAGGCGCGCGGCGGACTGTTCGATCCTGCCGATCAGGAAGACCTGCCCCGTCCGAGGCTCGGCTTTTATGGAGTGATCGACGAACGCTTCGACACCGAGCTGCTCGACAGGGTAGCCGAGATGCGCCCCGATTGGTCGTTCGTGATGGTCGGCCCGGTGGTCAAGATCAGCGAGGACGATCTGCCCAAGCGGCCCAACATCCACTACCTCGGATCCAAGACGTACCGGCAGCTCCCCGCTTATCTCTCCGGCTGGGATGTCGCGCTGATGCCGTTCGCGATGAACGAGTCGACCGAGTTCATTTCGCCGACCAAGACCCCCGAATATCTCGCCGGCGGCAAGCCGGTGGTGTCCACTCCGATCAAGGACGTGGTTCGCCATTACGGCCAGTTGCAGGGCGTGGAGATCGCGTCGACGGCCGACGAATTCGTCAGTGCGTGTGATCGCGCGCTCAAGCTGTCGTCCGTTTCCGAAAGCGATTGGCTCGCCGAAGCCGACCTTATGCTGTCAGCCACCAGCTGGGACACGACCCAGGCGCGGATGGCGGGCCTCATCGCCGAACTGCTCGGCACGCGAAAGGCCGCCGCCTGTTCAGCGCTGCTCGTGGCGGCGGAATGAACCCGCCCCTCCGCGCGCAGGAGCGCTACGACTATCTGATAGTCGGGGCGGGCTTCGCGGGCTCGGTGCTTGCCGAGCGGCTGGCGAGCCAGAACGGCGCTCGAGTCCTGCTGATCGACCGCCGGCCGCACGTCGGCGGCAATGCTTATGACGAGCCGAACGAGGCCGGAATCCTCTACCACAAGTACGGGCCGCACATTTTCCATACGAACAGCGAACAGGTCGTCGACTATCTCTCTCAATTCACGAAGTGGCGGCCGTACGAGCATCGCGTGCTCGCGCGCGTTCGCGAGCAGCTGGTCCCAATCCCGATCAATCGGACGACGCTCAACCAGCTTTTCAAGCTCGACCTCAAGACCGACGACGACGCGGCGCAATATCTCGCGTCGCGCGCGGAACCCGTGGAGGAAATCCAAACGTCGGAGGATGTCGTCATCAATGCCGTGGGACGCGAGCTCTATGAACTCTTTTTCCGGGGCTACACCAGGAAGCAGTGGGGCCTCGACCCGAGCGAGCTCGACAAGCAGGTGACCTCGCGAATCCCGACTCGAACCAACACCGACGACCGCTATTTCGCGGATACGTTCCAGGCGATGCCGGCGGCCGGCTACACTGCAATGTTCGAAAGGATGCTCGACCATCCTTTGATCGAGGTTCGGACCGGCGTCGATTTCCGCGACGTCCGCGACGAGGTCGACGCCGACCACATCATCTACACCGGGCCGATCGACGAATATTTCGATTTCCGTTTCGGCAAGCTTCCGTACCGGAGCCTGAAGTTCGATCATCAGACGCTCGATGAGGAATGGCACCAGCCTGTCGCAGTGGTGAACTATCCATCACCCGAGGTGCCCTACACCCGCGTCACCGAATACAAGCATCTGACCGGGCAGGACCATCCGCGCACCACCATCACGTACGAATATCCGAGCGCCGAGGGCGATCCCTACTATCCGGTCCCGCGCGATGAGAATCAGGAGCTCTACAAGAAATATGAGGCGCTGGCGGACTCCACCCCGGGAGTCACCTTCGTCGGGCGGCTGGCGACCTACCGTTACTACAATATGGACCAGATCGTCGGCCAGGCGCTCGCCACGTTTCGCCGAATGGAGGACGGAGGAACGCCTGAACGAGATGAGGCGAGTGCGCTCGCCGCCGACTGAAGGTTGCCGAAATCTCCGTCGATCGGCTTTCCCCGCAGCCATGACCGACGTATCTGCATTCGATGCATCCATCGTTCGATTCTGCCGACTTCGCCAGCGAGGGCTCCGGCGGCGCCTCGCGTGGCGGCCGCACGCTGACGGCCGGCACCTATCTCAATCCCATCCTTGATGCCGATTTCCCCGACCCCGCGGTGATCCTAGCGCCCGACGGCCAATATTATGCCTATGCGACCCAGACGCTGCGCGACGGCGAATGGATCAACATCCAGGTCGCGCGCTCGACCGACCTCATTCGTTGGGAGAATCTCGGCGACGCCCTTCCGGAGAAGCCGGGTTGGGCTCGGGAAACACAGGACTTCTGGGCGCCGACCGTGATTTACGACGGCTCCAGTTATTTCATGTATTATTCGGCAACGCCCGACACGTGCCGCGAGGGACCCGACCATGCGCTCGCCGTCGCCACGTCGAAGTCGCCCGCCGGCCCGTTCGTCGACGTGGGTCAACCGCTGCTTGCCGGCAAAGGGTTCCACAACATCGATCCCATGGCCTTTGACTGCCCCGTCACGGGTAAGCACCTGCTCTATTGGGGATCGGGCTTCCAGCCGATCAAGGTCCAGGAACTAGCCGAAGACCGGCTGTCCTTCGCCGCGGGAAGCAAGCCGATCGATCTCATCTGGCCCAATCCCAAGAAGGGCGCCTTCCCGAGGCTCGTCGAAGCCACCTGGGTCATCCATCACGACGGCTTCTTCTACCTGTTCTACTCGGGCGATAATTGCTGCGGACCGGACGCCGAATATGGCGTGATGGTCGCGCGTTCGGAATGCGCCACCGGACCGTTCGAAACGCTCGAGCAGGCGAAGGGCGTCCCCCACAGCCTGATGCTGTTCAAGAGCGAGCGCTGGCTTGCACCCGGCCACAATTGCATCGTCGAGGACAAGGCGGGGCAAGTATGGATCCTTTACCACGCGATCGACGTGAATCGCCCGCGCCAGCGGCAGGAAGACGAGATCAACAGCCGGCGGATCCTGCTGATTGACCGAATCGAATGGAAGGACGGCTGGCCGCATGTCGGGACACCGTCGGACGAGCCGCAGGCGGTGCCCGTCACCTAGTCCTGCTGAACAACCGCCGCCGCTGTGAGTTCGTCTGCCGAAAGGGTAGGCGATGGACGCAAATGTCTCCGAGTCGGGCTCCGCGATTTTCCCGACCTTCTTCATGGCGGGGTTCGAATGTTCGACCTTCGTGTGGAAGGACCGGGAGCGGAAGGACTATGTCGCCGCGACCGGTCACGACCATCATTTGAGGGCCGATCTTGCCGCGGCGATGGACCTTGGGATCGGTATCGTACGCGAGGCCATCCGCTGGCCGCAGGTCGATCTCGGCGACGGGCGCTATGATTGGTCGAGCGTCAAGACGCTCCAAGACGCGGCCACGGAATACAAGATCACTCCGATCTGGGATCTGTGTCACTACGGGTTCCCGGACGGCTGCGATCCTTTCTCGAAGGAATGCGTGAAGAGGTTCGCCGATTATTGCCGAGCCGCAGCCGAGTTCGTCACCAGCAAGGCGGAGGGGCCATATTTCTTCACGCCGATCAACGAGATCACATTCTTTTCAGCAGCGGCCACGGACCTCGAGTGGATGTATCCGTTCGCCAAGGGTCGCGAAGTCGAGCTGAAGCGCGCGCTGGCCCGGATGGACATTGCGGGCGCGAAGGCGATCCGTGAGATCGAACCGAAAGCGCGGATGGTCCACGTCGATCCGATCGTTCACGCGGTCCCTCCGCCGGATCGTCCCGATCTCGCAGACGAAGCGCGGGACGAGGAGCACCGCGAAGCGATGGAGGCCTGGGACATGCTGTGCGGGCGGGTCGCTCCGGAGCTCGGCGGGTCTCCGGAGATCCTCGATATCGTGGGGGTGAATGTCTACCACTACAGCCAGGTTCAGCTGGACGCCGACAAGAAGCGGGAAATCCTCGGGCCCCGCGATCCTCGGCGCAAGCCCCTGAGCGAGCTGTTGAAATTCGCCTGGGAGCGATACCATCGCCCGATCATCATCGGCGAGACAAGCGGCTATCAGGACAATCGCGCAGAATGGCTTCGGATGACGATGGAGGAGTGCTTCAAAGCGATCAATTCGGGCGTCGATCTGCACGGGGTGTGCCTCTATCCATTCGTCGACCTGCCCGATTGGTGGACCCAGAAGTGGGCCAAGATCGGGATCTACGACGTCGCCGACAAAGAAAGCTTCGAACGCGTTCCGTGCGAAGCCTATATCGAGGAGCTGCGGCGCTGGCAGAAGTTGCTGGACCAGCCCGAGAATGTCGAACCCGACGGCTATGGGCACCGCTGGGGACGGGTGCAGCTTGAAGAGGTCCGCAAATATGCTGCGGAATGGGCGAAGACTGCCCCCGTGACGGAGAGGGAACCAGCCTGAACTATCGCCGGGCCGAGACCACCGCGCGGCGATCGTCAACCAGCGCTGCGAAGAGTTCGCGTTGCACTTCGAACTCCGCGAGTAATTTCTGGTCGACATGCCGGCTGCCGTCCGCAACGACTGTTGAGAGAAGGCCCGTCTCGGCATGCCGGCTATTGTCCCAGCCTGGATAGGCCGTGATCGGGTACCAGCAGATGCCGCGGACGTCGGCGCCCCGATCCATGGCTTCGCGCACTTCGTTGCAGACATAATGGAGCCAGGACGGCTTGCCTGATCCTTCGGCACCTGTTTCCGAAAGGAAGATCGGTTTGCCGTAACGCTCGGCCATTTCGATCAGCATGTCGCCCAGCGAGCGATATTCGTGGTGCCCCATCGGGATCGTCGGCCCGCCAAAATACCACTGATTGTGCGGGTAGAAATTCCATCCGACCACATCGACCAGAGATCGGTCGCCGCCCAGTTCGGGCTCGGCCAGCCCAAGGATCCAGTCATAGGCTTCGTACATCCCCTGAAGGTTCCGTTCGGCCGCCTGCACGGTCTTGCGGCGGCGGTCGTGCGGGGCGACGTGAATCAGCGGCTCCGCCCAGACGATGGTCGCGTTGGGCCAGCGCTGCTTGATCGCCCGCGCGGCGCTGATCGCGGTCCTGACCAGCTGGCGCTTGAACCAGCCGCGCTGCTTCGGGCCGATCTGGGGGAAATATCCGTCATCCACCGCCCAGGACAGGAAGTTGATCTCGTTCAAGGGACAGAGGAGCGGCGGCCGAGCGCTGACGGACTGTTGCAGCTCGGTCGCGGCGAGCGCGAACTCAGTGAACCGATCGGGGAAATCCGCTGCGGCTTGGTCGATGCAATCGGGCGAGCCGTAATGGAACAAGTCCCAGATGATCTCGACTCCGACTTCCTCGGCGGCTTCCAGCGCCGGCAGCCAGCTCGACCAGTCATATTGGCCCCGCGATTTCTCGATGAGGTGCCAGCGAAGGCCGTCGCGCAGGGTCTGGAAGCCCAATTTCCTGCACATGCGATAGTCTTCCAGGACATGCTTGTCATGGCCGGTCGCTTTGATCAGGTCGAGGCGAACGCCGTCGCGCCGCCGATGCGACGAGCATTCGAAGCCCGCCTGGAAGAAGCTGGCAAATGTCGGAGCATGCTGTCCAGTCATGGGAACACCTAATGCGCGAGGCGGAAAATCGAGCCTTTTTGGCCGCAGAAACGGCACGGCCGGTCCGGCTCAGACCGGGCGCTAACCTGCTAAGCCTTTGAGCGGCTGTACTTCTCGAGCTCGTCGCCGATCAGGCGCACCACGTGCAGAACGTTGGTCGAGCCCGACACTCCGAACGGCACGCCGGCCATCAGGACGAGGCGGTCGCCGCCCTCGGCGATCCGATGGCGAAGCGCCATGCGCTTCCCCTTCTCGACCATCTCCTCGAAGTTCGAAACGTCGCGCGTGTGAACGGCGTGAACGCCCCAGATCAGCCCCATGCGCCGGGCCGTGATCATCGACGCGCTCATCGCGAGGGTCGGCACCGGCGGCCGCTCCCGGGCGATGCGCCGCGCTGTCGAACCCGAGCTCGTGTAACAAACCATCGCCTTCGCCGAGACGGTTTGCGCGATCTGCCGCGCGGACCCTGCAAGCGCGTCGGCGGTCGTCGGCTCGAGCTTGGTCTGAGTGAAGTGGATCCGCGCCTGATAGGCCGGGTCGTGTTCCACGCTGTTGGCGATCCGGTCCATCATTTGCACCGCCTCGATCGGATATTGGCCCGTCGCGCTTTCGGCCGAGAGCATCACTGCGTCGGCGCCATCGTAGATCGCCGTCGCGACGTCGCTGACTTCCGCCCGTGTGGGGGTCGGCGAGGTGACCATCGATTCGAGCATCTGCGTCGCAACGACGACGGGCTTGCCGAACTGCCGCGCGCAAACGACGATCCGGTTCTGGAGCGGAGGCACCGCTTCCGGCGGGAGCTCGACTCCGAGATCGCCTCGCGCGACCATGACCGCGTCGGCAAGCTCGACAATGTCATTCAGGCGATCGATCGCCGCCGGCTTCTCGATCTTGGCGAGCAAGGACGCCTTTTCGCCGATCAGGGAACGCGCCTCGGCGACGTCTTCCGGCCGCTGCACGAATGACAGCGCAACCCAGTCCGTCTTCTGCTCGAGCGCGAAAAGCAGGTCGTCGCGGTCCTTCTCCGTCAGCGCGGGGATTGGGACAACGATGTCGGGCACGTTCACGCCCTTGTTGTCCGAAACGGTTCCTCCGACTTTCACCTCGCTGAGGATCTGGTCGTCGCCGGCTTCGAGAACATTCAGCCGGACCTTGCCGTCATCGATCAGGATCCGGGTCCCGGCTTTCATCGCTTGAAACAGCTCGGGATGCGGCAGCTGGACGCGGCGGCTGTCGCCGGCCTTGGCCGCGCGGTCGAAGATGAAGCGGCTTCCCTTTTCCAGCACGGCGCCGCCGCGAGCGAAATGGCCAACCCTGAGCTTGGGCCCCTGCAAATCGAACAGGATCGTCGACGGGCGATGGAATTCCTTTTCGAGCGCGCGGATCGCCCGGACTAGCTTGGCCTTTTGCTTCTGATCGCCGTGGCTCATGTTGATTCGGAAGGCGTCCGCGCCGGCGAGCATCAGCTTGCGGATCGTCCTCGAATCGCTCGAGGCCGGCCCCAGCGTCGCGAGGATCTTCACTTTGCGTGAACGTGGGCCGAGCATGTCCGTCACCGCCCCGCCATAGCCGCTTGATATGACGGTTCAACCCGCTAGAGCCGCCCCGCACACATCTAGAAGCGGAGTATTTGAGCATGGCGGAAGGCACCGTCGCGGCTGATCAGCTGCGGCTGTTCATCGAACGGATCGAGCGCTTGGAGGAAGAGAAGAAGGGCATCGCGGACGACGTTCGCGACGTTTATTCGGAAGCCAAGGCCAACGGGTACGACCCGAAGATCATGCGCATGATTGTGCGGCTGCGGAAGATGGAGACGCATACCCGGCAAGAGCAGGATGCAATCCTCGAAACCTATCGCCAGGCGCTCGGTCTGGCATAGCACAGACGCAATTCGGGGGTTCCCATTTGGGGCCCCCGCAAAGTACCACTTTGCGGGGTTTCATCCATGGCCGGCCATTCCAAATTCAAGAACATCATGTACCGGAAGGGGGCGCAAGATAAGAAGCGTTCCGCCCTCTTCTCCAAGCTCAGCCGGGAGATCACGGTCGCCGCGAAAATGGGCCTTCCCGATCCCGAGGCGAATGCCCGGCTGCGAGCCGCCGTGATCGCCGCCCGCGCCCAGTCCATGCCCAAGGACAATATCCAGCGCGCCATCGACAAAGCAGCGGGCTCGGACGCGGAAAATTACGAGGAAATTCGTTACGAGGGCTTTGGCCCCGGCGGGGTCGCGCTGATCGTCGAGGCGCTGACCGACAATCGCAACCGCACCGCGACCAACGTCCGAACCATTTTTTCCAAGAACGGCGGTAATCTCGGAGCGAGCGGAAGCGTCAGCCACGGTTTCGAGCGCCTCGGGCTGATCGAATATCCGGCAACGTCCGGCGACGATGAAAAAGTCCTCGAAGCAGCAATCGAAGCCGGCGCCGACGATGTCGAAAGCGATGAGGACGGTCACCGCATATGGACGGGTGTCGAAAGCCTCCACGAGGTCACCCGGGCGCTCGAGCCGATGCTCGGCGAGGCGGAGGGCGCGAAGCTGGCGTGGCGTCCGTCGACCGAAGTCGAGGTCCGCGGCGAGCAGGCACAGCAACTTGCACGGCTGATGGAAGCGCTCGATGAAGACGATGACGTGCAGACCGTCTGGGGCAATGAGAGGGTCCCGGACGAGGAGCTGGCCAACCTCGCGTGAAGATCCTCGGCCTCGATCCCGGACTCGGAACGACCGGCTGGGGGCTGATTCAGGCGGAAGGCAACCGGCTCGCGCACATTGCCAATGGGCAACTCACCACCAAAACGACTGCTGATTTGCCGCGGCGCCTCGCGTCATTAGGCGAGCAACTCGAGGCGCTGATCGCCGAGCATCGGCCCGATGCCGCCGCCGTCGAGGAAGTGTTCGTCAACAAGAACCCGCAATCGACGCTCAAGCTCGGCCAGGCGCGCGGAGTCGTGATCATGATTGCCGCGCGGGCCGGGATCGAGGTCGGCGAATATGCCGCGCGATTGGTCAAGAAGGCCGTCGTCGGCGTCGGCAGCGCCGAGAAAGCACAGGTCCATGCGATGGTTTCGAGGCTGCTTCCGGGCGTGAAAATTGCGGGGCCCGACGCCGCTGACGCGCTTGCGGTAGCGATCACCCACGCGCATCATCTGGCGACTGCGCGGGCAACCCTAAACCGTTCGGGCTGAGCTTGTCGAAGCCCTGTCCTGCTTTAAAGGTGAAAGACAACCCTTCGACGAGCTCAGGGCGAACGGTGGTGGGACGAAAACTTGATAGCTAGACTCTCCGGAATTCTCGCCGAAACCAGCGCCGAGGGCGCGGTGATCGACGTCGGCGGGGTCGGTTATCTCGTGCAGTGCAGCGGCAGGACGCTCGACGCGCTCGGGCCGATCGGCGGCGAGGTGCTGCTGATGACCGAACTGCAGGTTCGCGAGGACGCCTGGACTTTGTTCGGTTTCGGCTCGACGGCCGAGCGCGACACCTTTCGTGCTTTGACATCGATCCAGGGCGTCGGCGGCAAGGTCGCGCTCGCCATCCTTTCCGCGCTGTCCCCCGATGAGCTGGCGCGTGCGGTGGCCCACGACGACAAGGCGATGATCGGCCGCGCCAACGGGGTGGGCCCCAAGCTCGCCGCCCGCATCGCCAATGAGCTGCAAGGCAAACTCGGCGTCATCGGCCTTGGCGGAGCTGCGGCCGTACCGCGCGCAGGAGCTGCCGCGGATGCGCTTTCGGCGCTCGCCAACCTCGGATTCAAGCCGGCCGAAGCGAGCGCCGCGGTCAACGCCGCGCAGGACGAGCTCGGACCGGACGCGGGGCTCGATGCGCTGGTACGCTTAGCGCTCAGGAAAGCCGCGAAGTGACCCGCACCGCCTCGTGCCGCTGCGGGCAGCTAACAGCGACAGCGACCGGAGAGCCGGTCCGCGTATCCGTCTGTCATTGCCTCGACTGCAAGAAGCGGTCGGGAAGCGCTTTCGCGGTCCAGGCGCGGTGGCCCGCGGAGCAGGTCACGATCGAAGGGCGCTCGAAGAATTGGGTGAACGTCGCCGACAGCGGGAACCGCATCACGTTTCACTTCTGTCCCGAGTGCGGGTCGGACGTCCATTACGAGATCAACGGGAAGTTCGACGGGCTGGTCGCGATCCCGCTAGGCGCCTTTGAAGATCCCTTTTCGCTCGAGCCGCGCTTCTCGGTCTGGGAGCAGCGCAAGTGCAATTGGGTCGAGATTTTGGGCGATGAGGTGGAGCACTCAAATTAGCGGTCATTGCGAGCGCAGCGGCGAAGCGGCCGAAGGCCAACCAATCCAGCGGCGCCAACCTGGATTGCCGCGTCGCCTTCGGCTCCTCGCAATGACGGCTTAGCGGCTCAGCCGCCCCACGCCTCTCGATAAACGCGCAGGAAATTGCCGCCCATGAGTTTCTCGAGCCGAGCCTCGCCCCAGCCGCGCTTCGCGAGGTCCGCGGCGAAACGCCTGTAGCGGTCGACGCTGTTGTAGTCCGCGACATAGGGGTAGACTCCGACGGCCTCGCCGGGCGCCGCTATCCCCAGCTTGATCCGCTGCCGCTGCCAATCGTCCATCTTTGCCTTGCTGGCGGCATCGAGCAATGTTGGAAGCACGCCGTTATCGGTGCCAATCCCGACATGATCTTCGCCCGCGACCTTCGCGATATGTTCGACGTGAGCGATCACGTCCACTCCCTTGGCATGGCTGTCGGCGGCCAGGTACGGCATGAAATAGACGCCGACGACGCCGCCCTTGTCGGCAACGGCCTTGATTGCGGCGTCAGAGACGTTGCGCGGATGATCGACGAGGGCTCGGGCGCCGGTATGACTGATCACCAGCGGACGCTTCGCGAAAGCCGTCGCCTCGTCGATCGTGCGCGCTCCCCCGTGGGCGAGGTCTAGGAGTAACTTCTCCGTTTCGATTCGCCGGATCGTATCGCGTCCTAGATTCGAGAGGCCGCTGTTGGCGGGCTCGAGCGAGCCGTCGCCCGACAGGTTGCGAAGATTGTAGGTCAGCTGGACGGTCATCACCCCGTCCTTCTTGAGCTGCGTCAGGCGGTCGAGCTCGGGCCCGACCATGCATGAATCCTGAGTGCCAAGCAGGACACCGAATTTCTTTTCGCGTTTAGCTTTGAGGATGTCGGCGGCGGTTCGGATCAGGACGAGGCGATCCGGATTCGCCTCCATGACGTTGTGCTTGGCGACAATATCCCTCTGATAGTCTCCCCACGGATCAGCCACGTTCCCGACTGGGAAGACCGTGTCGCGAACGACCGTGACTCCGGTTCCCACGGTTTCCGCCCAGGCCTTGTCGCTCCAGCGTATCTGGCCATCGGGCGCATAAGGGTCGGAGGTGCCGCCGAGCGCATCGATGATGATCGAACGATCGTACCAGGCTGCCGAAGTCGTTTTCGCAAGAGCAGGTCCCGCCGCCAGAGTCGCGGCTGCGCCCACCATCATCGTCCGCCGATCGAGATCCATGCGCCCCTCCTCGTTCGCCGCTTGTCGTTGGGCGATGCATCTGCGAATCAGCTGCTGATGGCAACCGACCCTGCCCGGATCACGACTCCCGAGCGCACCGCGGAAGACGCCGACCTCGCGCTTCGGCCGAAGACCCTCGACGAATTCATAGGCCAACAGTCGGCGCGCGAGAATTTGCGGGTGTTCGTCCACGCCGCGAAGAGCCGAGGCGAGCCGCTCGACCATGTGCTGCTCCATGGGCCGCCGGGTCTCGGCAAGACCACGCTCGCCGGGATTCTCGCGCGGGAGATGGGAGTCGGCTTCCGCGCCACGTCGGGACCCGTGATCGCCAAGTCGGGCGACCTCGCGGCGCTCCTCACCAACCTCGAGGACGGCGACGTCCTCTTCATCGACGAGATCCACCGCCTCAATCCGGCCGTCGAGGAAGTGCTCTACCCGGCGATGGAGGATCGAGCCCTCGACCTGATGATCGGCGAAGGTCCATCGGCGCGCTCGGTCCGGATCGAGCTGCCGCGCTTCACCCTCATCGGCGCGACCACTCGGCAGGGCCTGCTGACCACGCCGCTTCGCGACCGGTTCGGAATTCCGGTCCGGCTGAATTTCTACACCGTTGAGGAGCTGGAGCAGGTCGTGCGCCGGGCCGCGCGGCTGCTCAATGTCGACATTACCGACGATGGCGGCCGCGAGATCGCCCGCCGGTCGCGCGGGACTCCCCGGATCGCCGGGCGGCTGCTTCGCAGGGTCCGCGACTTCGCCCATGCCTCAGGCTCCGACACTGTCTCGGCGGAGGCTGCAGACAAAGCCCTATCGCGGCTCGAAATTGATGGCCTCGGCCTCGACGCGATGGACCGGCGCTACCTCACCATGATCGCCGACCTCTACGGCGGCGGTCCTGTCGGCGTGGAGACGCTCGCAGCCGGACTTAGCGAACCGCGCGACACGATCGAGGACGTCATCGAGCCGTTTCTCATTCAGCTCGGCCTCATCGCGCGCACGGCACGAGGGCGGTGCCTCAACGGCCGCGGCTATGCCCATCTTGGGCTGCCGGTTCCGCAGGGCAGCCAATCCGGCCTGTTCGATCAGGGAGCTTCGTCTAAGTGATTCGCACTGCATTGTTGGCGGCGGCCGCGTTTGCCGCAGCTGCTCCGCTTCCCGCCCAGTCGAATGCGCCTGCGCCGGACTATGCGAAAGATTCCACGTGGCTGTGCCTGCCCGGCCGAAGCGATACCTGCTCCACTCCGCTCGCAACGACTACGCTCAACCCCAACGGTTACGGATCGACGGGCCAGAGCGCGATCGCCAAGAATCCGCCGATCGACTGTTTCTACGTCTATCCGACGGTCTCAACCGACAGAGCGATGAACAGCGACCTCAACGTCGACCGCTCGGAGACGCTCGCGACCGAGAGCCAGTTCGCCCGCTTCGCCTCCGTCTGCCGGCCATTTGCCCCCATCTATCGGCAGATGACTGTCAGCGCCGTCGCCGCTTATGCCGCGGGTGCCGACATCAGCCAGGCCGTTGCCGTGGCTTTCAGGGACGTGGCAGCGGCGTGGGACAATTACATCCGGACGCGCAACCAGGGCCGGCCGTTCGTCCTGATCGGCCACAGCCAGGGCAGCCTGATGCTGCAGATGCTGATCGCTCGGCGGATCGAGAGCAATCCGGCGCTCGCGGCGCGAATGAAGCTCGCGATCCTCCCGGGGTTCGACCTGCTAGTGCCGGAGGGCAAGCTCGTCGGTGGCACGTTCAAAAAGATTCCGCTCTGCAGCCATCCGGGCGAGACCGGCTGCGTCATTACCTGGACCAGCTTCCGCGAGAAGAACGTCCCGCCCAAAGGAGCGATCTTCGGCTATTCCGACCGGCCCGGAATGACCGTCGGCTGCGTCAACCCGGCGCGGCCAGGTTCGACCGACTGGGTGCCGCTCGACAGTTATTTCTACGCCCGCTCGAGCTTGCCGGTCCCCGGCGGCCCGGTCGACTGGTCCAGCGAAGGTCCGCCGCCCACTCCATACCTCCGCGCCCAAGGCCTGGTCTCGGCCAAATGCGTCAACGACGGCCCGCGCGGTTATCTGTCGATCCGGACCAATGCCGATCCCAGGGATAAGCGCACCGACCGGGTAGGCGGCGAAGTCGCGGTCCTCGGCATGTTCCTGCC
>JBKPOR010000005.1:0-19274 GCA_046765675.1 Pseudomonadota bacterium
ATCCTTACTATGGTCTCGTGGGCTCGGAGATGTGTATAAGAGACAGATTGACGGCCTGATGGCCGAAAAAGCGATTGACCCGTTCGATAATGATCGGGGCGAGATGCTGGATGAGCGGCGCATGCGCGCCTTCGACCAACAGGGTCAGGGCCTCTCCATTCCTGCGCCCGCTGGGGAAGCGGATCGATTCGGGCGACGAGACCCTCGCGTAGCGCTCGCCGACGATCTCGTTCCACCGGCTGACGATCGAGCTCTGGACGAAGCCGAACCGCCTGAACGACTGCCCGCCAACCTCGGCCACGAGCTCCCCCGCGGCTCTCGCCCGGCAGCTCCGCGGAGGTTCGTCTCCCATGTTCTTTCGCTTCGACATCGCCCGGGAGCATGCCATAGCGATAGGGTGACCGCCAACGCCCCAGCGCGCCTGATGCAACATTATGTGGATAACTTCCGGCGGCTTCCATGGCGGGCGGAGCCGGGCGCTGAAGCGCCCGATCCGTATCGCGTTTGGCTGAGCGAAGTGATGTTGCAGCAGACGACCGTTGCGGCGGTAATTCCGCGCTTCGAGCGGTTCGTCGAGCGCTGGCCGACAATCCAAGCGCTTGCCGCCGCGAGCGACGAGGAGATCCTCTCCGAATGGGCGGGCCTCGGCTATTATGCCCGGGCCCGGAACCTTGTCGCCTGCGCCCGGATCATTGCCCGCCGCGGCACTTTTCCGGAGACGTCGGCCGAACTCCGCCAACTGCCCGGTCTGGGCGAATATACGGCGGCCGCCATCGCCGCGATCGCCTTTGGCGAGGTGGTGGCAGCGGTCGACACCAATGTCGCTCGCGTTGTCGCCCGCCTGCATGGGTTGAAGGAACCCAGCAGCGCCGAGATCCAGCGGCTGGCGCTGGCCATGGTTCAGGCCGCCCAGCCCGGCGATTTCACCCAAGCCATGATGGATCTGGGCGCCACGATCTGCCGGCCAAAGTCTCCGCTCTGCTCCAAATGTCCGCTGGCTCGTGGCTGCGCGGCTTGCGCGTCGGGCAATCCCGAGCTGTTTCCGGCCGCGAAACCTAAGCGGATCCGTCCACTCCGCCACGGCTTGGCTTACTGGATCGAGCATGACGGCCAGGTCTGGCTCGTGCGCCGGGCCGCTCGGGGGTTGCTCGGCGGAATGGCGGCCCTGCCGGGAAGCGAATGGTCCGAACGCACGGCGGCCACCGCCCACAGCGCCCTCGGCACGGTGAGCCACACCTTCACTCACTTCCGGCTCGAACTCGTCGTTGCACTGCGCCATGATCCGATCGGCGAGGGCTGGTGGCATCCGATCGAGCGCCTCGCCGACGCCGGACTGCCAACCTTGTACCGCCGCGCCGCCGAGGTTGCGCTGAGGAGGAATGAGACGGTTCGCTCGGCGGCTTGAACCCGTTCAAACTCGCCCTTAAGAGGCGCGGCAATTCATTCCTCGGTCCCCTCGAAAACAGGGAAAATCATGGACGATCGCTTCAACACAATCGCCGGCTGGGTGCTGTTCGCAGGCATCGTCGCGCTCGGCACTTCGATCGTTGCGAGCGAAGCGTTTCACAGTGAGCGGCCTGAAAAAATGGCCTATCCGATCGAGGGGGTCGAGGCAGCGGCCGGCGAAGGCGGCGCCGCGGCGGAACAGCCGATCGAAGCCTATCTCGCCCAGGCCGACCCGGCGAAGGGCGCCGACGTCTTCAAGAAATGCGCCGCCTGCCACAATGCCGACAAAGGCGGTCCAAACCAGCTTGGCCCGAACCTGTGGGGCGTGCTCGGCGAGCCGATCGGCCATGGCAAGGGCTTTGCCTTTTCTCCCGCCCTTTCCAGTAAGGGCGGAAGCTGGAACTGGGACGTTCTTTCGCAGTGGCTGACGAGCCCGAAGGCTTTCGCTCCGGGGACGAAAATGACGTTCGCCGGAATCAGCAACCCGCAGGACCGAGCCAACGTCATCGCCTTCCTCAACCAGCATAGCGACAGCCCACAGCCGCTTCCGGCTGCTCCCGCCCCAGCAACGGCAAAAGCGGGCGGAAATGCGGAACAACCCGCTGAGGCTGCAGGCAAGGAGCCCGCTCCCGCCGCTCAAGCAGCTCCGGCGAACGCTTCGACCAAATAGCTAACCCTCCCCCGGAACGGGGAGGATTACTCTGGCGGCGCGGTTTGAATGCGCTGCGGCTCGGGATGCTGCTCGTAGAAGCGCTGGACGAAGTCCCAGGCCTCCTTCGCATCTTCGCACCAGTGGAAAAGGTCAAGGTCGTGCGGCGCGATGACTCCCTCTTCGGCGAGCCCCTCGAAATTGATCATTCGGTTCCAGAAATCGCGGCCGAACAGGAGGATCGGCAGAGGTCGCACCTTGCCGGTCTGGACGAGGGTCAGAAGCTCGAAGAATTCGTCGAACGTCCCGAAGCCGCCGGGGAAAACCGCAACAGCCCGGGCGCGCAACAGGAAATGCATCTTCCTCAGTGCGAAATAGTGAAACTGAAAGCTGAGGTCCGGAGTGACGTAGCGGTTGGGCAGCTGCTCGTGCGGAAGCACGATGTTGAGCCCGATCGATTCCCGGCCCTCTTCGGCCGCGCCGCGGTTGGCCGCTTCCATGATCGAGGGTCCGCCGCCCGAGCAGACGACGAAATGCTTCTTTCCTTCCTCGTCGCAGCCGCAGCGGCTGGCGAGCCGTGCCAGCTCGTGAGCGACCTCGTAATATCGTGACTTGGCCTTGAGACGCTCGGCGATGGCCGCCTGCTGATCGTTCGTAGCCGCCGCGACGAGGGCGTCCGCCATGTCGGGCGAGGGGATCCGGGCCGATCCATAGAAGACGAAGGTCGAGCCGATGTTCGCTTCATTGAGCAGCAGTTCGGGTTTCAGCAGCTCGAGCTGAAAGCGGACCGGGCGGAGGTCTTCGCGAAGGAGGAATTCCTCGTCCTGGAAGGCGAGCTTGTAGGCGGCACTCTCCGTCTGCGGAGTGGAGGGCACATGGCTCGCGGCCTGTGCGTCGACCTTCGAGGTCGGGAAAATGCGCTTCGGCGGGACTGCATCACTCATAAGCAGCCCCGCCTAGCGGCAATCTTTTACAGCGTCACGCCTGTGCCGGCGCTTCGTCCGAGTCCCGCTTCGCACCCCAGTCGATACGGCGGGTCGCGTACATCACCCCGGCAAGCGCCGCGAAGAGGAGCAGCGAGCCGATCAGCAGCGAGAAGGCTTCGAGGCTGAGGAGGATGTAGAGCACCGCATAAAGGCCGATCAGCAGGGCTCCGATGAATCCTGCCCTGCGCCAGCTTTTGAGTACGGCGGCGGAATAGGTCGTGTTGAGGCCGGCGATCGCGCCCGACGCGACGATGTATGCGGGAGTGAAGCCGATCACTTCGGCAAAGGCGAGCAGAAGCACGAAGAACAACACCAAAGCAGCACCCATCAGAAGATATTCCACGGGCGACACACGAACCCCGGCGATGACGTCGAACATCAGCAGCGCCAGGAAGGTGAAGCCGATGAACAGGAAGCCGTATTTGATCGCTCGGTTGACCTGCGAATAGAGGTCGACCGGCTGGATCAGGTCGATCTCGGCGACCTGCGACTCATCGCCCGAGTTCACACTCTCGGGATAGGCGCTCCTCGGCGCGGAAGGCGCGCTGCCGATATCGCCGGTGCTGACCAGCGAGCGTCCGAGCGCGAGGTTGCCGACGCGATAGCTTGCGTCGAAGCCCTTGCCGGTGACGGTGCGAGAGCCGGGCAGAAATCCGCCGACAAAGCTCGGATGCGGCCAGGAGGATTTGACGGACCAATGCGTGTCCCCGGCGTTGGGGGCGAGGCTGAGCGAGGCATTGCCGCGGAAGCCATATGCGAAGTCGACCAGGATCGGGTGGCCCGTAAGGCTCGTTGCATCGACCCAGGCGAAGAATCCCCGGCCGCTGCCGGTGCTTCCACCGCCCGGCTGCAGCCGAAGCGGCGCACCGGCGATCGAGACGTGCGGATTGGCCCCGAGGCCGCGCGCATCGCTGAGCCCGAAGCGGAGCTCGGCGCGGGCGAGATCCATCTGCGCCGGCTGGACCCCGGTTCGGTTGAGGTCGGGCGGAAAGGCGAAACGCGCCTTGCCGGATACCTGCGTGTCGTAGACCACGGCCTCGTAGATCGAACGCTTGCGGACTTCGGGTTTCATGTCGGTCGAAAGATCGACGATTTCCGGTGCGAGGGTCAGCTCGCGCGTGACTTCATTGGTGCGGGTCACGCTCTGCCCGTTCTGCAAGGTCGTCTCGGTTGTCGTCGTCTTGTAGGGGATCACGAGGACCGGCCCCGTCATCGTCTGAGGACCGCCCCAACCGGCGGTAATCGACCGCGAGGCCTCGCGCGATTGAGATTCGCGGTCGTAGGCGAGCAGGTAAACGGAGACGAGTGGGACCGTCAGGACGAAGCCGACCACGATGGCAAGGAAGAGCTTGAAGCCGGGCGTTCGGTCAGTGCCGATTTTTAACACGTTGATCCTCCGCGTTTTTGGTTCAAGCAGGCTGCCTTAGGGAGACGATGATCGTCATGAGCGACTTCTGAGCAATTGGTGAGAAGCGCTTCCAACGTACACTCGGCTCGTCTACGAAAAAGCACGCTTCATCGTCAAGATTGGACGGCGGCAACGAGATAATTGAGCCGGACGTCGTCGCTGAGGTGAAGGCCCCGCGTCGGCGACCAGGCGATGCCTTCGACATCGAGACATTTCAGACCGGCGTCCGCGAGGAGCAGCTTCAGCCGCTCGGGCGTAATGAACTTGTCGAAATCGTGGGTTCCCTTGGGAATCCGTCCCAAGCCCTCGCCGATGGTGATCATCATCAGCCTGGACCAGCCGGTGGCGTTGGGCGTCGACAATATGAGCAGCCCGCCCGGCGCAAGACGCCCGGCCAGCGCCTTCACGAAAGCCGCCGGGTCGGCGACATGCTCGATCACTTCCATGCAGGTGATGAGGTCGAACCGCCCCTCCTCGAGGTCCTGGATGTCGCCGGAGCGATAGTCGATCGCAAGGCCCATCGCTTTGGCGTGATCGCGCGCAACCTGGATCACCTCGGGGGTTGCGTCGATGCCCGTCACCGAAGCCCCGAGCCGTGCGAGCGGCTCCGTGAGCAGCCCGGCGCCGCAGCCGACGTCGAGCGCGGTCTTGCCGCTGAGCGGCGCTCGACTGTGTTCGTCGAGGGCCCAGTGCTGGTCGATTTGGTCGCGGATATATTTGAGGCGGACCGGATTGAGCCTGTGAAGCATCGCGGACGAGCCGTCCGGGTCCCACCAGTCGGCCGCGAGCCTGCTGAACTGCTCGACTTCTTCGGGAACGATGCTTGTCTCAACCATCGCTCCTTCCATGCGCCGAAGGCTTGCAAAGGAAAAGGGAGCTGTGCGTAGGGGAACGGGTGGATCACTTCCTAATGAACAACGGCGAGCTCCACTGCGAAAGCGTCGCGTTGGCGGAGATCGCAGCCGAGGTCGGAACCCCCGTCTACGTGTATTCGACGGCCACCATGCTCCGGAATGCGGCGGCGTTGCGCGCAGCGCTCGAGCCCGTGCCCGATCCGCTCATCGCTTATGCCGTCAAAGCCAATCCGAACGCGGCCGTAGTCCAGACGCTGGCGAAGGCCGGCCTCGGCGCCGATGTCGTCTCCGGCGGAGAGTACCGACGAGCGCGGGCGGCCGGCATAACCGGCGAGAAGATCGTCTTCTCGGGCGTCGGCAAGACCGATGATGAAATGCGGCTGGCCCTCGAAGGCGGCCTCTATCAGTTCAACCTCGAATCCTTCGCCGAGGCCGAGATGCTGTCGGAAGTTGCGACCGAAATGGGTCGCGCCGCGCCCGTGGGATTCCGGGTCAATCCCGACGTTGCCGCGGGCGGCCACGTCAAGATCAGCACCGGCGCAGCGGAGAGCAAATTCGGGATCGCGATCGGTGAGGCGGTGGAAGCCTATGCGCGCGCCGCCGCCTTACCGGGCCTCACCGTGCAGGGCGTCGCCGTCCATATCGGCAGCCAGCTGACCAGCCTCGAGCCCCTGGATCACGCCTTCACGCGCGTCGGCGAGCTTATCCGGGCGCTGCGCGAGGCAGGTCATGGCATCAAAGTCGCCGACCTCGGCGGTGGTCTCGGCGTCCCCTACGATCCGGACCAGCCGGCACCTCCTAGTCCCGGCGATTATGGGGCCATGGTGAAGCGCATTACGCGCGATTGGGGCGTGCGGCTGGTGTTCGAGCCGGGACGGCTGATTGTTGGCAACGCGGGCGTCCTGCTGTCGCGCGTGATCCGCATCAAGCCGGGTGCAGCGCATCCGTTCGTGATCGTCGACGCAGCCATGAACGACCTGATGCGGCCGGCACTTTACGACGCCTGGCACAAGATCGAGGCGGTTGCGCCACGCGGCATGAGCTGGACCGCCAATGTCGTCGGACCGGTCTGCGAGACCGGCGACACCTTTGCCACGGCGCGGGCAATGGACCGGGTCGAGGCGGGCGATCTGGTCGTATTCCGTACGGCTGGCGCATATGCCGCAGCCATGTCCGGCACCTATAATTCGCGGCCGCTGACGCCCGAGGTCCTGGTCGAGGGCGACCGATGGACGATCGTTCGGCCGCGGATCGATGTCGACGCGATGATCGCTGCCGACGGACTTTCCAGGCGGCTCGGCGGTTGCGCGGACGCCGACAGTAGTTAAGAGCCCGCGCTTGAATGGCACGCATCGTGATGAAATTCGGCGGCACGTCGATGGCGGGCATCGAGCGCATCCGCCACGTCGCGACACGCGTTAGGCACGAAGCCGAAGCGGGCAACGAGGTTCTCGTCGTCGTGTCGGCAATGGCGGGGGAAACCGACCGACTGGTGCAGCTTTGTCGCGAGGCGGCCGCGCTCCACAACCCGACGGAATATGACGTGGTCGTCGCCAGCGGTGAGCAAGTGACTGCCGGGCTTCTGGCGATGACGCTTCAGAATATGGGCCTTAAGGCGCGAAGCTTCATGGGCTG
Source organism: Pseudomonadota bacterium (assembly GCA_046765675.1). Classification (GTDB taxonomy): domain Bacteria; phylum Pseudomonadota; class Alphaproteobacteria; order Sphingomonadales; family Sphingomonadaceae; genus Sphingomicrobium. The sequence goes on from JBKPOR010000005.1 coordinate 6,979, forward strand.
GCAGCTCGTCCGGGCCTCGGGAGTCCACGGGAACGCACGGGTCGAAACGGTCGAGGCCGCCCTTCTGGACGAGGCTTTGAGCGCTGGAACGGTGGCCGTAATTCCCGGATTCCAGGGAGTTTCGACCGATGGTCGCCTTGCAACTCTCGGACGCGGCGGTTCCGACACCTCCGCTGTCGCGATCGCTGCAGGGCTCAAGGCGGACCGGTGCGACATCTACACAGACGTCGATGGGGTCTACACCACGGACCCGCGCATCGTGCCCCGCGCGCGCAAGCTGGCCGAAGTCACCTTCGAGGAGATGCTCGAACTTGCCGGAGTCGGCGCAAAGGTGCTTCAGGTCCGCTCCGTCGGGCTTGCAATGCGCGAGAATCTGCCCTTGCGCGTGCTCTCCGCCTTCGAGGACAAGCCCGGGACGGATATCGTCGCACAGCTTTCAGGAGATAAGATGGAACGGAACCTGATCGCGGGCATCGCCGCCGACAGGAACGAGGCGCGGATCACCCTGACGGGAGTGCCGGACAAGCCCGGAACGGTCGCCGCAGTCATCACTCCGATTGCCGAGGCCGGAATCCAGGTGGACATGATCTTCCATGCGGCGACCCCAGACACGGGCGCCAGCGACCTCACCTTCACCGTGCCGCGTGCCAGCCTTGCCCAGGCCATGGCGGTGATCGAGCAACGCAAGGACGAGATCGGCTATGCCGTGCTGGTCCACGACGATGCTGTCGCGAAAGTCAGCATCGTCGGGGTCGGAATTCGTTCCAACCCGCAACTCGCCTCGAAGATGTTTGAAGTCCTTGCGGAGCGGAAGATCAATTTGCTCGCAGTCTCGTCGAGCGAGATCAAGGTGAGCGCGCTCATCGCCGAAGCCGACCTCGATCTTGCGGTACGGGTGCTCCACACGGCGTTCGGCCTCGACGAGGAACAAGCGGCGTGAGCGGTGAGGGCCTGATCGCCGAACCGCGCGCGGTGCACCCCACCGCGGGGCACGCCCGCCTGAAAGAGTTGATGCACCGCGGCACCGAGTTCCTCGGCTGCGACGTCGCGATCATGGGCGGCGCCATGAGTTGGGTCAGCGAGCGCAATCTCGTCTCGGCCATCTCGAACGCGGGCGGCTTCGGAGTGATCGCATGCGGAGCGATGAGTCCCGAACTGCTCGATACGGAAATCGCCGAGACGAAGGCGCTCACGACCCGTCCGTTCGGAGTCAATCTCATCACCATGCATCCGCAACTCGCCGAGCTGATCGAGGTCTGCGCGACGCATGACGTCGCACACGTGGTGCTTGCCGGCGGCCTGCCGCCCGGTTGGGCCATGGAGAAGATCAAAGGCCGTGGGGCCAAGTTGATGGCCTTCGCGCCGGCGCTCGCGCTTGCGAAGAAGTTGATGAGATCCAACGTCGATGCACTCGTCATCGAGGGGATGGAGGCGGGCGGTCACATCGGCCCGGTTTCGACGTCGGTGCTGGCGCAGGAGATCCTGCCCAATGTCAGCAAGGACATACCGGTCTTCATCGCGGGAGGGATCGGCCGCGGCGAAGCCATTGCCGCTTACCTTGAGATGGGCGCCGTCGGAGTCCAGCTCGGAACGCGTTTCGTCTGTGCCAACGAGAGCATCGCCCACGCCAACTTCAAGAAGGCGTTCATCCGCGCTTCCGCCCGCGATGCCATTCTTTCGATCCAGATCGACCCGCGCCTCCCAGTGATCCCCGTGCGTGCGCTCAAGAACGCCGAAACGGAGCGTTTTGCAGCGAAGCAGCGAGAGGTCGCCCAAAAGCTGGACGAAGGCGCGATCGAAATGGCCGAAGCTCAGCTCCAGATCGAACATTATTGGGCTGGAGCGCTCCGCCGCGCGGCGATCGACGGCGACATCGAGACGGGATCGGTCATGGCCGGCCAATCCGTCGGAATGGTCAACCGCGAGGAGCCCGTCGCCGCGATCATCCAGGAGTTGGTCGACGAGGCCGCCGCCGCGCTGGAGAGCCGCGGCTAGCGATTGCTGGACGGGGCCTGCACAAACTGCCAGCATCGCCGAAGATGGACGCGGGCGAAGCTGATCTTTCCGCATGGTGGATGCCGTTCACCGCCAACCGCCACTTCAAGGCGGCGCCGATGCTGCTCGCCCGGGCCGAGGGCATGCATTATTTCACCCCCGAGGGCAGGCCCGTGCTGGACGGTGCCGCGGGCCTGTGGTGCGTCAATGCCGGTCACGGCCGCCGCGAAATCGTCGAGGCGGTCAGCGCGGCGATCAGCGAGCTGGACTATGCGCCGCCGTTTAAAATCGGCCATCCCTTCGCCTTCCGCGCTGCCGAAGCGCTGAGGAGCTTGCTGCCGCCGGATTTCAACAACATTTTCTTCGTCAATTCGGGAAGCGAAGCGGCGGAAACTGCGCTCAAGATCGCGCGGGCCTATCACGTCGCCCGCGGAGAGCCGGATCGCGTTTGGCTCATCGGACGCGAGCGCGGCTATCACGGAGTCAACTTCGGCGGCATCTCGGTAGGAGGCATCCCACACAACAAAGCGGCGTTCGGCCCGTTGCTGCAGGAGGTCGACCATCTCCGGCACACGCACGACCCCGCCCGAAATGCCTTTTCTCGCGGACAGCCGGAACATGGCGTCGAATTTGCCGACGACCTTCTGCGCATCGTGAGCGCGCACGGCGCGGACAGGATCGCGGCGGTCATTGTGGAGCCTATGGCGGGTTCGACCGGAGTGCTTCCCCCACCGAAAGGCTATCTGGAGCGGCTTCGCGCCCTCTGCGACGAACATGGCATCCTCCTCATCTTCGACGAAGTCATCACCGGCTTTGGACGACTTGGCGCGCCCTTCGCGGCACAGCGGTTCGAAGTCCGGCCGGACATGATCGCCATGGCCAAGGGGATGACCAACGGCACGATCCCGATGGGCGGGGTCGCGGTCGCCAGTCAGGTTTATGACGCGCTGATGCAGGGCCCGCCCGAAACCATCGAGCTGTTCCATGGCTATACCTATTCCGGGCACCCCGCGGCATCGGCGGCCCTGATCGCAACCTTGCAGATCTACGAGCGCGAGCAGCTGTTCCAGCGCGCGCGAGACCTCGAGCCTTATTGGCAAGATGCCGTGCACATGCTGCGGCAGGCGCCCAACGTCGCCGACGTCCGCAACATTGGCCTCGTTGGCGGGATCGAGCTGGCACTATTCGAAGACCGGCCCGGCGCGCGCGGCAATGACGTGTACCGCCGCGCTTTCGATCAAGGGCTGCTGGTGCGGGTCACAGGCGACACGATCGCTCTATCGCCGCCGCTGACCATTTCAGAGGAACAGATCGATGAGGTCGTCGAGAAGCTCGGCAATGCGATTGCCGATTCATCGGCGGCGCTAAAGTGAGAGCCAGCAGGCGAGCTATGCTTGGCGGCGCGGCCGCTACATTCGCCTCCTGGCCGTCACGCTTATTGGCCGCGTCAGATCCGAAAGTTGCCGACCTCGTCGTCCGCAACGCGAAGGTCTACACCGTCGATCCGCAGGTCGAACGGGCAGAAGCGTTCGCGGTTCGTGACGGGCGATTCATCGCGGTTGGAACGAACGACGCCGTTGCGAGCCTGATCGGCAGCGGCACGCAAGTCTATGACGCCCGCGGAATGACGGTCGTTCCGGGCTTCATCGATTGTCACCTCCACCCCGAGGGAGAAACGCTTCTCTACGAAGTTCTCGTTGGAAATCCGTTCGAGGTAGAGCTCGTCACGATCGAATCGATCGTTCGCAAGCTGCGCGAGCGCGCGGCGAAGACCCCGCCCGGGCAGTGGGTCGAGGGCTATTTCTACGACGACACCAAGGTGAAGGACGGGCGGCTCATCACGCGCGCTGATCTCGACAGGGTGTCGAACGACCACCCCGTCGCGGTTTATCATCGGGGCGGCCACACCTCATTCTACAATTCGAAGGCCTTCGAGCTCGCCGGGATCACGAAAGATACGCCGCAGCCGTTTGGCGGCACGTTCGACCGCGATTCCTCCGGGGAGCTCAACGGCCGAGTCACGGACAATGCGCAGGATCGCTTGTGGAAGGTTGGGAAGCGGCCGGACTATAGCGAGGCCGAGAAGGTCGCCCGGGCGAAAGCTGGGTTGGCGCATCTTTCCAAGCAGTTCGCACGCTACGGCCTGACAAGCGTTCATCACGAGGGCGGCAATTTCTCCGCATTGCTGCAGGCCCGGCAAGATGGCGAGCTGGCGCACCGGGTGAGTTATGAGCCCGATCAGCCGATGATCGACGCGATGATCGCCAACGGCTGGCGCACCGGGTTCGGCGACGAATGGATCCGTCTCGGAGCAACAGCCGAGCATATGGTGGACGGCTCCTTCTCCGAGCGAACCATGAGCATTCGGGCGGGCTATCCTGGACGCAAACCGCCCTATCACGGCAATATCACGACCACGCAGGGCGACCTCGATGCCTGGGTCGAGCGGGTGTGGCGCGCCGGGATCCAGCCCAATTGCCACACCAACGGCGATGTCGCGATCGACATGTACCTGAAGTCGCTGGAGCGCGCGCTGCGTCTTTTCCCCAGGCCCGACGTCCGGCCGAAATTCACCCATGCGACGCTTGCGGACGACGGCCTCATTGCTCGAATGAAGGCGCTCGACGCGGTGCCTGCGCCATTCACCAGCTACGCCTTCTACAATCCCGACAAGTTCAAGTTCTACGGCGAGGCGCTGATGAGGCACATCATGCCTTACCGCTCCTATCTCGATGCGGGGATCAAGGTGGCTGGCGGCTGCGACTTTCCGCCCGGGCCGTTTGCCCCGATGCTCGGTATCCAGGGGATGGTAACGCGCACCGGCTGGAACGGTGAGACGTGGGGCGCGAACCAGCGGATCAGCGTGGCGGAAGCGCTAAGGGTCTATACGTGGAACGGGGCCTACAATTCGCACGAGGAGCATTTGAAGGGCTCCATCGCGGCGGGCAAGCTCGCCGATTTCGTCGTGCTTTCCGAAGACCCGTTCGCCGCCGATCCGGGCCGGCTGAAGGATATCGAGATCGTCCGCACGGTCGTGGGCGGCCGCACGACCTACGCAGCCTGACGGCTCGACGCGAGCCCGTGGCATCGGCGCAGCGCATCTGTTAGCGCTTTTGCCATGCCCACCTCGGCCGCCATTTCCGCCCGCGAGATCCTGACGGGACTCCATGAGGTGATGGCCGCTCGCGGCTCGGTCCAAAGCAAGCTTGACCGGGTCGTAGACTTGATCGCCGAGGCGATGGAGAGCGAGGTCTGCTCGATCTATCTGCTTCGCGACAACAAGCTCGAGCTGTTCGCAACCCACGGCCTGCGCAAGGAAGCCGTTCACGTCACCAAATTGAGGATGGGCGAAGGCCTGGTCGGAACGATCGCCGCCGAGGGCCGGATCCTCAATCTCGCGGAGGCGGCCGAGCATGCGGCCTTCGCCTATCGGCCGGAAACCGGCGAGGAGAGCTTCCACAGCTTTGCCGGAGTGCCGATCGTTCGCCTGGAGAGCCCCATCGGCGTTCTTGCCGTCCAGCACGCCGAGCCGCGATGCTACGAGGATGTCGAGATCGAGGCGCTCCAGACGGTCGCCATGGTCCTGTCCGAAATGATCGCCGCGGCTCGGCTGGTCGACGGCGCCCGCCGCGGCCGGCTGCGGAGCGGCGGCCCGCTCCGCCTCTCAGGACTGAAGCTCGTCGCCGGAATGGCCAAGGGCGAAGCCGTGTTCCACGAGCCGCGGGTCATCGTCGAGCACACGGTCGCCGACGACATCGAGGCGGAGCGCGAGCGCGTCTATTCGGCGTTCCGCAAGATGCGCGAGCAGATCGACAATATGACCAAGGAGGCCGAGTTCGGCACCGCTGGCGAGCATCAGGAGATCCTCGAGACCTATCGCATGTTCGCCTATGACGAGGGTTGGTCCCGGCGCATCAACGAGGCGATCGACAGCGGCCTGACCGCCGAAGCGGCGATCGAACGGGTCCAGCAGCGGATGCGCGCGCGGATGCGCGACATCGACGATCCGCTGCTTTCCGAGCGAATGCACGACCTGGAGGACCTGTCCAACCGCCTGCTGCGCATCGTTTCTGGCCGGATGGGAACCGCCGCTCAGACCGGGCTCGCGCACGACACGATCCTGGTTGCGCGCAACCTGGGGCCGGCCGAGCTGCTCGAATATGACCGACGCAGGCTGAAGGGCGTCGTGCTCGAGGAAGGTTCGCTGACTTCGCACATGGTGATCGTCGCGCGTGCCATCGGCGTCCCCGTGGTCGGCCGCCTCACGGACATTCGCCACAGCGTCGCGGAGGGCGAGACCATCCTGGTCGACGGCGACAATGGAAGCGTGATCATCCGGCCCAATCGGCCGCTGCAGTCGAGTTTCGAACACCGAATGACCTTGAGCCGGCGGCGCAGCGCGGAGTTCGCCGCAGTGAAAGCGCTGCCGGCCGTCACCCGTGACGGGCTCCAGGTCAGCGTGATGGTCAATGCGGGCCTTGCCGAGGATGCGGCAGCGTTGCCGATGACCGGCGCCGACGGCATCGGCCTGTTCCGCACCGAGTTCCAGTTCCTCGTGTCGGCGACGCTTCCGGGGCGTGAGCGGCAACAGCGGCTCTACACCAAGGTGCTCGATGCAGTCGGCGACCGGCCGGTGGTGTTCCGCACCGTCGACATCGGCGGCGACAAGGCGCTTCCCTATCTGACCGACGTCCATGACGAGGCCGAGAATCCGGCCATGGGCTGGCGCGCGCTCCGGCTGTCGCTCGAGCGGTCAACCCTGATGAAGGCGCAGGCCCGAGCGCTGATCGAAGCGTCGGGGGGCAAGGTGCTGCGAGTCATGTTCCCGATGGTGTCCGAGCCGTGGGAGTATGAGGAGGCGCGCGCGCTCTTCGAGGAGCAGGTCCAATGGGCGCGCCGAGCGCACCGAAAGCTTCCGACCCGGATCGAATTCGGAGCCATGCTCGAAGTCCCGAGCCTTGCCGAAATGCTCGACCAGCTTCTGCCGCGGGTCGACTTCATTTCGATCGGGACGAACGACCTGACCCAGTTCCTGTTTGCGGCCGATCGCGCCGATCCGCGGCTTGCCCAGCGCTATGACTGGCTGAGCCCGGCTATCCTGCGCTTCCTCAAACGCGTGCTCGATGCCGCGCGCGAGGCGAAGGTGCCGGCCCGAATCTGCGGCGAGATGGCCGGACGGCCGCTCGAGGCCATGGCCCTGATCGGCATCGGCGCGGAAAATTTTTCGATCACTCCCGCGGGGGTCGGCCCGGTCAAGGCAATGGTTCGTTCGCTGGACTCCGCGGCCGTGCGAAGCCGCCTCGAACAGCTGCTTGCCAAGCCTCCGAAGGACATGCGCAAGGCACTTTCCGATTGGGCAAAGCGCCACAGCGTAGTTGTCGGTTGACACTCCGGCCCGAGCCATAAACAGTGATTTTTCCTCATTCGAATTGAAGGCGACGCGATGGACGAGGAACTGGTCGAGACGGACGTTCCTTCAGTCGGCGAGCGCCTGCGTGCAGCGCGCGAGGAAAAGGAGCTAAGCCTCGAGGATATTGCCGCGCAGACGCGCATTCCGCGCCGGCATTTGGAGGCGATCGAAGCGGCCGACTGGGATCGCTTGCCCGCCCCGACCTACACGATCGGATTTGCCCGAAGCTATGCGGGCGTGGTCGGCCTGGATCGCGCCGAAATCGCCGACCAGCTTCGAAGCGAGATGGGAGGACAGCGGGCGGCGTCGACGACGGCCGAGGTATTCGAGCCCGCCGATCCGGCGCGGACCATGCCGAAATCGCTGGTGATCGGCGCAATTCTTGCGGTGATCGTGCTGATTCTGGCAATGAGCTGGCTCAGCCGCCGGTCGCTCGATCAGCCCGATGAAGGGGCTGCCAATACGGTCGCGGCTGCTCCCGAAGCGGCGCCTGCGACGGCACCGCCGGCCGCTCCAACCCCGGCGCAGCAGCCCGTCACGCTGACCGCGACCGATGCTGTGTGGCTGCAAGTTTACGAGAAAGGGGGACAGACCTTCTTCTCAGGCATGCTTCAGCCGGGGCAGGTGTTTGCAGTCCCGGCAACTGCGGCTGCCCCGCTGCTCAAAACCGGCAAGCCCGAGGCGCTCAAGATCACCGTCGGCAACACGATGGTGCCGCCGGTCGGACCGCCGGCAACGACGGTGGCCGACGTAAGCCTCCTCCCTGCTGATCTGCTCAAGACGGGCCAGACAATTGCGCCTGCTCCACCGGCTGCTGCATCCGCGCCGAAGACTTCGCCGCCATCGCGCCGTCGGACACGTGTGCCATCGGCTCAGGCACCGGTACCGCCTCCGCCGCCCGCCGAGCCGCAGCCTGCTCCGACGAACAATGGCGCGTCGACGTAGGGATTCATCGCGGGGAAAGCCGGCGTGGACCACAACATAGGAACTTCAAAGGGTTGGGGAACATCGAGTGACATTTTCGAGTAACGTCGCCGTGCTTGCGGCCGCTGCCGGCATCGCCATCGCCCCGGCGCCGGCACTCGCCCAGCGGCAGGCGCCTAGCCCTGAGCAGCGGATCGAGCGATTGGAGCGCCAAGTCCAGCAGGTCCAGCGGCAACTCTTTCCTCGCGGCCGCCCCGCGGACACGGCGGGTTTCTCGGGCGAGCCGGCCGCCACCCAATCTTCAGTCGTTACGCTCGACCAAAGGCTCGATTCGCTTGAACGGCAGATGGCCGACATGCTCCGCCAATCCGAGGAGAATGGTAATCGGCTTCGCTCGCTGGATGCGGATTTGGCAAAAGCCCGAAGCGATCAGGAGCAGCGGATTGCGGTTATCGAGCAGCGCATGAATGAAGCCGCTGCGGTCGCGCCACCCACGACGGCCCCTCCCGAAACGACACCGAAGCCGCTTACCCCAAGGCCGAAGGCAGACATCGGAAGCGCAGGCGCAAGCGGCCAGACCCCAGGAGCCCCACCGACAGCCGATTCCGATCCGGGCGAAGGCGCCTACAGCGACGGTTTCCATTTATGGGAGGCGGGCAAATATACCGAAGCGATCGCATCGCTACGCGCGTTCACCTCGGCCTATCCGAAGCACCGGCGGGTGAGCTACGCGAACAATCTCATCGGCCGCGCCCTGCTCGAGCAAGGAAAGCCGCGTGAAGCAGCGGCCGTGCTCCTCGCCAACTACCGATCGAACTCGAGGGGCGATCGAGCGCCTGACAGCCTTTATTTTCTCGGCCTGGCCGAGATGAAGCTCGGACAGCCCGCACAGGCCTGCAAAGCTTATGCTGAGCTCGACGCCGTCTACGGGTCCAAAGTTCGGTCGGATCTTCGAAAGCAGGTCGACCAGGCCAAAGCGGATGCGCAGTGCAGCTAACGCTTCCCTCGTCATTGCGAGGAGCGTAGCGACGCGGCAATCCAGACTGGATTACTTCGCTGCGCTCGCAATGACGGAAAAACCGCTCCAACCCGATCCGGCCCTCCTTGACCGATTCCGCGCCGATCTCGATGCTCTAAGCGCGCCTTCGGACCGCATCGGCATCGCCGTATCGGGCGGGCCGGACAGCCTGGCATTGCTTCTGCTCGCCGCCCACGCGCGCCCGGGCACGGTGGAAGCGGCAACGGTCGACCATGGCCTGCGCAGCGAAAGCCGGACGGAAGCGGAGACAGTCGCCGGAATTTGTACCGGCCTCGGCATTCGGCACGAGACTCTGGTTGCAAAATGGTCCGAACCCTTATCCTCGGCGATTCAGGAACGGGCGCGTGAAGCGCGCTATCGCCTGCTTGCCGGCTGGCTGACAGACCGAAAACTGACGGCGCTGGCGACGGCGCACCATGCGGACGACCAGGCGGAAACGATCCTGATGCGTCTGAACCGCGGCTCGGGGCTTCGCGGCCTCGCCGGAATGCGTCCCAAGTCCATTGTCCCGGGCTCGCGGCTTCCGCTGCTTCGGCCATTGCTCGGCTGGCGGCGCGCCGACCTCGAGCAGCTTTGCGCCGCGGCGGGCATCGAGCCGGTCCTGGACCCGAGCAATTTGGACGAGCAATTCGAGCGTGTCCGTGTCCGCAAGGCGTTGGCCGAGGCGCAATGGCTGGCCCCTGAGGCTCTCGCCCGGAGTGCGGGACATCTGGCCTCAGCCGATGAGGCACTCGACTGGGTCGCCGAAGGCCTGGCCCTCGCGCGGGTCACGGACGATGGGGAAAGCCTCCAGGTCGATGCTGACGGTCTGCCGGCGGAGCTTCAACGCCGCTTGTTGATGATTGCCTTTGCGCGTTTTCACGCCGCCGAGCCGCGCGGGCCGGAAGTGATGCGAGCGATCGAAGCGCTGTCGCTCGGTAACAGCACGACCCTGTCGGGACTGAAGCTCGACGGGGGGCGTCACTGGCGGGTTTCGAAGGCCCCACCGCGAAGAAAATCGTCGGATTCGATCCGGGCATAACTCGCGTTGGGCGAGGAAAGGCCGGACGGACAGGTCCGATCGGGCGGCAAGCGTTCACCACTCCCTAAGGCGCGCATTGTTATTAGGGTAAACGCGACTATTTTAAGCGCACGGGCGTTTTGCCCAGCGAAAGAGAGCGATGAACGACAAAGACAAGAAGCCCGGCAACCCGTGGACCAAGAGCCTGCTGATCTGGGTCGGCATTCTCTTTGCGCTTGTTCTTTTCGTCCAGATGATCGGCGGCGGCTCGCGCAGCACGGCCGGCCAGCCGATGGCTTATTCCGATTTCGTCCGCCAAGTCGACGAGGGCAACGTCCGCTCGGTCACCATGGCGACCAGCACCAACCGCGATTCGGCGATCAGCGGCAAGCTGGAGAGCGGCGAAGATTTCCATACGGTCGCTCCGGCCGGTTCGAACATCGCCGACCGGATGATCCAGAAAGGCGTCGGAGTTCAGGTCAAGGCCGAGGAAACCGGCAGCATCTGGCTGTACATGCTCTACAATTCGCTGCCCTTCCTGCTGATCCTCGGAATCAGCTTCTTCGTGATGCGGCAGATGCAGAAGAACGCCGGATCCGGCGCCATGGGCTTCGGCAAGAGTCGCGCCCGAATGCTGACGGAAAAGCAGGGCCGAGTGACGTTCGCTGATGTCGCCGGCATCGATGAAGCCCGCGAAGAGCTTCAGGAAATCGTCGAATATCTGAAGGATCCCGGCAAGTTCGCACGGCTGGGCGGCAAGATTCCGAAAGGCGCATTGCTGGTCGGTCCTCCGGGGACGGGCAAGACCCTGCTCGCCCGCGCGATCGCGGGCGAAGCGGGCGTTCCCTTCTTCACCATCTCCGGATCGGACTTTGTCGAAATGTTCGTCGGTGTCGGCGCGAGCCGGGTCCGCGACATGTTCGACCAGGCCAAGAAGTCGGCGCCGTGCATCGTCTTCATCGACGAGATCGACGCGGTCGGACGGCATCGCGGCGCTGGCCTCGGCAACGGCAACGACGAGCGCGAGCAGACCCTGAACCAGCTGCTGGTCGAGATGGACGGCTTCGAGGCCAACGAAGGCATCATCATCATCGCCGCCACCAACCGGCCCGACGTGCTCGACCCCGCACTTCTGAGGCCCGGCCGCTTCGACCGCCAGGTCGTCGTTCCGCGGCCCGATATCGACGGACGCGAGCAGATTCTTGGGGTCCACATGAAGAAGGTCCCGCTGGCGCCCGACGTCGATCCGCGAGTGATCGCCCGCGGAACTCCGGGCTTTTCGGGCGCGGACCTCGCAAACCTCGTCAACGAGGCCGCTTTGCTCGCCGCCAGGAAAGGCAAGCGCCTTGTTGCGATGCAGGAATTCGAGGAGGCTAAGGACAAGGTGCTGATGGGCACCGAGCGCAAGTCCATGGTCATGACCGAGGATGAGAAGCGCATGACGGCCTATCACGAGGCCGGACACGCCATCGTCGCTCTCCATGAGCCTGCGTCCGATCCGATCCACAAGGCGACGATCATTCCGCGGGGCCGCGCCCTGGGCATGGTCATGCGCCTGCCCGAGAGGGACAATTACAGCTACCACCGCGACAAGATGTTCGCGAACCTCGCGGTGTCGATGGGCGGCCGGGTCGCCGAGGAATTGGTCTTCGGCTACGACAAGGTCTCGTCCGGAGCTTCGTCGGACATCAGCTATGCCACCGGCCTCGCGCGTGACATGGTGACTCGCTGGGGCATGTCAGACCTCCTGGGCCCGCTTCAATATGCCGACGCGGAGGAAGAGGTGTTCCTCGGTTATTCCGTGAATCGCCAACGCAACATGTCCAACGAGACGGCGCAGGCGATCGACAAGGAAATTCGTCGAATCATCGACGACGGCTACGAACGCGCCAAGCATTTGCTCGAGACCAACCGCGAGGAGCTCGAGA
>JBKPOR010000006.1:0-8785 GCA_046765675.1 Pseudomonadota bacterium
GCTCTACGTGCTCAAGGAGCATCACGGCGCAGGCATCGCGAAAGAACTGATCGATTGGGCCCTAGCGGAGGCGAAGCGGCGCGGCGCGGAGGCGCTCTACCTGACGGTCTACGTCGACAATCACCGGGCCAAGCGCCTCTACGAGCGCTATGGGTTCGAGGACGTCGGTCGCTACGCCTTCATGGTCGGCAATCACGCCGACGAGGACATCATCATGCGGAAGGCGCTTTGAGCCTCGAGGTCATCCGGGCGATCAGCCTCGGCCGCCTGCCGCACGGCTTCCTCGGCCGCCGCGGCGGCGTGTCGGTCGGGGAAGTTGCCGGCCTCAATGTCGGCTACGGCAGCAAGGACGACCGCGACGCGATCGCCGAGAACCGGCGGCTGGCCATCGAATCCGTCTTTCCCGACGCAGCGCTGGTCACCGTCCACCAGGTTCATTCGGCGGACGTCGTCTACGCTGACCGCGCGTGGTCCCAAGAGGGCCGGCCCCAAGCGGACGCAATGGTAACCGATCGCTCCAAGCTGCTGCTTGGAATTCTCACCGCCGACTGCGCCCCCGTACTTTTCGCCGACAATGAAGCGGGAGTGATCGGCGCGGCGCATGCCGGCTGGCGCGGAGCGCTTGCCGGCGTCACCGATTCGACGATCGCGGCGATGGAGAAACTGGGTGCGCGCAAGCATCGGATCGCGGCCGCTGTCGGACCGTGCATCGCGCAGCTTTCCTACGAAGTGGACGAGCGTTTTCGGCAGCGTTTTCAGACCGAGGAGCCGGGGAGCGAGCGCTTCTTCGCCGAGAGCGCGACCGGCAAGCCCCATTTCGACCTTCCGGCTTATGTCGTGCATCGCTTGATCGCCGCCGGGATCGAGCAAGTCGAGGCGCTGCATCTCGATACTTATGCCGAACCGCAACGCTTCTACAGCTACCGGCGCGCGACCCATCGCGGCGAGGCCGATTATGGACGACAAGCCAGCCTTATCGCCTTGCCCTGAACTTCACCTTGCCCTGCCGAGACCCGCGGCCTAGCGCAGCGGCGACCGAGGAGACTCTTTTGCCCACCGAAGACGATATCCTGCACCACCGGCCGCCACGGCCGTCGCCGACGAAGATCGGCAATCACAAGCTCAAGGCGCAGACCCTGATGCTCGGCTACGGTTTCGATCCCGAGCTCAGCGAGGGCTCGCTGAAGCCGCCAATCTTCCTTACCTCGACCTTCGCGTTCGAAAGTGCCGCCGCCGGCAAACGCTTCTTCGAAGGCGTTACCGGCAAGCGTCCGGGCGGCGCGGAGGGGCTGATCTACAGTCGGTTCAACGGCCCAAACCAGGAGATCCTCGAGGATCGTCTCAGCGTCTGGGAGGAAGCTGACGATGCGCTCGCGTTCGCCAGCGGAATGGCGGCGATTGCGACACTCCTCCTCACGTTCGTTCGGCCGGGCGACTGCGTTGTTCATTCCGGACCGCTCTATGCCGCGACCGAGACATTGATCGCCAAGATCCTCGGCCAGTTTGGCGTATCGTGGGTCGACTTCCCGTCGGGAGCGACCCGAGAGGAAATCGACGCGGCGATCGCCAGCGGCAGGGAAAAGGGCCGGGTCTCGCTGATCTATCTGGAAAGTCCCGCAAACCCGACCAACCAGCTCGTCGATGTCGAAGCGGTCGCGGCCGCCCGCGACGCGGCGTTCGGTGCCGACGATCGCCCGCCGATCGCGATCGACAATACTTTCCTTGGACCGCTTTGGGCAAAGCCGCTTGGCAACGGCGCGGACCTCTCAGTCTACAGCCTTACCAAATATGTCGGCGGCCACAGCGACCTCGTCGCCGGGGCATTGGTCGGCCGGCAAAAGCTCATCGACCAGGTGCGCATGGTCCGAAATACGATCGGCACCATTTGCGATCCCAATACGGCGTGGATGCTGCTCCGCAGTCTCGAGACTCTTGAAATGCGGATGGAACGCGCCGGCGCGAATGCGGCCAAGGTCTGCGAATATCTGAAGAGCCACCCGAAAGTCGAAAGCGTGGGTTATTTGGGCTTCCTCGACGAGGCATCGCGCCAGGCCGATATCTATCGCCGCCATTGCACCGGCGCCGGATCGACCTTCTCGCTCTATCTCAAGGGCGGCGAGGCTGAGGCTTTCGCCTTTCTCGACTCGCTCAAGATCGCTCACCTCGCGGTCAGCCTTGGCGGGACGGAAACGCTGGCCAGCGCTCCGGCGGCAATGACCCATTTGTCGGTGCCCGACGAGCGCAAGGCTCAGCTCGGCATCACTCCGAACCTGGTGCGCGTATCGATCGGAGTCGAGGATGCAGACGATCTGATTGCCGACTTCGCCAACGCGCTCAATGCCGTGTAAGCAGGTTATTCAACCAAACGGTTGACAATTGCGCGCGACTCGCGCATATTCAACTGTATGGTTGAAAATCACCTGAACACGACCTTTCACGCGCTCGCCGATCCGACGCGGCGCGGAATGCTCGCTAGCCTGGCCCTCGGCGAAAAGTCGATCGGCGAGCTTGCGGGTCCGCTCAGCATGAGCTTCGCCGGCGCATCGAAACATGTGAAGGTTCTTGAAGACGCCGGGCTGCTTTCGCGGCGAAAGGTCGGACGCACACACCTCATCCAACTCAACGCCGAACCGCTCGAACAAGCGGCACGCTGGCTGCGGCAATGGGAGAAATTCTGGAATGCCCGTCTCGATCGCCTCGAGGCGCTGATCGAACGCGACAAGGAAAAGGAGAAGGACAATGGTTGAAGCTGCCGCACAAATTCGGGTGCCACTCGAAAAGATCGCCCCCGACACGATTCGGCTTGAGCGCACGCTCGACGCGCCGGTTGAGACGGTCTGGCGCTACCTCACCGAAGCCGAGCTTCGGCAACAATGGTTCATGGGCGGCACCGACGCCCGGGGCATCGGCGAGTTTGACCTCCTCATCGACCACGACAAATTGTCGGACGACGAAGTGCCCTACCCGGATAATTACGCCGAGTTCAAAGGTGCGGTCTGGACCGAGCAGGTCACTCGTTTCGACCCGCCGCGCCTGCTCGAGACCAGCTTCCAGGGCGGCAAGAACGGAACGGTCACCTATGAGCTCTTTCCGGAAGGCGGAAAGACCCGGCTCGTCCTGACCCACAGCGGAATTGCCAGTCCCGTCGGAGCTCAGGATTTCGGCAGTGGCTGGAATTCGCATCTGACCGTTCTCGAAGAGCGGCTTGCCGGACGAGGCATCAAGAATTTCTGGGAGCTGCATATGCGCTCTCGCGAAGACGTCAGGAAAGCGCTGGAGAGCTGACTCGCCTCCGCGGCCAACGCCCGTTAGGCTCCGGCTTCGCTTATGAGGAGACGGAGCCATGGCGGACGTGCACAAGGGTCAGTGCTTTTGCGGTGCGGTCGAAGTCGAGGCGAGCGGCCAGCCGGGCGCGCAAGGCTATTGCCATTGCGAATCCTGTCGAGGCATTTCGGGAGCGCCGGTGCGCGGCTTCACTTTGTGGCCACAGGACCAGGTCCGCGTAACGCGCGGCGAAGATCAACTAAAAGGCTATAACAAGACCGACTTTTCCGATCGCCGGCACTGCGCGAATTGCGGCGGCCAAGTGCTGATCTACCACCCGTCGATCGGAATGACCGACATTCATTCGGAGACTCTGCCGAACTTCGATTTCCGCCCCGAGGTTCATGTCAATTACCAGGAGCGAACGCTCGCGGTGCGTGATGGCCTGCCGAAGCTGAAGGATTTCCCTACGGAGCTCGGCGGGACCGGGGAGTCGGTTCCCGAATAGTGGTTACTCTTCCGTCCTGACGAGGACCGTCTCGCCGATCAGAAGGAAGAGAAGGAAGGGCGCCCACGCCGCGATGATTGGCGGGTAGGCGCCGCTGTTGCCCATCGCGAGACTGAAATTGTCGGCGACGAAATAAGCGAAACCGAGCGCCATGCCGATGCAGGCGCGGAGCAGCACTTGGCCCGAGCGGGCAAGCCCGAACGCGGCGACCGCGGCAAGGAGCGGCATCAGAAGGATAGACAGCGGTTGCGAGATCTTGTGGGCAAGGCCGGCCCGGGCTTCGTCGGCTGGACGGCCCGCGCGCTCGAGTTCGCCAACTCTTTCCTGCAAAATCCAATAATCGAGCTGGGTCGGATCAACCTTGGCGAGCGTCAGCTGTTCCGGAGTGACGCCCTCAAGTCCCTCGGCCTGCGACTGCTTCATCACGAGATTCATCGCCGCGTCGTAGGTCCGCACGTTCTTGAGCGCCCACAGCGTGGAGCCAGGCCTGGGCGAGGCGAAGTCAGCGCGGATGACGCGCGTCAGCTCCCCGCCGGTGCGGTCGTAGATCGCAAGGGCGTCGATGCGGAAGCTCCCTCCCCTCCCTGACACGCGGCCGGCGCGGATCAGATCCTCGCCGTCCAGCAGCCAGACGTTGGAGGTGACCCCGGTTTCCGGTGGAATCGGCTTGTAATCATTATCCGACCAAGCGGTGACGACGCGCGCGGATTTGACGACAACGGTTTCATTGAAGGCAAACAGAAGGGCGGCGATGCCGATGCTTGCGAGGATCAGTGGCGCCAGGATCTGATGCGCCGAAATGCCGGCGGCTTTCATCGCGACGACCTCGCTGTGCTGGTTGAGGCCGACGAAAGCGATCAGCGTTCCTAAAAGGACCGAGAAGGGCAGGAAGCGTGAGATGAGGAGCGGGATTCGAAGCCCGACGTAGCGCCAGAGCTCGGAGTCGCCGTTGCCCGGAATCGCGAGAATCTTGCCGGACTCGCCGAGGAGGTCGAGCGTCATCAGGATCAGGACGAGCGCGACGAGCACGGCAAGGCTTCGAGTCACGAACAGCCGGACGAGGTAGGTGGCGAGCTTGCGCGATGGAAAAAGGTTGAGGTTGATCATGCCTCAGCCCGGCGCGGGAAGACGCCGCGAATGAGCCGCCAGCTCTTGGCTGCCGCAAATTCGAGCGCCGCGATCGGCTGACCGCCGGGCTTGTGCGCGAGGATGTGATACATCCACACGATCATCACCATCAGCAGCAGGAATGGAACCCAGAGGCCGAGGATCGCATCGACCCTGCCCTGGGAGGCCATTTGCTCGGCATATTGGTTGACCTTGTGATAAGCGACGACGATCACGATCGAGAGGAAGATTCCGAGCGACGACGAGCTGCGCTTCGGCGGCACCGCGAGCGCGACGGCGAGCAACGGCAAAAGGAGCATCATTACGACTTCCACCAAGCGGAAGTTGAGATGGGCCCGGGCCTCGAGCTTCTGGTGAAGGCTCGACGTTCCGCCGAGATAGCCGGTGGCAAAAAGCTCGTGGAGGTAAAGTTCGTCGGACTGGGTACCTCCGCGGTGCCGGAATTGGTCGATCACCGGCAGGCTTACAGGAAGGTCGTAAGTCTCGAACGACAAGGTCCGCGGCGCAGGGAATTTTGGCGATTCCTGGACGAGGCGGCCGTTCATCAGCCGGAACAGGATCGTGTCCGGGTCGTCGGTCGCCAGGAACCTGCCATGCTCGGCGGTCGCAGCGACCGTCATTGCCTTCTTGTCGTCCATCTGGACGAAGATGCCGTGAAGCTGGGTGCCGTTATTTTCGCTGCGATCGATTCGGAGCGTCAGCCTGCGGCCGAGATTGTTGAACTCGCCGACCTTGATCGCCGCGCCTAGCGCCCCTGACTTGAGATCGAACCGAAGGCCTTCGTAGCGATAGTGGGACCAAGGCTCGAGGTAACCGACGATGAAGAGATTGAGCGCCAGAAGCGGCACTGCATAAGAATAAGGAACGCGCAGCAGCCGGCCAAAGCTCACTCCGATTCCGCGCAGGGCGTCGAGCTCGGACGACAGCGCGAGCTTTCGGAACGCGAGCAGGACCCCGAGCATCAACCCGATCGGAATTCCGAGAGAGAGATATTCGGGGAGGAGGTTAGCGAGCATCCGCCAGACGACGCTGACGGGCCCGCCCGCGTCGACCACATATTGGAAAAGGCGCAGCATCTTGTCGAGCACGAGAAGCATTGCCGCGAGGATCAGCGATCCAAGCAGCGGCACCGCGATCGAGCGGGCGAGATAGCGGTCGATCAAGGACAGCTGGCGCAAATTTGGTCGTCCTGACACCATCATTTGGCCGCAAACGCGACCGACACTGCACAATGGACGGATGCAGCCTGGACTAGGCCGGGAGCAGGCGTCCTAGTGAGGTCTATAGCGAAGCGGCTCCTGAAATCATGATGAAATCGCCTTCCATGCTGATTGCGACGGTTCACTCATGATGAACCGGCCGCGGATTGCGCTCCTGTCGAATCCCAAGTCGACGGGCAATCTCGCGCAGCTGCCGCGAATCCGCGCTTATTGCGCCGACCATCCCGACATCTTCCACTATGAGGTCGAGCATGCGCACCAGGTCGGTGACGCGCTCCGTACCATCGCTCGGATCAAGCCCAAGGTACTGGTGATCAACGGCGGCGACGGAACCGTCCAGGCTGCTCTCACAGAGCTCTACAATGGCGGTCATTTCGGAGCTGCAGCGCCGCCTGTCGCGGTGCTGCCGAGCGGTAAGACTAACCTCATAGCCCTCGATCTCGGCGCTCACGGCGACCCGATTACAGCGCTCGAGCGACTGGTTGAGATCGCCCAGGGCGACATTGCGCCATATATCGTCGCGCGCGAGCTGATCGCGCTCAGAAACGGCGAGAACGGCGACCGTCCCGTAATCGGGATGTTCCTCGGAGGGGCCGGGCTAGCCGATACGATGCTCTATTGCCGGAACAAGATCTATCCGCTCGGCCTGCCCAATAGTTTTGCGCACGTCATCACTGCGATCGCGCTGCTGGCGAAGATGGTCCTGCGCGCGAAAGCGAGCTTCCTTCCGCCTGACCCGATGCCGCTCAGCGTCTCGCTTCGCGAGGAAGGTAGTATGATCAGCGGCCGTTTCTCACTGCTCGCCGTGACCACGCTCGAGAAAATGCTGCTGTCGGGCGAACTGGGCGGTCGCCGCGAAGGCGTCCTCAAGCTTATCGCGATCGAGGAACGTCCGATGTCGCTGATCCGCGCCTTTGCCGCGAGCCTGATCGGCAAGCTAGGCCGGTCGAACGTGCGCGGAGTCCATTTCGAGGAAGCCAATGAAATCACCATCGAGGGCGACAGCTCGGACGTCATCCTCGACGGGGAGACCTTCCGCGCCGAAGTCGGAAGCCCGATCAACCTGAAGCCCGCTGCGCCGCTGTCGTTCGTCAAGCTGGCGGCGTAATAATCGCCTCCCTCGTCATTGCGAGCGTAGCGAAGCAATCCAGTGCGACAGCCGGCGACGTACATCATGGCGAGCAAGAGGAACGGGACGCTCTACACTGGCGTAACATCGGGTCTCGTCAAACGCGTATGGCAGCATCGGGAAGGCAAGGCGGACGGATTCACCAAGCGCTATGGGTGTAAGCTGCTCGTCTGGTATGAACTGGCCGGCACTATGGAGCATGCAATTTTGCGGGAGAAGCAGATTAAAGCTGGCTCGCGCGCTGCAAAGCTCGAGCTAATTGAAACGCTCAACCCCGAGTGGCGAGATCTGTGGCACGATATCGCACATCCATAATGAGTTACCGCGAGCATTGTGAAACACTCCGGCGCTTGTCCTGGATTGCCGCGCGCCTTCGGCGCTCGCAATGACGGCTGGGTTGCTAGACCTTCGCAGCCTCGTCGCCGAGGAGCTGAGCCTGTCTGTCGATGCGCGGGTGGTAGCAATGGCCGAGGCGATCGCGGCGAATCATGGCGAGGCCAGCCGGGCGGTGCTGTTCTACGGATCGTGCCTGAGGCAAAAGCAGCTCGATGGCCTGATGCTCGATTTCTACCTGGTCGTGTCAGACTATCGAAAGGCGTACCCCAAGAGATGGCTGGCAGCGGCGAATCGGCTAATCCCCCCGAACGTTTTCTATTTCGAGCACGACGGCCTCGCGGCCAAATATGCCGTGTTGAGCGAGGCTGATTTCCATCGCCTGAACGGCCCGGAGACGAGCAGCGTCTCGGTCTGGGCGCGCTTCGCGCAGCCTTCGCGGCTGGTCTGGTCTGCAGATGAGCAAGCTCGCGATCGTGCAATCGATGCGGTGAGCCGCGCCGCGCCGACCTTGCTCGCCGCGGCCGGTCCGCGTTCGTCGGAACCGCCCCTCGACCTTTGGCGGCGCGCGTTTGCACTCACTTATTCCGCGGAGCTGCGTGCCGAACGTGCGGGCAGGGCGGCTTCGGTCGTCGACCTCGACCCGCAGCGGTACGAGCGTTTCTCGAAGCCGGCGCTTGCCGCCGCGAAGGCACTCCGACCGGCAGCGAGCTGGGCCTGGCGACGGTTCGAAGGGAAGGGGCTGTCCATCCTTCGGCTGGCCAAGGCCAGTTTCACCTTTGCCGGCGGAGCCGATTATATCGCGTGGAAAATCAACCGCCACGCCGGGACGAAGATTGAATTGAGGCCGTGGCAACGGCGTCACCCGCTGCTCGCCGCGATCAGCCTTTTGCCGCGGCTTTTGAGGTCCGGGGCGGTTCGCTAGGAACCCGGGCCAGCGCTGCCGAAACCGAGCTCGCCAGGGCCCCGACGGTAAACGGCTTGCGCAGCAGCTCGTGGGTCCTCAAATCGTCGCTCTCGCCTTCACCGACATAACCGGTGACGAAAAGCACTGCGAATTCACGGGTCTGGGTCGACTTGAGATGGCGGATGAGCTCGGGACCAGTCATCTCGGGCATGATCACGTCGCTGATCACGAGGTCAAAGTCGCGCGCCTTGAAGAGCTTGATCGCTTCGGCGCCGCTGGCGCAGGCGACCGGCTCA
>JBKPOR010000007.1:0-1769 GCA_046765675.1 Pseudomonadota bacterium
GAAAGCGCGCCCGATGAAAGCACTGAATCTGTCGTGGCGGCGAGCTAAGCGATATTCTTACTCATCGGTGAGCGCAGCCTTCAAGCGGACCAATCCGCCGGGCTGCGTTTTTCATTGAACAAACAGAACCGAGCGCTGTAGCGCCGGGGTTAATCTAGTACTCGGAGAAATTGGTAATCATGGCTGACATAACAGCAGCGGCGGTAAAGCAGCTCCGCGAAAAAACCGGGGCCGGAATGATGGAGTGCAAAAATGCGCTCGTCGAATCGGGAGGAAATGAGGAGAAGGCCATAGATATTCTGCGCGAGCGTGGATTGGCATCGGCCAAAAAGCGCGAAGGTCGTATCGCGGCCGAAGGTATCGTGGGCTCCTACATTCACATGGGCGGAAAAGTCGGCGTGCTCGTGGAGTTGAACTGTGAAACGGATTTCGTGGCGCGTGGTGAGGAGTTTCAGCAACTCGTGAAAGATATCGCGATGCACATTGCAGCAGCCGAGCCGCGCTACGTTTCGCGTGAAGAAGTCCCGGCCGGCGTGCTCGAGAAAGAACGCGAGATCGCCCGGGCGCAAGCCATGAACGAACCCAAAAACGCGAACAAACCCGAACAGGTCATCGACAAGATCGTCGAAGGGCGGCTCAATAAGTTTTATGAAGAGACTGTTCTGATCGATCAGCCTTTCGTAAAAGCTCCTGAGAAGACTGTCGGCGAGTTGGTGACGGAAAAAGTTGCCAAGACAGGTGAGCGAATCGCCGTGCGGCGATTCACGCGCTACAAAATGGGTGAAGGCCTCGATCGCCGCACTGATGACTTCGGCGGTGAAGTGGCTTCGTTGCTGGAATAAGAGTTCTCGCGCAAAGGCGCGCAGAAGTTAAACCTTAATAGCAGTTTTTCCGTTTCGCCTTTGCGTCTTTGCGCGAGATACAATCGATGAGTACCCAAGTCGAAAAGTCGCAACTAACCTATCGTCGCGTTCTCCTGAAGATCTCAGGCGAAGCGTTGATGGGTGAGCAGAATTACGGCATCGACGTCAACGTTGCGCGGAGTGTTGCCCAAGAACTGAAAGCAGTCCACGAGCTGGGCGTGCAGGTGGCTGTTGTCGTCGGTGGCGGCAACATCTTTCGCGGTGTGTCCAAGAGTGCCGGCAACATGGATCGCTCTTCGGCGGACTACATCGGAATGCTCGCGACGGTGATGAACGCCGTCGTGTTGCAGGATGCGCTCGAAAAGATCCAGGTCGATACGCGCGTGTTATCCGCTGTCGATATTCCGCAGTTGGCTGAATCGTTTATTCGTCGTCGTGCAGTGCGGCATCTGGAAAAGGGGCGAGTCGTTATCTTTGCGGCAGGCACGGGCAATCCATACTTCACCACCGATTCAGCAGCCGCGCTTCGAGCCCTGGAGATTAAAGCGGACATTATTCTGAAAGCGACTAAAGTTGATGGTGTCTATTCCGCCGATCCGATGACTGATGCGACCGCCGAGTTCTTCAATGAGATTACGTATCGCCAGGTCCTCGAGAAGCAGCTCAGGGTAATGGACGCTTCTGCGATCTCTTTGTGCATGGACCACAACCTGCCTATCATTGTCTTCAACATGCGTGAGCCGGGAAATATCAAACGGGTAGTAACCGGTGAGCACGGCGTCGGAACCAAGGTCGGTTGACTAATCACTAAGCGGAGTTTAGCGAGATGAGAGAAAAGGACATAAACAAGGAAACGCGACCACGAATGGAAACTGTCATCGATGACTTCAGGCGCAAGCTTGCAAC
>JBKPOR010000008.1:0-1696 GCA_046765675.1 Pseudomonadota bacterium
GTCTCCGGCTCGGGCATCCTCGGTGAACTGTCAGATGGCCTAAAGCTTACACTGCGCGACGCCGTAGACCTGATGATGATCCTCAGCGACAATACCGCCACAAACCTGGTGCTGGACGTTCTCACGACTGATGCGGTGAACGCGCGTATGGAGTCGCTGGGTTTTAAACAGATCAAGATCATGAGGAAAGTCGGTAGTGGGGGCGAAAGCACGGCCGGGAAAGATCCGGAGAACAAGAAATTCGGCCTGGGCTTCGCGACGCCACGGGAAATGGTCCTGGTGATGGAGAAGCTAGAGCGCGGTGAAATCATCAGCCCGGCGGTTTCCAAAGAGATGATCGAACTGATGAAGCGCGAACAGGGTCGCAATGCGATTGGTCGATCACTTTGGAACGTGCCGATGGCGAGCAAGTATGGCGCGCTGGATCGTCTGCGCAGCGCGATAGGCATTCTCTATACAAAGAACGGAAAAATCGCGATGGCGATCTCTTGCGACGACATGCCCGAGGTCATGTGGTCCGTTGACAATCCTGCCTATCTACTGATGTCGCGACTATCTGAAGTGCTCGCCGAGGGACTCGGCAAGAAGTAGAAAGAAGTTATTTCACGCAAAGGCGCAAAGAGGGCAAAGTTTTGAAAGTTGTCTTCGCGTCTTTGCGCCTTTGCGTGAAACAAACGTCCGAAATTTTGGTTCGACAGATTGGCCCAACCTTCGTGACTCATCCGAAAACATAAAGCTCTTGTTCGAAGAATTTTGGATTTCTCTCGTGCCTCACTCAAATTCACACGAGAATCTGTTTTCTACTTCTTGGAATAGTTCCTGCAAGCGTCGTCTACGGCGTTCGAAGTTGATTCCAAGCCGCCCTGCGGCATTCCAAAATTTCGTAGCACTTACTCCCCAAACTTGCTGAAACATCTTCCAGTGGAGGACTCCATGAAAACAGCCAGCCCCTCTATCCGTAGGGCTTTCTTGATCACCGGCGTGATTGCTCTCACGCTGCTGACTTCAAGTTTAGCCCTGGCCCAGACCGGATCTTCCTCGCTCAGAGGAACTGTCAGCGACTTGCAAGGACGCGCAGTCGCCGGCGCCCAGGTCACGATCACCAACGAACAGAAAAACTTTAATCGCACTCAGACCACTAACAGCGACGGTGCTTATGTCTTTACTTCGATTCCGCCCGGAACATACCGGCTCGAGGTAGAGGCTACAGGCTTTAAGAAGGCCGCAGTGTCGGAGCTGCAAGCTCAGATCGATACGCCCGGCACTTTCGACGTGCAGATGGAAGTCGGCAACATCTCGGAAACTGTCAGCGTCGTCGCGGGCGCAGATGCTCCGATCAACACGACTGACGCGACCGTCGGTAACACTTTCGAATCGCGTCGCATCACCGAGTTGCCGCTCAACGCGAACAACGTCGTCGGACTTCTTTCGCTTCAGCCCGGTGTAACCCGCGCCGGTTTTGTAAACGGTGGGCGCGCGGACCAGTCAAACATCACGCTTGATGGTGTTGACGTAAACGAGCAGCAGAGCGGCCTGGACATCGTTACAAACCAGGCGTTCTCGAGTGTGCTGCGCATCCTGCGCGACTCGACGCAGGAATTTCGCGTCGTCACTACCAATCCGAACGCCGACACTGGCCGGTCGTCGGGCGCTCAGGTTTCACTGGCTACCAAATCAGGCACGAACCAGTTTCACG
>JBKPOR010000009.1:0-7378 GCA_046765675.1 Pseudomonadota bacterium
CCCATGTTCACGATCGCTTCGCCCGGCCGCGTTCCGCCCGGATAGGCATGACGGGTCGGCGACAAAGCCGGATCGTCGGTGAACCGGCAATGGAAGAATTGGGTGGCGCGGCCCGGATCGTGCTTGTCGGGAAACGGATGAACGACGGCGCCTACGAACGTGCAGCCGGTAAAGCGGAAATGCGGCTTCAGCGGCCAGGCCGACCAGGTCGTCGTTCCGACGAACTGGCAGTCGATGAAGCGCGCGCCCTCGCTGTCGCCCGAATCGGCCAGCATCCCAACCCCCGCATTGTCGACGAACTTGCAGCGCGTGAAGGAGAGGTCGCGGATCGGTACGTCTTCCGCCTCGATATCGACGCCCGCCGCAGGCGGGCTGCTGAACGCGGATCGGCCGGTGTGGCTGAATTCGCAATCCTCAAAGTCATAGCCCCTGCCGCCGGTGAGGCTAAGACCTTGGCGGCAATTGAAGCGGCAGGCGAGATGCCTCAGCCTGCTTCGCGCGACGCGTCGCGGATCGCCGATGATCATTGCGCCGTCCTGGCCGTGATGGTGCGAATAGACATTGTCGACTCGTTCGCTACCGAGATTGCCGATCAGGAGCAGGCCGGTAGCCGGAACCTGCCAGCCGACGTCGCCGTACTGGCCGCCGACCCGCAAGCTTGCGATCCGGCCATCAAGCTCGACGTCGCGGATCTCGACCGGACCCCGGCATTTCTCCACCAGGATCATCGCCCGGTAAGGGCTCGCGAGCTCCGATCCATTATAATTTGGCATCCGCCGATGCGATGCTGCGCCGCTGTGCGGATCGAACGCTCCGAAACGCAGCGCCGGGACGCAGCGCAGGCGCGCCCCGTTGCCGAGGATCGTCACGGGGCCAGCGAGATGCTTAAGGTGCAGAATGGGCCGCGGTTCCCAGCCCCAACCCGAAGTGCCGGGAGTCTGCCCCCCGACAAGATAAGTACGCCGGGCTGCGAGAGACACCGTTCCGCCTCCGCGGCGATTCACTTCGGCACTAAGGCGGGTGAAAGCGGCCGTATCGTTGGTGACGCCGTCCCCTCGAGCGCCGAAATCTTCGGGACGGAAGACCGGGCCCGCCTGCGCGAGCAGCCGCGAGGACCAGGATACCGCTGCTGCGCTCAAAGCAAGGAAAGCACGTCGATCGAAACTCATTCGCCCGCACTAACGCGCCAGTTTTGAGTTTGAGCTGAATGGAAGCCAGGATTTGAACCGCCTAGCGGCAAAGGCTACACCGAACGCCATGTACACGACCGAGCTTCAGAAGACCGCCAAGATCGAGAATCTCGAAGACCCGAAACTCATCGAGGCATTCGAGGCGCGGGTCGCCGCGGATGACTTCATCGAGCCCAAGGACTGGATGCCCGAGGCGTATCGCCGGACCTTGACGCGGCAGATCAGCCAGCATGCGCACAGCGAGATCGTCGGCATGCTCCCCGAAGGCAATTGGATCAGCCGCGCCCCCTCGCTACGGCGGAAGGCCATCCTGCTCGCGAAGGTGCAGGACGAGGCGGGGCACGGGCTTTACCTTTATTGCGCGGCCGAGACCCTTGGGACGAGCCGCGAGGAAATGATCGAAGCGCTTCATTCGGGCAAAGCGAAGTACAGCACGATCTTTAACTATCCGACTTTGACCTGGGCGGACATCGGAGCGATCGGCTGGCTGGTCGACGGAGCGGCGATCATGAACCAGGTCCCGCTGCAACGCACCAGCTACGGCCCTTACGCCCGCGCCATGGTCCGGATCTGCAAGGAAGAGAGCTTCCACCAGCGCCAAGGCTACGAGATCATGATCGCCATGGCGAACGGCAGTGAAGAGCAGAAGCGCATGGCGCAGGATGCGCTCGACCGCTGGTGGTGGCCGAGCCTGATGATGTTCGGGCCGCCCGACGCCGACAGCCCCAATACCGCGCAGTCGATGCGCTGGCGGATCAAGCGTGAGACCAATGACGAGCTCAGGCAGAAGTTCGTCGACATCACCGTCCCGCAGGCGGACTTCCTCAAGCTGAAAGTCCCGGACCGCGATCTCAAGTGGAACGAAGAGAAAGACGGCTACGATTTCGGCGAGATCGACTGGGAAGAATTTTACGCGGTTGTCCGCGGCGAGGGTCCGGTCGCAAAGGAGCGGATGAAGGCGCGCAGCGAAGCCTGGGACAATGGCGCCTGGGTGCGCGAGGCGGCCGCCGCGCACGAGGCGAAGCGCCGCTCAAGGAAGGCGGCGTGAGCAGTGACTGGCCGCTCTGGGAAGTCTTCGTCCGTTCCAAGGGCGGTCTTGCGCATCGCCACGTTGGCAGCGTTCATGCTCCTGACGCGCAGCTCGCGCTTGCCCACGCGCGCGACACGTACACGCGGCGGCTCGAAGGAGTGAGCTTGTGGGTCGTACCCTCGGCGGAAATCGTCGCGTCCGATCCCGACCAAGCGGGTGAGCTGTTCGAACCGGCCGAAAGCAAAATCTACCGGCACCCGACCTTCTACGACATCCCGGACGAGGTGAAGCACATCTGATGGCGACCGTCGCTGTTGACCCGCGCACGGATTACCTCCTGCGCCTCGGCGATGACGCCCTCGTGCTCGGCCAGCGCCTCAGCGAATGGTGCGGCCATGGGCCGGTGCTCGAAGTGGACATCAGCCTGGCGAATCTCGCGCTGGACCAGGTCGGCCAGGCCAATCTGCTGCTAAACGAAGCCGGCGACGGCGACCGGCTCGCCTTCCATCGTGACGTGCTCGATTTCCGCAACTGCCTGCTGGTCGAGCAGCCGAACGGCGACTTCGCGCAAACGATCGCGCGGCACCTGCTCTATACGACCTGGCAGCACATCCTCCTGCAGCGGACGATCCAGTCCAGCGACCAATTCCTTCGCGAATTCGCGACCAAGGCCGTCAAGGAAATCGCTTATCACCGCGAACTGGCTTCCGAGTGGACCATCCGGCTGGGAGACGGCACTGAAGAAAGCGCTCAGCGCATGGCGGACGGTCTCGATTGGAATTGGCGCTTCGTCCCGGAGCTGTTCGAGGTCGACGAGCCGCTTCAAGGCGCCATCGATAGCGGGATTGCTCCCGACCCGCGCGCGTTCGAGGAGGAATATCGCTCGGCAATCGCTGCCGTTCTGGCAGAAGCGAAGCTCGAAACTCCGTCCGACCAGCGCGCAATCCTGGGTGGGCGGCGCGGGCACCATAGCGAGCATCTCGGCCATTTGCTCGCGGTGATGCAGTTCCTTCCGCGCACATATCCCGACGCGGCGTGGTAGGGCTTGCCAAGGCATGTCCGTTCATTTCCATCCGCTGAAGATCGCGGAGATCGTCCCCGAAACCGCCGAAGCCAATTCGATCCGCTTCGAAATCCCGCCTGAATTGCGCGATGCCTTTGCGTTCAAGGCGGGCCAGCACCTGACCTTGCGTGCGACGATTGATGGCGACGAAGTGCGGCGGAACTATTCCTTGTGCACCGCGCCGGATGACCAGGACTGGATGGTGACCGTCAAGCGTATTGGAGGCGGGCTTTTTTCGAATTGGGTCGGCGACCGGTTGGAAGCCGGCGACACGATCGACGTCATGGTCCCGCACGGGAGCTTTACGACGGAGTTCGACGCGGACAATCGGCGACACCTCGTGGCAATCGCTGGCGGATCGGGAATCACGCCCGTGCTGTCGTTAATCAAGACCCTGCTGAGCAAAGAGCCGCAGAGCCGCTTCACCTTGCTTTACGGCAACCGCGACAGCAGCTCAGTGATTTTCCTCGAAGCGCTCGCGGGCCTGAAAGACAAGCACCTCGAGCGGCTGGAAATCTTCCATTTCCTCGACGCGGAGGAGCAGGACATCGAGCTCTTCAACGGAATGCTCGATCGCGCGCGCTGCGACGAGGCCATCTCAGCACTGATTCCCGACGCCGCGGACGTCGACGGCTGGTTCATCTGTGGGCCCGGACCGATGATGGATTCGGCGGAAGGCGCGCTGCTTGACCGCAACATCCCCAAGGATCGAATCCACATCGAGCGCTTCACCGCGGACCGACCTCCCGAAGCCGTGAGTCGCGAGATGGCGCAGCTCCAGACGCAGGCTGAAGGTGTAAGCGTATCCGTCACGCTCGACGGCCGTACCCGCAAAGTGCCGTTCACGGCCGGCAACATCCTCGACAGCGCTCGAGCTTCGGGGCTGCCCGCGCCTTTCGCCTGCAAGGCCGGAGTGTGCGCGACCTGCCGGGCGAAAGTGACGAAGGGCAAGGTCGAGATGGCCGCCCGCTACGGGCTCACCGATGAGGAAGTCGCCGCCGGTTACGTGCTGACCTGTCAGTCCGTACCATTGGGCGACGGCGTTGCGGTGGATTACGATGCCTAGCCCGTCATCGCGAGGAGGGAAGCGACGTGGCGATCCAGACTGGATTGCTTCGCTGCGCTCGCAATGACGGACAAGTCGCGCTAATCGCCTCCCATGCTGACCCGCACTGACGCGAAGGCACGCGGCCTTGCCGATCTCGAACCGGTCGCGGAGGATCCGCTGATCGGGCTCATTGCGCTGGTGAATGCCGACCCGCGCCCCGACAAGATTGACGTCGGAGTCGGCGTGTTTCGCAACGGCACCGGCAATACGCCGATCCTGAAGGTCATGAAGGAAGCCGAGCAAAGGCTCGTCGATACGCAGGTCACCAAAGCCTATCTCGGAAGCTCGGGCGACAAGAGGTTTGCGGAATTGCTGCGGCCGATCCTGCTTGGCGAGCACGCGTCCGACGAGCGGATCGCCGGAGTTCAGACGCCGGGCGGCTGCGGCGCGCTTCGGCTCGGCTTCGAGCTGATCGCGACGGCGAATCCGAGCGCTCGAGTGCTGGTCGGGACCCCGACCTGGCCCAACCACCCGCCGATCATCGGCGCGGTTCGATTGAGCCAAATCGATTATCCTTATTACGAGCGCGGTCAGGGGGCGATTCGGTTCGAGGATATGGTGGCCGCGCTGGAAAGCGCCGAGGCCGGCGACGTCGCCTTGCTCCACGGGTGCTGCCACAACCCCACCGGCGCGGACTTGAGCGAAGACCAGTGGCGCGAAGTGGTTCGTATCATCTGCGAGCGCGGGCTGATCCCGCTGATCGACATTGCCTACCAGGGATTCGGGCGCGGGCTCGACGAGGATGCATTCGGAGTCCGGCTCATGCTGTCGGCCTGCGACGAAGTGATCATCGCGCAAAGCTGCGACAAGAATTTCAGCGTGTATCGCGACCGGGTCGGTTGTCTGTTCGTGAAGACGGGTTCGGCGAAGACCACCGCAGCCGCAATGGGCCACGTGTTCCAGCGAGCGCGCGAAATGTGGTCGATGCCGCCCGATCATGGTGCGGCGGCCGCAAGGATCATCCTCGACGACCCCGAATTGCGTGAACGGTGGCTGGTCGAGCTCGCGGACATGCGTGACCGGATCAATTCGGTGCGCCAGCGCATTGCAGCTGCCGACCCGCGGCTGGCGTTCATCGGACGGCAGTTCGGAATGTTTTCGATGTTGCCCCTGAGTCGCGAGCAGGTGCTGAAGCTGCGCGAGGATCATGCGATCTACATGGCCGATTCAGGCCGCTTCAACGTTGTCGGCCTTGGTGACGATCAGATCGATCGATTTATCGCCGCCGTGGTTGGGGCGCTGGACGCGTAACTCGACATGGCCGATCGCGACCCCGGCAAAGTCTCTGTGGAAGTGGACTGGCGTGAGGTCGCAAGGCTGGTCCTGACCAGCCGCGAGATGGACCGGATCGAGGAGCAGGAACTCGTCCCGGCCAAGAAGGTGCTCTACCAATTTTCGGCCCGCGGCCACGACATGGCGCAAGTCCTGCTCGGGCTTCACCTCAAGGATGGCGACGGAGTCTTCGGTTATTACCGGTCGCGGCCGCTGCTGCTGTCGCTCGGAGTTCCGCTCGCCGACGCGCTCGGATCGGGGATGGGGCTTGCCGGTGGTTATTCCGATGGGCGCGATATCGGGGTCGTTTTCAACTATCCCAATCCGGGCGGCGCACATGCGCTGCCGATGTGCGGCGGCGTCGGAGCGCAATATACGCCCGCCGCGGGATGGGCGCAGGCGATCGCCTATAAAGATAAGGTTCTGAATGAAGGAGCGCCGGACGCCATCTCGCTCGTCCTCGGCGGCGACGCAAGCTGCGCGACAGGCGGATTTTGGTCGGCGATAACTATTGCAACGACACAACAATTGCCGCTTTTAATTTACATCGAAGACAATGGCTATGGGATCTCCGTACCGTCCGAATATCAAACACCCGGCAAGGATATTGCGGCAAACTTGGCGAGCTTCGCTGGCCTGACGATTTTCAATGGCGACGGCACCGACCCGATCGAGGCGGCCGGGCTGGTTCAGGAGGCGGTCGCGCACGTTCGAACCAAACGCGCCCCGGCGCTGCTTCGTCTGAGCGTTCCCAGGCTGGAAGGGCATAGCGCACAGGATACGCAGGCATACAAATCGAAAGCCGAGATCGAGGCCGAATGGGCGCGCGATCCGCTTCCCAAACTCAAGGCGCACGTCGCGAAATCGCAGATCGGCGATGAGCAATGGTCCGACCTGGAGCGAGAGGCCGCATGGCAGGTGCAGGCGGCGGTCGCCGAAGCCGAGGCGCGCGGTGTCTCGGCACCCGAGAAGGTCATGACGGACGTCTTCTACGAAAATAGGCTGCAGCAGGTCGGCGGCCTGTGGAACAGCGGTTACGAGCCGCCGGCTTCGACCGACGTGCCCGCGGGTTCGGGCCAACGGATCAATATGGTGACGGCGATCCGCCGAGTGCTCGATCAGGAGCTCGAAGCCAACCCGCGCGTGCTGGCGTTCGGCGAAGACGTCGGGCCCAAGGGCGGAGTCCACGCGGTGACTCTCGGGCTTCAGGAGAAGTTCGGCCGCGACCGCGTCTTCGACACTTCGCTCAACGAAGAGGGGATCGTCGGGCGAGCGGTCGGAATGGCGCTCGCGGGCCTGATGCCCGTCCCGGAAATCCAGTTCCGAAAATATGCCGAGCCCGCGACCGAGCAGATCCACGATTGCGGCACGATGCGCTGGCGCACGCACAACCGTTTCGCGGCGCCGATGGTGCTGCGCGTGCCCGGCGGGTTCTTCAAATGCGGCGACCCGTGGCACAGCATGACCAACGAAGTGGAGTTCGTGCACAATCCGGGTTGGAAGGTCGCAGTGCCATCGAATGCCGAGGACGCGGTCGGGCTGCTGCGCGGGAGCCTTCGGGGGAACGATCCGGTGCTGTTCTTCGAGCATCGCGCAATGCTCGACGACGCCTGGGCCCGACGGCCCTGGCCGGGCGACGATTACGTCCTACCGTTCGGTCGAGCGAAAAAGACTCGCCAAGGCGATAAGATCACGATCGTCAGCTGGGGCGCGAT
>JBKPOR010000010.1:0-2264 GCA_046765675.1 Pseudomonadota bacterium
CTCTGGAATCCTCACCTTAATCGCCGTTTATTACTTTCACCGTCATCCCCCGATTGGGAATCGCTTCTTCCGTCAGGCATACGAGTTGCCGCCCGGAAGTCATTACTCGTTTCCTGAGCCCTGCCAATTTGGAGGAGGAAACCGTCGCCGTGAAGTTCATTGAGAAGTTCTTTAAGAACGAACTTGCTATCGACCTGGGTACTGTCAACACCCTCATTTATCAACCCGACAGGGGAATCCTTTTGAACGAGCCTTCCATTGTTGCTATCGATCGCTACGATGGCGAGGTCGTTTGCGTCGGCCATAAAGCGGTCAAACTTCTTGGCCGTGAACCGCGTGGCATCGAAGTTCATAGACCAATTCGCTCTGGCACGATTTTCAATTTTGACGTTACACAGAAGATGTTGCGTTCGTTCATCGGTAAGGTGACGGACGGATATCGTTGGGGCCACTTCGTAGTTGGCATACCTGGATCGGCGACTGCTGTCGAGCAACGTTCAGTTCGCGATGCAGTACACGATGCTGGTGGACGTCGCATTGATCTCGTCGACGAAGGACTCGCCGCGGGCCTGGGAGCAGGACTCTCTTTCGACGATGAGCGAGCACATCTCGTAGTGGACATCGGCGGGGGAACAACAAACATTGCGATCGTGGCTTCAGGTGGCATTGTTTCGTCAATGAGTTTGACGGCTGCCGGAAACGCAATGGACGAGAGTATTCGCGACTACGTGCGGTCCAACTACTGTTTGCAGATCGGCGAGTACACGGCCGAAGCGCTTAAGAAACAATTGGGCGCACCTGGCGATGAAGCGATACCGGAACACGAGCGCACGGTGCAGCTCGTCGGTAAACAGTTGAGCGACGGGTTAGCATGTGCTGTTCAGATTAACGCTGAAGAAGTGCGCGAAGCGATGGAACCGGTGATAGCTGAAATCGCGAGTGGCATACGACGAATGATCGAAGATGCGCAGCCGGAGGCAGTCGCTGACATTTATTATTCGGGAAT
Organism: Pseudomonadota bacterium; assembly: GCA_046765675.1. Lineage (GTDB taxonomy): Bacteria > Pseudomonadota > Alphaproteobacteria > Sphingomonadales > Sphingomonadaceae > Sphingomicrobium. The sequence goes on from JBKPOR010000010.1 coordinate 1,007, forward strand.
GATTCTCACCGGCGGTGGCTCACTGCTAAAAGGTCTCAAGGATCGTTTGCAGGCCGGAGTGAAACTGCGCGCCACTATGCCGGAGAATCCAATCACGACAGTAGTGATGGGCGCGGGTATTTTGCTCGGCGAGCCACAGAAACTTTATCGCTGTGCCATCCGGCCTAATCTTCCGGTCTGGCAAGAAGCGGAAGAGCTGGTGACAAGATTTACATGATTCAGGATTCACATGTAAATCCTGAAAATCTTGTAATCCTGTCTAACAGCGGACGTAACCTAACAACCAAAAAACGATTATGAAAATCAATATGGTGGAGATGCAGCCGCCACCAAACTTCCACGCGGCTGCGCCTGCGAGTATTCCTCTTAATGGACCTTCCATTTAAACTCCTCCCTGATGCTCGATATCCAAACACAAAGAGTGCTTCGTACTTAGCTTGGCAAGACCAGTGCCAATCTGTGCAGTCTGTGGATTACTTTGCGCCGCGTTTTAAGAATTTAAGCAATGATTGTTCAGCTTTGTGCAGGCCGCGCCCGCGAAATGCGATCAAGTCGTCAAGTCTTTCAAAAGCAGTTTCAAGCACCTGTCCCTTTTCAAATCCACTTATCACTTCCGGACAAACATACGATCCGCGACAAACAGCAGGAGTATTTCCTAACACCTCTGCGGTCTCTTTGATCGCTGCACGTATTCTTTTGTTTCGCGCAACCTTTTGCACCGGAATCTCGTTGCCATCACGCGCGAGTGCGCACGCGCAGACGAGTGTGCCGGCCCACGTGCGAAAATCTTTTGCGCTGAAATGCTCGCCCATTACTTCTTTAATGTACTCGTTGATGTGCCGGCGCCTGACGCCGACGTAGAGGCCATCGCCATTCTGATATTTGAATACATTGAAGCCGGGAACTTTCAGCGTTTCGCGAATCACGCGTGCAACTTGTCGATCGCGCAACTGGCGATACTGTCGCACGCCTGACTTTCCGGGAAAGTCGAACTCGATCAAGTCGCCCTTCACTTTGACGTGTTTGCGTCGCAAGGTGGCGATGCCGTAACTGCCATTCTCGCTTGCGTAAACCTGGCTGCCCGGTCTCATGAAGCAGGTCGAAAGTATTCGTAAGACGCACGCAAGCACGCGTTCACGGCCTAATCCTTTTTGACGCAAATGACCGCCGACGGTGGCACGCATTTTAGGAAGCGCCTGCGCGAATTTTGTGAGTCGCTGAAACTTGCGCAGCTCCTGAGCACGTCTGTGGTTCTCGT
>JBKPOR010000011.1:0-1936 GCA_046765675.1 Pseudomonadota bacterium
TAGGCGTCGCAAGTCTGCCCACGTGCCACGAGCCAGATCTTTCTGATTGGATTTCAAGTACGCGTCCGAAAAGAGCACGCCGGACTTCAACAACATCTCGTCGCGCTGAAAAACCTGCGCCTTATTTGTCTCGACAAATGACTTCGCGGCCGCGAGCATCTGCTTCGCGTGTGCAGTCATGGAGGCGTGATCGTTTGCACGCTGGTAGGCGTCGGTTATGAGCAACTCCATGCGATAACGATCGTCGGCGCTCTGTGGCTGATGACGTCCGTATGCTTCGACCGCGGCGTCCGCTTCGGGCACCAGATCCTTTTTGATCGCGTAAAGAACTACGACGTTACGAGCAGCTTGCGCCTTCTGTCCGTCGGGATCGTCTTTCAAGAGAAGCCGCATCGTCGAGAGCGCCGCATCCGCATTGCCGGCGAGATGATGAAGCATGCCGAGGTAATAGAGATCGTCAGCCGCTAAAGGCGCGCGAGCTTGAAGCGTGGCGGCGTTTCGTACCGCAATTTCAGTTTGCTCTTTCTTCGTTTGCGCTTCGAGCTTGGGATCGTACGGAAGTTTCTGCTTGTTGAACTCCTGATACCTTCGTCCGAGATATCCGTTCGCTTCTTCAAATAATTCCTGGGCTGGACGTTTGTCAGGTTTTGCTGCCGGCTTAACGGTTGGAGCGAGTCCCTGGGCAAACGTCGAGATTGCGACCAGTAGAATTAGAACGATAGTTGATGGAGCTGAAGTCATCTTAGGGAGGAGACGATTTGTTCGGAAATTAGCTCACCAGTTAAAGGCGCGAGTAGGATTCCGTTTCGGTAATGTCCGGTTGCATAAAACAGCCCGTCAATTTCATCACAAGGCCCGAGTACTGGCAAACCGTCAGCGGCGTACGGCCGCAACCCAGCCCAGGTATCGACGATGCGTAAGCTTGAGATGGCGGGTGCGATCTCCTGCGCATTCCGCAGAATCGTGCTGATCCCGCCCGCTGTGACGTACTTTGCAAAGCCGGCTTTTTCGCTGGTGGACCCGGCCAGTAAGCGCCCATCCTGGCGCGGCACGATGTAGCCCCGCGGGCTGTAAATCACGTGGCGTGTTAACTGCGGTTTCGCTTCGAGACAGACCATCTGCCCGCGCACCGGTTCGATCGAAGGAAGCGGAACCGGGCTCTTGATAAAACTCGACCACGTTCCAGCAGCGACAACCGCACTCGAACAATGGATCGCGCCGCGACTCGTCTGCACGCCAAGCAAGCTGTTTTTCTCAACGATCAAAGAATCGACACTCGTTTCAGTCGCAACAGTCACACCTAACTTGTTTACGCTGTTGGACAGTGCAGCGAGAAGCCGCCGATTCTCGACTTGAATATCTTTAGGAAACAGCAGTGCGCCGAGCGTAGAGTCGGAGATGCAGGGTTCCAATTCGCGTGCTGCCGCCGCGCTGAGCAGTTCAACAGAAAGCCCGGCTCTAGTTTGCCAGGTGTATCGCTTCTCGATCTCTTCGTGATCGTGCTCGGTGAGCGCGAGATAAAGCGTTCCGGTCGTGTCGAGCTCAACATCGATTCCGGTCTCCTCACGTAAGGCCGCTGCAAACGATTGATACAAATCGCGACTGCGGCAAGCAAGCGCGAAGAAGTCATCCGCCGCGTTGGCTTCAACCTGCGGGAGAAGCATTCCGGCAGCAGCGGATGATGCCTCAGCCCCCAGGCCTGCGCGCTCGACTAAACAAACATCGCGCACCCCGCGCAGAGCCAGCGCGCGCGCGATAGTCAAACCAATAACGCCGCCACCGATAATGACAACGTCCGCACTTCCTTTGATAGACCTCATTTAGATACTATCGTCAAACAATGCATCCTATCACACTGATTCCAGGCGACGGCATTGGCCCCGAAGTGGCCTCAAACGTGGTGCGAATCATCGAGGCGTCCGGTGTCGAGATTCAA
>JBKPOR010000012.1:0-5925 GCA_046765675.1 Pseudomonadota bacterium
GACGCTCGAACCACTCCAGCAGCGGTACGAGCGCGATCGCGATGACGAGCGCGGCGGTTACGGGCATGAAGAATTCGGCGCCCGAGCGAAGGACGAACGGAAGCGCGACCACCAGTCCCACTCCGGCGATGAGAGTCAGGGACGCAAGCAGCCGGTCGCGCTTGACGGAGATAGTCTCCGCCAGCATCCGCGCCTCATCGGACGCATCATCCTCGAGCCGGGCGTGCTTCTTGGTCCGGGCGTCCATGGCAAGTCGAGCATAGCTCCGGCCCGAGACGGGTACCAGCGGTCAGGCGCCGCTCATCCGACGAACGGCCAGAAATGATAGGGCACCCAGTAACGGGCATGGTGAGCAAAAGTGAGCCAGGTGAACTGAACGGCTGCGGCATAAAAGATGATCAGAACGGTTCCGAGCCGCTGGCTCACCATGACGACACTCGGCCGCGAAAGGACGGCGATCTGCAGCGGGATGATATACAAGGCAAGGCGATCGACCACGACGCTCGAAGGCAATAACAGCAACACCGGCAACAAGGCGCACGCCACCAGCGCGATGTTGCGCCACACGCGCCTTTCGAGTTCGGGAAAGCCCAGCTGGCGCGAGCGGATGAGCAAAAGCACCGCCGGGACCAGGTTCATCGCAATCCTGATCGCCGCCCCTTCGGCGGCGTAGCGCGCATCAATATAATTGGTGACGAGCCGGCTGACCGAGGAGGACAGGAACAAATGATACGTGACGTAGGTCAGTGCCGCGATCACGAGCATGTTGATGATTCGGCCCCGTTCGTTCGCGATGGCGATCAGCGGAAGGGCGACGACCGCGGTCTTGTGGAACATCGCTGCGGCCAGCACGTAGGCCGCGAAAAGGAACACCGAGCCCTTGCGAAAATAAGACGCGAGACCGGCCATGATGAAAGCGATCGCGACGGCCTGGCGGGAATAGCCCATTGCCACCACGATCACGAGGTACGGAATCGCCACCACGGCCGCCAGCCATGGCCGCTCCTGCGCTTCGCAAAGGCGCATCAGCCCCCAGGCAAAAAGCAGGCCGCACAGCAGATTGACGACCCAAAATTCGCCGTCGAGCCATTGGACGACGATGTTGAGCAAATAATAGCCGGGGTCCGCGACGGTCGGCAGCGACCCCATCGTTTCGTGCCTCGCTTCGCTGAAAATGTCTTCGTATGGAATCCAGTCCGCCCCGACTCGAAAGCGCAATCCGATCATCAGCGCGATGAGGAAGCAGCCAAGCCGGAACAGGACATCCGGGCGCGCCACGGAAGCCGGCCGGGGATGCTCGCGGATGGCCCCGACAGCAAAATAAAGAAACAACAGCCAGTAAACTAGCAACTACGGCCTCGTTCGGATGGGACCCCGCGATCAGCTGCGTCGCCTGTTAGTTGCGGCGCCAACCTTCGTCCACAGGACTCCCTGAGCCTGTTGCTTGTTCCGTTCGTTGGGTCAGCGAAGCCGCGATGCCGCCAGCTTGAGGTCCAGCGCACTGTGCTCCGGCACAACAACGCGCAACTTGCGGTTGGCAAAGTCGATCGAGACCTTCTTGAACGCCCTCATCGCGTTCATTCCGAGCAGCAGCGCGGGCTTGTTCTGGAACCCCAGTTGCTTGAACGTGTGCGCATTGGCAAAGACGATGGCGAGGTCTTTCAGGCCGACACCGCCGATTTGGAGATCGCGCAAGAACATGTAATCGCCCGGTATTTTGTCCCCGGTCACCGACTCAAGAACGACCTGCTCCGACCCGCTGAGGGCCTTCGCGCCGAGTAGCGACCTGCGAAGAGCTTCATTGCCGACGCTAACCTGCGAGCCGGTGTCGATCACGACCGTCAAGGGACGACCGTTTGCGGTTGCCTCGGTCACGACGAGCCTGCCGTTTCGCCGCGCTCCTTCAATGACGATCGTTCCCGGCTCGGCCTTGAAGTCCGGAGCGGCTGACGGGACGATCGAAAGCGTCTGCGCCTGGAAATCGAACATCACTCGCTGCGAGCGGAGCGAATCGGTTCCGAGGATACCGTCGGCCCCCATGTTCGCAGTCTCGAGCAATGGCGCATTGATGTTGTGGATTTCCTTGCGGGTCAGCTGCAGCGACGGAACGGTTGCGGTCGACACGGTCGACACCCCAGCGACGCTATGCAGTGACGCATCGTCGCCCGCGGCAAATTTGAGGCGGCTGGCGAGCTCACGTGAAATCGCCGTCCGATCCGCGCCTGTATCGACGAGAAAGCGATACGGGCCCTGCCCCACCAGGAGAACCGGGACCGTCATCCGTTGCGCCATGTCGGACTTGAATTTGATGTCTTCGGTCTGGGTGTTCCGATCGACGTCGGGAATGCCCGAAACGGTTTCGACCGTCGTGGTGCGGGTCTGTGCGGATAGCCCGGACGTGGCCAGAAGCGCGGTCAGCGCCCCACAAATGAGCGTACGTGACACGGAATGGTCTCCTGACAGAGCACCTTAAGCCGACGTTAGCTGCAACTCGACCGCAGGGCAAAGACGTTCGCCCGCAGCTGAATGACGTTTGGCAGGAAACCGGGAAGGCGCGGGCGGCCATAAAGCGCGCCCAGAAATTCGATCAGTCGCCCAATGAGCCCAGCGGACTGGCGACCATCCACTTTTCGACCATCTGACGTTCTTGATCCGTCAAGGGGCGACAGGCAAGCCCCGGACGGCGGAAGTCCGCATTCTGGCGTTGTCGAGGCTGCGGAACATTGCGCAAAACTTCATCCGAGCGAAGCGGCCGAGCGAAGGCCAGTCCGGCGTAAGTCCCGAGAACCCACACGACACGGCTCTTGAGACGCAGATCGTTGCGGTGGAAGAAGGTCGTCGTTCCCTCGAGCGGCAAGCGGTCGCCTTCGATCAAGGCGCCTTCTTCGGAAAGATTGCGCAACTTCACGGGTTGCGGGGCTCCAGCGACTTCGACCGTTGCCGCAAGAAACACTGGCGAACGGCGTGAGCGTCGATTCTGCATGATGCTGCTCTGGTCCATCCGGCCCAACTTACGACCGCGCCGGTAAAGCTTCATTTAACGTGATGCTCAAATTCGCCTGAGCAAGAGCATCAGGTTGTTCGCCGGCATTTGGCGCAGGTCCGCCAGGTCGAAGGATTCGCGAGCGGCCTCGGCGAAATCCTCCACCCGGCGTAAACCCCATTCGGGATCGCGCTCTCGTAAGTCGGCATCAAACGCAAGGTTGCTGGGGGCAGTCGGAATGTCGGCTTTAAGCCAGGGGCCGTAGAGAATCAGCGGCGCGCCAGGCGTGAGCAGGCGCGCTGCACCGGCAATCAGGCCCAATGCCGATGCCCATGGGCTGATGTGGACCATGTTGATGCTGAGCACGGCATCGGCGCGATCGATCGGCCAATCGGTCGCTGCCGAATCGAGAAGCAGCGGCGTTCGAACGTTCGAGAGGCCGGCCGCCTCACGCCAGGCGGCGATCGATGACAAAGCTTCGCCGTGCAGGTCGGTCGGCTGCCACTCGAGCTGCGGAAAGCGCTCCGCGAAATAGACGGCATGCTCGCCCGTCCCGCTTGCGACTTCGAGAACTAGTCCGCGCGCCGGAAGCCATTCGGCGAGAACGGCGGCGATCGGCTCGCGATTGCGCTGTGCTGCAGGAGCGGATCGCTGCGGCCCTTCGGCCGGCACCTCGTAGAAGCGCCGGTCGTCGCTCATCCCGCCGCCTGCGGATCGCGATACGTCAGCACCGGCTTCCGCGCCGCAAGCGTTTCGTCGAGCCGCCGGCGCGGCGCGTGCATTGGCGCGGCCTTGAGACTTTGGTCGCCGGACTTGGCACGCTCTGCGATCGAGCGGACCGCGGCGATGAACTGATCGAGGCTGGCCTTCGATTCGGTTTCCGTCGGCTCGACCAGCATGGCTCCATGCACGACGAGCGGGAAATACATGGTCATAGGATGGAATCCCTCGTCGATCAGCGCCTTGGCGAGATCGATCGTGCTAAGGCCGCCTTCAAAGCCGCGGTCCGAAAAGATCGCCTCATGCATGCACGGCCCGCTCTTGGCGAACGGCGCGTCGAGCACGTCTTCGAGACTGCGCAGGATGTAATTGGCATTGAGCACCGAATCCTCGGCGACCTGTTTCAGTCCGTCCGCGCCGTGGCTGAGGATGTAGGCGAGCGCCCGGGTGAACATCCCGGTTTGGCCATGGAAGGCGACCATGCGCCCAAACGCATTCGGATGTTCGTCGGCGGCCGTCTCTTCCTCGACGATCTTGTAGCTGCCGTCGGGATATTTCGCGACAAACGGCAGCGGCCCGTACGGGGCCAGTGCCTCCGACAGCACGACCGGCCCGGAGCCGGGACCGCCGCCGCCGTGCGGGGTTGAGAAGGTCTTGTGCAGGTTGATGTGCATCGCGTCGATACCGAGGTCGCCCGGCCGCACCTTGCCGACGATCGCGTTGAAGTTGGCGCCGTCGCAATAAACGAAGGCGCCCGCTGCGTGCACCGCCTCGGAGATTGCGATCATGTCCGGCTCGAACAAGCCGCAAGTGTTGGGGTTGGTGATCATCACCGCGGCGACGTCGGGCCCGAGTCTGTCCTTCAACGCGCCCAGATCCACGCGGCCCGCTCGATTCGCGGGGATGCTTTCGACCCGATAGCCCGCGAAGGCCGCGGTCGCGGGGTTGGTGCCGTGCGCACTCTCCGGGACGAGCACGACTTGGCGCTTGTCGCCGCGCGCCTCGAGCGCGGCTCGAATGCACAGCAGGCCGCACAGCTCGCCGTGTGCTCCTGCCTTGGGGCTCATGGCGACGCCATACATTCCGGTGAGGTCGAGCAGCCAGAAAGCGAGTTCATTGATCACCTGGAGCGCACCCTGGACCGTCTCCTGAGGCTGGAGCGGATGGACGTCGGCAAAGCCCGGCAGCCGCGCGATCTTCTCATTGAGCCGCGGATTGTGCTTCATCGTGCACGAGCCGAGCGGGAACAGGCCGAGATCGATCGCGTAATTCTGGCGCGACAGGCGGGTGTAGTGCCGCACGGCTTCCGGCTCGGAGAGTCCGGGGAGGCCAATCGGGCGGCTCCGTTCTAGGCCCGCCAAACGATCCTCCCTTCCAGGCACTGAAGGAAAATCCACGCCGGTCTGCTCGGTCGTGCCGATCTCGAAAATCAACGGTTCTTCGAGCATCAGCGCGCGGTTCCCGGTGACGGTCTGAACCTCGCCCTGCTCATTCGCCGGAGTGGTCGGGCGCCACCCCGAAGGATTGACGGTCATCGGACGACCTCCTTCAGGGCAGCTTCCAGTGCGGCAATGTCCTCGTCGGTCACGGTTTCGGTGACGGCGACGACCAGTCCGTTCTGCAGCGAGTCTGCGCCCGGATAGAGGCGGCCGAGCGAGACGCCGCCGAGGACGCCCTTCTCGACCATCGCGTGCACCGCGGGGCGAGCCTCAACAGGAAGCTTCAGCGTGAACTCGTTGAAGAAGCTGTCGTTGACGAGCTCGACGCTGGGGATCGCCGCAAGGCGGTCGGCAGCCTCGCACGCGCGCGCGTGATTCAAGGACGCGAGCTGGCGGAGGCCCTTTTCACCGAGGAGGGTCAGATGCGCCGTGAAGGCCAGCGCACAGAGCACCGAGCTGGTGCAGATGTTCGACGTCGCCTTCTCGCGGCGGATATGCTGCTCGCGGGTCGAGAGGGTGAGGACGAAGCCGCGCTTCCCTTCCGCGTCGACCGTCTCGCCGGCGAGCCGCCCCGGCATCTGGCGGACATATTTGTCGCGGGTGGCGAACAGGCCGACATAGGGGCCCCCGAAATTGAGCCCGACGCCGATCGACTGGCCCTCGCCGACGACGATGTCCGCGCCCATTTCGCCGGGCGATTTGATCGCGCCCAGCGCGACCGGCTCGGTGACGACGGCGACGAGCAGTGCCTTCCTGGCGTGGCAGGCTTCGGCGAGCTTGGAG
>JBKPOR010000013.1:0-7360 GCA_046765675.1 Pseudomonadota bacterium
ACGTAGTGCCGTGCTTGAGTCTCGTTAGATTGTAGGGTCCGCTTTCCACCCATTGCAGACATTCCACTGATCCGCGAAGTTCTGCGGATGCGACGCGCCATTTCGGTCCTGGTGGTGATCATAGCTGTCCCGCTCGCCGCGATGGCAGGGCTGGCAAGCTGGATGTTCGGCCTAAAGGAGATGCGCACGGCCTCTGAGGTGGCTACCTATTTGCGCCATTTCGTGAACGGCGGCGGTGGCGAATGGGATTGGGATGACTTCACGTCTTCGCCGATCGCCAATTCGAAGCTGGAGGCAATAAGACAGAGGGCGGCGGCGGTTGATTTGCCAGCGACTGAAGAGGGCTCGAATGTCCTCCGTGAGTTGCTCGCTGAGGCGGACGATCTGGCAAAGATTGAAGGCTCCTAACGTCCGCTTTCCACCCAAAGCAGACATTAGGAACTAGCTGCTCCCCGGGGGCTGCGGCGGGCAATCCCTCGTTCTTGAAACCAGACGATCGAACTCATCGGCCCGCGTGCTTGGCGACCAGAACGTCACATAGGTCAGTTGGATTGCCGCTCCGCGAAGGTGCCACCACAGCATACTGGGCACGCCTTGGTGAAAGTTGATTGCCTTTGCGACGAAGGTGTCTCGGCGGCTCAAAGGAAAGTGGCCCGCAGCAATCTTATCGCGGTCCTTGGCTGTCAGGCAGAGAGAGTTGGGGGTTTCTTTGACTTCGGCCAATGCCCGGTCGACCCAGACAACCATCGCTAGCGTGGCCACCGCGCACGCTAAGACCACGAAGCCTCCGAACATTGCGATACGGCGCACAGCCCCTCCCTTGGAGGCTTATGTGCGAGCTAACGTCCGCTTTCCACCCATTCCGGACGTTACCTGCTTATGTCTGTTTCGACCCAATCGGACATCGGCGGCGCTGTCTGTTTCCGGCCCCACTGAGACATCGGAGGCCACAGTGGCCTGCTATTCAGAAGCTCGAGGCATCCTTGCGCGGTAGATGTCGCCGAGCCGCTCGTCGTTGCGTCGGCTTGAGAAGTAAAAGTGTTTTCCATCACGGCTGATCAATGGTCCTACCTCCAACTGCGAGGTGTTGATTTCCGGTCCGAGGCGCTTTGGCGCGGACCAGCCGCGCGAGGTGTGACGTACGAGGTAGATGTCACCGCCCGAATTCGGATCCCGATCGGCCATCAGGAGCGCGATTCTTCCGTTGGGAGTGAGCTCGAACTCATACTCGTCTGCCGCCGAGTTCACTGGCGGACCAAGATTGGTGACCTGCCAACCGGTTGCCGTTTGGCGCGCGCGGTAGATATCGGTGCCGCCGTGCCCGCCTGGCCGATTCGAGCCGAAGTAGAGGCTTCCGTCAGGCTGAAGACGCGGAAACCACTCGGCCGAAGGCGAATTGATCGGCTCCGGTAAACGTTCGGAAGCACCCCAGCCGGAGCCTTGCCGTTCGACAACCCAGATATCCAGGTCGTGCTTGGCCTTTCCAGGCGCCAGACGCCTCGAGATGAAGTAGACGTGGCGTGCATCCGGCGCGAAGTACGGATCAGCTGCAATCTCGCTTATGGCAAACGAGGCAAGCATCGGCTCCAACCATCCTGAGCGCGTCCGGCTGGATTGCCAGATCTTCCACTGGGAGAAACTCGGATCGCTCCTGACGAACAGCAATAACCGACCATCCCGGCTCAACGCCGGATGAGATTCATAACGCTCGGTCGATATGACAGCTGGGGCAAAGAGTTTGGGCGCGGGAGCTTGGCCCGAGGCCGCCGCGCGCGCACTCAATGAGGTAAGGAGAATTGCCCGCGCTGGTCTCATGGTTTCGCACCTCCGGCAGCCCGTCTGCTCGAGCAAATACTTGCACAATCCAGTCGACTCTCACGCAAATCGACTGACGTAACCCGGATTTCGACGGACACCGTCAGATGCGATGAAGGTAATCGGGCATACTTCCGCTTGAGGTGTATCTCATCGCCCGGAGTGAGGTAGGCCTCTTGCGACCACTGTGCGACCAACTGGGCCAATGTTCGCATTCCACCCACTGCGGACATAACCGGCCTCGACTGCGTCGGGTACCTGCGGCCGGCGGCGCGCTCACCACCAGGTCACGTACAGCGCGATGAGGATCAGGATCACGCCGAGCGCTCCGACGTTGAAGCCCGTGCTCGTCTTGTAGCGGACGTTTGTCGTTTCGATCGTGTCGACATTAGCCTTCTGCTTGGTCATCAGCGACACGATCACCGCCAGCACCAGCGAACTCATGAAGACCACGCCCATGCGGTTGATGAACGGGGTCAGATAGTCATTCACGCCTTGTGAGAAGGCCGCCGTCGGAAGCGTGTATTTCATGATCGTCGACAATGCGACGGAGGTCACCGCGGCGACGATCGCTCCGGCTTCGTTAGCGCGTTTCCAGAACAGGCCGAGGAGGAAGATCACGGTAACGCCCGGCGTGAAAAAGCCGCTGAATTCCTGAATGTACTGGAACGCCTGCTCGGAGCTTCCGACCAGTGGCCGAGCAACGATGATCGCGATGATGATCGCGATGATCGCCGTGATTCGGCCGACGAGCACGAGATGTTTTTCCTCGCCGGTGCTTACGCCGGTGGAGTCCTCGGCGCGGGTCTTCTCGTGCCGCCGCTTGGCGTAGACGTCGAGCGTGAAGATGGTTGCGATCGAATTGATCTTTGACGCGGTCGACGCGATGATCGCCGCGATCAGCGCGGCAAAGACCAATCCCAGCAGCCCCGGCGGAAGCAACCGCATCATCGTCGGATAGGCTTCGTCGGGTTTTGGCAGCCCGGGCGCCAGCACGACCGCGGCGATTCCCGGAAGGACGATGATCACCGGCATCAGGAGCTTGAGGAAGGCGGCGAAGATCACGCCCTTCTGCGCCTCGTCGAGGCTCCGCGCCGCGAGTGCGCGCTGGATGATATACTGGTTGAAGCCCCAGTATGCGACGTTCGCGATCCACATTCCGCCGATCAGGACGCTGAGGCCGGGAAGGTCGATGTAGTGCGGATCGCCCTTCTGCAGGATCATGTGGAAGTGGTCGGGCGACCTCGACACGAGCGTTCCAAAGCCCGCAATCAAATCACCGTTCCCGATCTTCGTCAGCGTCAGATAAGCGACCACGAGGCCGCCGAGGACCAGCAGCGTCACCTGCACGATGTCGGTCAGCGCAACCGCCTTCAAACCGCCGCGCAGCTGATACAGCAGCGCGAATCCGCCGAGGATGACCAGCGCGACATTCTGGTCGATTCCGGCGACCTTGTTGACCGCGATCGAGCCGAGCCAGATGATCGAGGTCAGGTTCACGAACACGTATAGCGCGAGCCAGAACCACGCCATGAGCGTTCGGATCGATGTGCCGTACCGCCGCTCGAGGAATTGCGGCATCGTGTAGATGTGGTTCTTGAGGAAGATCGGCAGGAAGAACTTGCCGACGATCAGCAGGGTCAGCGCCGCCATCCATTCGTAGGACGCGATCGCAAGGCCGATCGCATAACCGGATCCCGACATTCCGACGATCTGCTCGGCGGAGATATTAGCCGCGATAAGCGACGATCCGATCGCCCACCACGGGAGATTCTTCGACGCCAGGAAATAGTCGGAAGTGTCTTTCTCATGCCCCGCCTTCTCGCGGCTGACCCACTGGGCGAGGCTGAAGATTCCTATCGCATAGACAATCACGACAATGAGGTCGATCGTCGAAAGACTCATCTGAAGACCACTCCCTGTTGACTCGGTCGCGAACCCCGATGGGTCGCCATCCCCCAACCTATTCGTCCCGCCCATGGTCGTCGTCGGTGTTTCGACGGTCAATGCTAATGTCCGCTTTCCACCCATTGCGGGCGCGAACCAGCGTCAACGCGCATTTCGCGATTTAGCGACGAACGACTGGGCCGCGGGCGATGCGGCGAATCTCTGCGATCCGCTCCTCGTAGACTTGAGCAACGCAGGAGCTGGTCGAGCAGCCTTCCCGTCGCCCCAGGAATGTATCGCGCGTGCGCCGGAGTGCGCTCTTTGTATCGGGATCCGCCCTTGCCAATTCACCGTAGAAGACGGCCGACATTCGTCGATCAGCTGCGGCCAGCGATCCGTTCCCGCAGACCATCTTTTCGCTGGCCGTCCGTGCGCGCCTGCAGTTGAAGCTCGGGCTGGCGGCCTTGACCACCGGCGCGGTCTCACGCCGCGCGATCCGAGGCGGTTTCTCCTGTGTCGGCGACGGCGTCGGGCGGTTCACGGACGGCCCAGCCGGCCGCCTCAATCGCTGAGGAGGAGATTCTACGCGAGCTAATTCGGCTTTCTCTTTGTCACTCGAGCCGATGGGCGATGCTGCAGTGATGTGCGGCATTGGTCCCGACCGGAGTCCCAGGGTCGCTATCCGATAGATGATCGGCTCGGCACCATTCATCGAATAGACGAGGCCGCTACCGTCGGCCGCGGCTTGCGCCGCATATTCGACGTCCGCGCCGATCAGCGATTGACCATTGAAAGCGTCCCGAATCCCGGGCGGCAAGTTGAGGACGAACCGGCCGGTGCAGACGATGATGTTGAGATCATCGTCGCGGCTTTTGACGACGGGATCGTCCATCCGAACCACCGAGTAAGCGGCAAGCCCGTCAAGGCCGCGCGGGTCGAAATTGCCGATCCGGGCGGCCTCGTCGAAAACATATTCCTTCAGTCGCGCGTAGGTCAGCTGCGACGCGCAAGCTCTCCTGACCTGCTCGAGCCGCACTTTCGCAACATCCCCCTTCGGCTGCGGGTCAGTTCGCTCCATCCAGTCGCAGCTGGAGAGCACAAGCGCGATCGTTCCGATCCCAGCCGCCAGCCGCATCTTTCGCTCCTAGACTAAATATCTGAAAACTAAGATATTTACGCTAGTGACGAACAACGCAGGATCGGGTCGATCTTTCCGCCTTGTGGGAACGTCCCATCGCGCAATGTCTGCTTTCCACCCAAACCGGACATGATCGAACCGTTGCGCACGGCGCCTCCATCAGGCAGATTGTCGACTAAGTTGAGCGATGCTTAGCTGGATCGTTTCGATCGGCGCCGTGGCCGCAGCTAATGCCGTTCCCGAGGTCGTCGGAGGACTGGAGGGTTGCTGGAACGCGGCCGGAAGGTTCGGGGGAAGGATGCGCCGTCACCAAACCGGCCATCTTCGACCCAAGCTGTCCGTTTACGATCGACCCTCCGGGCGGACATGCAAACATAGGCGGGACATCATCGCGAGCACATTTTCCGATGACCGCCGGAGTGCCACCGAAATTTCCGAAGTCGACTCGCCGTCCTCTAGTCGGCCGCGCAGCTCGGTAACGTCGGTCTGGGTCCAGCGTTTCTCTTCGGTCATGGTGTGCTGTTAGCACAACGCAAAGCCCAAGGGCGAATAAGATGTCCGCTTTCCACCGATTGGGACATCAGGTTAGCTCCAGCGCGCTACTGGTTGTGCTGCACGATCCCTTTCTCGACGACCACCAGCGCATTCTGGGCGGTCGGGATCGGCTTTCCGTTCTTGCCCACGAGCGGGACAGGCTTGAGCTGCACGGGAACTTCCGCGCATGCGCGCTGCACGAGCGCTGGATCGACGACCTGCTTGTGCTTCAGGAGGTTGATCCCGACTGAGTCGATCAGGGTGCAGTCCGACACTTGCCCGGCCTCGTTCAGATAGAACTGGATTTCGAACGGGTTCTCACTCGACTGCGGGGCCGGGCCTGGAATTCGGATGCCGAATTTCGGCGCTTTAAATCGGGTGTCCTTCCTAACGTTGGCGACCAAGATCAGCTTGCGATAAACGCCAATGACCTTGCGGCCGTCGGGGCCGTGTGCCGGCTCGAACACCGCCCGCATCCGGAGCCGGCTGCACACGTACGGGCCCATCTTCGGGTTGCCGGCGTAGACGTGACCCACGCAATTGTCGAAATAGCCGTATTTGTTGATGGTCATTTCCGCGATGACCACCGACAGCTCGCCTTTGGCGAGCCCCTGCGACGGGGTGTCGTAATAGTCAGACCACCAATCGACCGTCATCACAGGTACGGGCGCGGTCGCAGCCGCCATAGCCAGAAGAACGCTCAGCATTGAGCAGGAAGCTGCCAACTGGTGAATGCCTTGTCTAGTTGCTCGTCACATGTCCGCTTTCCACCATTGCGAGCACATTCGACTGTAAGGGGGCGCCTGCGCCGGATTCGACGTCACGTTTTGGAGCGCGATCATGAACTCGGCAGTTTGGCGTTTACGTTTGTGGAAGCATCCCGGTGGTACGCCGTCGCAACTGTGGAGATAGGATGGCAAGCTCCGTTCAACCGCCTCGAGACGATGCATCGAATGCCGACCGCCGCGCTTACCCGCGGGTCCCGGTGGCTTTGCCGGCATTCCTGCAGGCCGGCGGAGACCGTCATTCCGTCCAGATCCTCGACCTCTCCGCCGGTGGCGCCAAGCTGGATTGCCCGGCGAGCCTGCCAACCGGAATGGCGGTAATATTGGACTGCGGAACGCTCGGCCGAGCCGCGGTCGTCAGATGGCAAACCGGCGGAGTCCTGGGCGTTTGCTTCGACAGTGAGCTGGATCCGCGGGACATCTCCGACTTGATCGAGCGATCGAGAGCTCTCGCGGCCTGGCGGAAGACGCGGGACTAAGCGAGATTGCGGGCATTCTGAATCGAGATACTCTCTCGCGCATGCGGCGCCGGCTAATCACGCTGTTCCTATGCGATGCGGTGTGCGCGTGCGCTTCGCCCGCCGAGCGGCGCGCACGCACCTATGCCAGGGATTTTGTGCAGTCGGACGCTCGGTCCGATGCGGCAAACATAGCGGACAATCGATGCGCTGCGGGCGCGGAGCTCATTGGCCGAAAGGGATTTTCGCCGGACGATTACAAATGCGTTGAGCCGCCCAAGAAAACTGCCTCACCCAATTAGGGCCGACCGGCATCCGCTTTGGACCCATTGCGGACATCAGGCTCAAGTGACGAAGGATGGATGTCTGCTTGTACCCGCAGCCGGCATCGGGGTCGCGGCGGACAAGCGTCTCAGGTCATTCCGTGAGCTGCCGGGATTTGCGATGGAGGTCCGGTCGGCATCGCGAGTAGCGCTTCCTCTTCCTCTCCAGCCTCGAACCGGGCGAGCAATGCGTCCGGATCGTAGATCACTCCGACCGGATTGTCGGCGAACGCAGCGGTTCGCATGAGCGCAGTCGCCTCCTCAACCGTTCCGCAATCCACCTGGAACTCCATTCGGTTACCGTCTGGATCGGCGTAATAAAGGGAAAGCGTGGTCCCGTGATGGACGGGCCAGTACGAGGTGATCCCGGCGCGCTTCAGCCGCGCATAGGTGTCGAGCAGATCGCCAACGCTCCCGTAT
>JBKPOR010000014.1:0-7082 GCA_046765675.1 Pseudomonadota bacterium
CTGGCGGACAAGAAGGTGCTTGGGGTCGGAACGATTCCGGAACTATTGGCTTTGGACCATCCTTGGATACAAGAATATTTCAACGGGCCGCGTGGACGCTCTGCGGCTCTTGGGCATGAGGACGAGGCGACGCACCACTGATGGAAACGCGGTCGAACTATGTGATGGTCGGGGTGGTGACCGTAGCGCTCCTTATCGGAGCGCTGTTTTTCATCGTGTGGATCGCCGGCCTCTCAAACCGCGCGACCAAATGTTACGACATCTATTTCGCCCAGGCCGTGGGCGGCCTCAACAAGGGCTCCAACGTGACCTTCTCGGGAGTCCCGGTCGGACAGGTGTCGAAGATTTCGCTTCTGCCCAAGCGTCCGGAATTCGTCTGGGTGCGGATCGACGTCGATCCAGACACCCCGGTCCTCCAAGGCACGAGCGCCCAGATCCACGGCGTTGGATTTACCGGAGTGAACGAAATCCAGCTGGACGGTGCTGCCCGCGGCAAGCCGCCGATCACCCAGGCCGGGCCTCAAGGCTGCCCGGTCATACCATCGAGCACCAGTGGGCTTGGCGCCCTCTTGAACAGCGCCCCGGAGCTGATGGAGCGAATCCAGCGCCTGACCGAGCGGCTGACCGAGTTGCTGTCCGACAAGAATCAGAATGCGATCGCGGACATCCTCGAGAATTTCGACAAGACGAGCCAGGTTCTGGCCGACAAGGCGCCAGAGCTGGCCGACGCCATCGCCGACGCGAGAGTCGCGGTCCGCAACGCGGGGCTCGCCGCGCAGCACGTCAGCGACCTCAGCGACAATACGAACAGGCTCGTCGTTGAAGAGGGCCGGCCGGCGGCTCAGGATCTTAGAAAGGCGATCGCCGCCGTCCAGCAAGCGGCCGACAATCTGAACGCGATGGTCACCGATGCACGCCCGGGGGTCCAGAATTTCACCAAGTCGACCCTCCCCGAAGCCAATCAGCTGGTGCATGAGATGCGCGACCTTACGAAGTCGCTGAAAGGCGTATCCGAGCGGGTCGAACAGCAAGGCATCGGCGGCACGCTCGGCCCCGAGAAGCTGCCGGACTACAAGCCAGGGAAACGCCGATGAACCAAGCGATTCGGATATTGGCCTTGGGCGCCATGGCAATCGCGACCGCGAGCTGCTCGCTTGGCGGGCTGCTCGGCGGAGGGGCGAAGACCCCCGCGACCCTGCAGACACTGACGCCGCAGGCGCCCGACCCCGGGCCAACGACCCGCACCGCGGCCGCCGGCCAGTCCGTCACCGTCGCGGTTCCGGTAGTCCCCAAGGAGCTGAGGACGGTACGGGTTCCGGTCCAGGTTAGTCCAACCGACGTCCAATATGTGACCAACCTCCAGTGGGTCGACACGCCCGACCGGCTATTCCAGCAACTCGTGGCCGAGACGGTGCGACGGACCACCAACCGGGTCGTGCTCGACAGCAACCTGACCACGCTCGATCCGGGGCTGCTGCTCAGCGGCCAGCTGCAGAAGTTCGGCTATGACGCGGCGAGCGGCCAAGTCGTGGTCGAATATGACGGAGCGCTGTCGACCGCCGGTGGAAACCGGGTCGAGGCCCGGCGATTCGTGGCGACAGCGCCCTCGGACGGGACAGCTGGGAGCGTCGGACCAGCGCTCAATCGTGCCGCCAACCAGGTCGCGGCGGAGGTCGCGGGCTGGGTGGGGAATAGCGGCGGTTAGCTAGCGGGTTGCGGGGCCGGCATGAAATGAATGCCGTGCCGCTCGCCAATCTCTGGGATTTTCGGTCCGTCCTCGGGCAGGTTGCGAATCTCGTCATTCAGCTCGCGGAAAAACTCTGATCCGTGCGCCGGCGCAGCGAAGATGAGCACTCGGGCGGGCGAGTCCGACGCTCCCTTGAATCCGTGCACGGTGTTGCGCGGCAAATAATTGAAATCGCCCTTGGCCGACCTGACGGGCTTGCCATCGACTTCGAAGTCGATCTCTCCTTCGAGAATGTAATAAGCCTCGTCCCAATCGTGCCGATGAGGAGGCGGTCCCATCCCGAGCGGAACCTCCTCCTCAAACAGGGACCAGGAACCGCCCGTCTCGCCCGCCTCGCACAGCATGGTCAGCGGCATGCCGAGAATGTTCAACGCCGGTCGATCTCCGGCTTTGACGATCGTCGCAGGCATATATCGCCCTCCTCGATTCCAAGGACGGCAATACACCCGGATCAGCCGGTTTGCACGTCAGGCGAGGCTCTTCGACACCTGCTCGAACACGTCCTTCGATAGCCCAAGGGAAGCGACGACCCGTTCGAGTTCCGCCCTCATAAGCGCTGCGCGGGCCGGCTCGAACCGGCGCCACCTTCCGAACGGCGGCACCAGCCGCGCCGCGACCTGCGGATTGAGCTTGTCGGCGGCGAGGATCATGTCGGCGAGGAAGCGGTAGCCGCGGCCGTCGGCCGAGTGGAATGCCCAGTGATTGGCTCCGAAGGTACCGGCAATCGAGCGCAGCCGGTTCGGGTTGGAGATCGTGAAATCGGGGTGCTTCTGGAGCCTTAGCACCTGCTCGACGGTATCCGAGCGCTGCGCCGCGGCCTGAAGCGCGAACCATTTATCGAGCACGAGCGGGTCGGCATGGAAGCGATCGTAAAAGGCGTCGAGGGCAGCTTGCCGCTGAGGCGCGTCGAGCGAGACGAGGATTCCGAGCGCGCCCTGGCGGTCGGTCATATTGTCGGCCCGGTCGAACTGGGTCTTGGCGAGCGCGGCACCTTCCGCCTCGTCGCCGGCGGCCAACAGCCCGAGAGCGACGGTGCGAAGGCGGCGAATGCCCTTGCCCCTCGGACTTAGGTCATTTCCTTCGACCCCGTCGCTGCGGTGCGCGGCGAGGAGGTCGGAAGCGACGGCCGTGCCGAGGGCCTGTCGAAGCTCCTCCCGCGAGGCGTGGATTGCGTCGGGATCGACCACATCGAGCCGGTCGGCGATCATCGCCTCCGACGGAAGCAGGATCGCTTCACCCTTCAGCGCCGGGTCGAGCGAATTGGACTTGAGGGTCGCCGCGACCGCTTCGACCACCGGTGCCGAATCCGCCTCTTCGCCGCGCGCGCCGGCGACGAGCGCCCGCATCATCAGCTCCTGGATCGCCTCGTAGCGGGCGAACGGATCACTGTCGGCCTGGGCGAGTCGCTCGAGCTCACCCGGACGGCGGGAGGCCTCGACCACGACCGGGGCCGAGAAGCTCCGGTTTATCGACAGCAAGGGCGGTTCGACGACATTGTCGAAACGGATGCTCTGGCTGGGCTGGTCGAGGACGATCAGGCGCTCGGGGCAAATTTCATGCCCGCTCGCTTCACCGACGATCGCGGTCTTCAGCGGGATCGGCATCGGCTGCTTGACCGGCTGGCCCGGGGTCGGGTCGACGTGCTGTCCCAAGTGGAGGGTGGCAGCCTTGGCTTCCGGGTCATAGTCGAGCCGCGCCGTGACCTTCGGCGTTCCGGCCTGGCTGTACCAGATTTTGAACGGCGTAAGATCGACGCCGCTGCCATCTTCAAGCGCCTTCACGAAATCGTCGCAGGTCGCCGCCTCGCCGTCGTGCCGGGAGAAATAGAGGTCGGTTCCGGCGCGGAATTTCTCCGGCCCGAGAACCGTCGCCAGCATTCGGATGACTTCCGCGCCCTTGTTGTAGACGGTCGCGGTGTAGAAATTGCCGATCTCGATATAGCTGTCGGGACGCACCGGATGCGCGAGCGGCCCGGCGTCCTCGGGGAATTGCGCGGCTCGGAGCACGCGTACGTCCTCGATGCGCTTGACCGGAGCGCTACCGATATCGGCCGAGAAGCTCTGGTCGCGGAAGACGGTGAAGCCCTCTTTCAGCGAGAGCTGGAACCAGTCGCGGCAGGTGACCCGATCGCCCGACCAATTGTGGAAATATTCGTGAGCGACGACCCGGGCGATATTGTCGAAATCGCCGTCGGTCGCGGTGTCCTGGTCGGCGAGCACATAAGCCGAGTTGAAGATGTTGAGGCTCTTGTTCTCCATCGCGCCCATGTTGAAGTCGGAGACGGCGACGATGTTGAACTGGTCGAGGTCATATTCGCGGCCGTAGACCTTCTCGTCCCACGCCATGGCGAGCTTCAGGCTATTCATCGCGTGGCTCGTCCGCGGAAGGTCCGCCTCCCGCACCCAGATCGCGAGATCGACCGTGCGTCCGGACATCGTCGCAAAGCTGTCGCGATTCGCTTTGAGGTCGCCGGCGACGAGCGCGAAGAGGTAGCAGGGCTTTGGGAACGGGTCCTCCCACTCGGACCAATGGCGGCCCGCGGCGCCTTCACCCTTCGCGACGCAATTGCCGTTGGAGAGAAGGATTGGGAAGGCCTTGACGTCGCCTTCCATCCGGACGCGATACTTCGACAGGACGTCCGGTCGATCGGGGAAGAAAGTGATCCGGCGAAAACCCTCGGCCTCGCACTGTGTGCAGAGCATTCCGCCTGAGGCGTAGAGGCCCATGAGCTTGGTGTTGGCCGCCGGGCTGATCTCGACTTCCGATTCGACCGTGGCGTGATCGGCGGAGAGGTCGATAACCAGCTGCGGGCCGTCCAGGCGATAATCGGCATCGGCGCCGTCGACCTGGACCTTGAGCGGGCTGATCTCATCCCCGTCGAGCCGCAGCGGGCGGTCATGATCGCCGTTGCGTTCGACCTTCAGGGTCGCGCGGACTCGGGTGCGCTCGGGATCGAGGTCGAAGTCGAGGCGGATCTCGGGGACCAGCCAATCCGGCGGGCGATAGTCTTCGCGGCGGATCGCGGTGTGGGTCGGCGAAGGCGGGGCTTCGGGGGCGGTTTGGGCGTCGGTTACGCTGGTTCGGACATCGGCCATAAGGTGCGGGTCTTAAGCGGCGTCGGGAGAAGTCACAACCGGACGCTCCCGGCTGAGCGCTCCGACCATTCCGCCGAGCGCGAGGAACGCCCCGGCGACCGTCGTTGGAGTCCAGCGATAGCCTTCGAATGCCGTCGAAAAGCCCATGGCGATGATCGGCACGAGGACGCTCGAATAAGCGGCCTTGGCCGGACCGATGATACGCACGACCGGGTAATAGAGGCTGAAGGTGAGCACGGAGGCCGCGAGCGCGAGGTAGATGAGGCCGGCCCAATAGATGGGCCGCGCGTCGATCAGCGGCGGGCCCGTTACGGCAAGCGCGATCGCGCCGTCGATCAGCGCGCCCATCGCCATCGACCAGGCGAGCATCGTGAAGAGCGGAAAGCGGCGGACCTCGGGGCGCGCCTGGAGCACGTTGGCGGCTGAGGCTCCGACCATTCCGATCAGGGTCAGGCCGATACCGGCGAGCACCTGGCCGGCGTTGGCCGGATGCTCGTTGAGCTCGTGGAGAAATAGCAGCGCGATCCCCGCGACCGCGACCGTCGAGCTCCAGAAGAAGCGCACGGTCGGCTTGTGGCCGAGGAACGCCCATCCAAGCAGGCTGCTGGGAATGAGGAGGAGCGCGAAAACGGTCGCGACCACGCCCGACGTGATGTGCCGTTCGGCGAGATAGACCGCGTTGAAGTTGATGCAGAATTGCAGGAAGCCGAGGGCGATTGCGGCCTGGATGCCGGAGCGCGGGAGCTTGAGGCCTTCGCCCTTCACAAGCGCGATCGCCGCCATCGCGGTCGCGGCGATCAGGAAGCGGTAGGTGACCGACCATTGCGGCGGGACGATGCCTAGCTGGCCGCGGATCACGATCCAGGTCGAGCCCCAGATGGCGGTGAAGATGATGAAGGGGAGAGTGACCGTCCGGAAGGCGGACGCCTGCGTCTCGCTCACAGGGCGGCGAGTGCGGCAGCGAGCTGCGACACCGCCTGCGGGTCGGAATCCCAGCTGGTGACGAAGCGGATTTGGCCCGGGCCCCATTCGTAGAAATCGGCGCCCTGGGCACGAAGGCGCGCGGCTTCCTCGTCGGTGACCCGAAGGAACAGCTCGTTGGCTTCCACGGGAAATGCAAGGCGGTCGGGCACGGCCGCGGCGAGCGCCTGGGCCGCGGCATTGGCGGCGCGCGCATTGTCGAGCCACAGGCCGTCCTCAAGCAAGGCGAGGATCTGCGCTGCGAGCATCCGGCCCTTCGAGGCGAGGTGCCCGGCGCGCTTGCGGCGGACCGCGATTTCATCGGCGAGGCCGGTCTTGAAGAGGATCAACGCCTCGGCATTGAGGCCGCCGTTCTTGGTGAAGCCGAAGCTCAAGGCATCGACGCCGGCGCGCCAGGTGACATCCGCGGGACTTTGGCCGGTCGTTGCCAGCGCATTCGCGAGGCGAGCACCGTCCATGTGCAACGCGAGACCGCGCTGCTTCGCAAAGTCCCCAAGCGCGGCGACCTCCGCGGCTCGATAGACGAGGCCACATTCAGTCGCGTTGGTGATCGAGAGCGCGGCGGGCTGCACCTGGTGGACGTCGTTGCGGATCGAATCGCATGCCGCAGCGACGGTTTCCGGAGTGACCTTGGCGCCGGCGCCGTCGAGCAGGACCAGCTTGGCGCCGCCGGTGAAGAAGCCCGGAGCGCCGGCCTCATCGACCTCGATATGCGCATCCCTGTGGCAGAGGATCGCGCGATAGGGTGGGCACAGCGCCGCGAGCGCGAGGCCGTTGGCGGCGGTGCCGGTCGTCACCCAGAGGGCGCGGACGTCGGTCTCGAACAGTTCGGAGAAGGCACCGTCGAGCGCCAAGCTCCATTCGTCGCCGTCATAAGCGGTATCGAGCCGGTTCGAGGCCGCGATCGCCTCGATCACCTTGGGATGCGCGGCCGCCGCATTATCCGAGAAGAAGCGCATTGCGGGCCGAATGGCGGTGGCGACGCCGGGCGTCAATCGGATGTGCCGGGCTTGTCTTGGCGAAGGTCGCGCGCCTGCGTTTTGCGGCGGCGCAGATTCTCCCTCAGCGCCGCGGCCAGGCGTTCCTCGCGTTTCGTGTCCTTGACCTTATCTTTCTCCGCCATGCCAACCACCTAGCGCGGCGCGGGTTGACAGGCCAAGGCCCGGCCCGTCATAGGCGCGCGGCCTCCGACAAAATGCTGCCGTAGCTCAGTGGTAGAGCGCATCCTTGGTAAGGCTGAGGTCGTGAGTTCAATCCTC
>JBKPOR010000015.1:0-20055 GCA_046765675.1 Pseudomonadota bacterium
ACCCCACGCTGATCCGGTACGATCCGGGAAGGACCCTGTGCACTCCGCCAGGCGTGACGCTGCTGAGATCTCGCGGCGTGAGGTCGAAGGTCACGTTTCTCGCTTCCCCGGCTTTCAGCGCTAGGCGCCGGAACCCGCGCAATGCGATACGTGGCGTTCCCGGCGCCTTCGGAAAGTTGAGATAGAGCTCGGCGACCTCATCGCCGAACCGGTTGCCGACGTTTCGGACCTGGGTCGTCACGCGTATGGCCCCGCCGGGCGCCGACGCCACCTTCAACGGCGTGTAGGCAAAGGTCGTGAAGCTTAGACCATAGCCAAACGGAAAGACCGGCTTGCCGGTGAAGTAACGATAGGTCCGGCCCGACATGGCATAGTCATCAAACGGCGGCAGCTCATCGACACTCTTGTAGAACGTGAGCGGGAGCCGCCCGCCTGGGTCGCTGCGCCCTGACAGGACGTTCGCCACGGCAAGGCCGCCCGACTGTCCGGGATACCAGGCTTCCACGATCGCGCTCGAATTCGTCTTTTCCCAGCTCAAGTTGATCGGGCTTCCGTTCA
Organism: Pseudomonadota bacterium; assembly: GCA_046765675.1. Classification (GTDB taxonomy): domain Bacteria; phylum Pseudomonadota; class Alphaproteobacteria; order Sphingomonadales; family Sphingomonadaceae; genus Sphingomicrobium. The sequence goes on from JBKPOR010000015.1 coordinate 559, forward strand.
TGGCGACGACGATCAGCGGCTTCGCAGTGGCTTTGGCCTGCTCCAATAACCTCTGCTGGTCCGGAGGAAGGTCGAGCGTGGTCTTGTCACCGCCCTTGAAGCCGGGAAGGTCGACCGGCGATTCCTCGCCTTCCAGGTCGGACGTAAGCCCCACCACCGCGACGATCACGTCGGCGTTGGCGGCGGCCGCCTTCAGCTCCGCTTCGGGATTGTCGGACACACGCTTCCAGCTAAGGCCCACGCCCGCGCCCCCATGCGCGTCGGCGGCCACTTCGATCGGGTAGCGATGCCCCCTCTCCATGCGCACGGTCTTGAGCCGCGGAAGGCTCCCCCACGGCGCGTCGACCATGTCGACCAGCGGCTGGCCTTCAAATTTCATCTTGCCATTCTGCCAGCCGGAGAGGCCAAGCCGGTACGTCCCCGTCTCGGGGGCGACGAGATAGCCGCTCCAGACCACACGGTAATCCTCGCTGACTGCCGCGAGGTCTGGATTGCCACCACCAACCCCGGGCTCGACGATAGTTGCGGCAGGTATCGCTTCGACCCGCATTGGCATGCCGTCCTTGCCGAGAGCATTGGACAGCGCATTGTAATAGCGCGCGAGCAGGCCGCGCTTGCCATCGGGCGTTTGCAGCACCGATTGCGGTACCGGGTCGCCGTCGGTCATCGATTCGCCCGCGGGCGCATGGATGATCGCCGCTCCCGGCATCGCCAGACGAAGACTTGCAAGCACGGAGATCGGCGGCGCCGAGGCCGGCGATGAATAATTGCCGCGAAGCACGCGCGTCGAATCCGCAAGCGGACCAATGACCGCGATCCTTGTGCCGGGCTTCAGCGGCAGGATCCCATCGTTCTTCAGCAGCACGAGGCTTTCCTCGGCCGCCCTCAGGGCCAGCGCCCTGTGATCGTCGGTGCCGATCGCCGATACCGGGACCGGTGGGTCGCTCCTAAGTCCCGGAAGATCGCCATTCCGGAACCGCGCAGCGAACAACCGCACCAGCGCCCGGTCGACGTCGCCTTCGGTGATGAGGCCGCGATTCAGCGCCTCGCGATAGCGATCCTCCAGAGGTGGAGGATTGGGTCCAAGCGTCGCGGTATTGCATTCGTTGTCGACGCCCGCGCGCAAGGCCGCGGCTACGCCTGAGGCGGCGTCGGGCGCATAATGATGATTGTCGCTGATGTCCTTCACCGCGTCGCAGTCGGAAACGACATAGCCCTCGAATTTCCACGCGTTGCGCAGGTGATCACTCAGCAGCTCGTCGCTGGCGCAGGCGGGCTGGCCGTCGACTCGGTTGTAGGCGCACATCACTGATTGCGCCTTCGCATCGACCAGTGCGGCTCGGAACGCCGGCAAATAGGTGTCCTCGAGGTCGTGGCGCGAGACGCGCACGTTCGCCTTGTGGCGCGTGCTCTCCGGGCCGCTGTGGACGGCAAAATGCTTTGGCGTCGAGATGACGAGCGGCAGGTCCGGATCCGGTCCCTGCATGCCACTGACGAACGCAACCGCCATTCGTGAAGTTAGGAACGGATCTTCGCCGTACGTCTCCTGACCTCGTCCCCAGCGCGGGTCGCGGAAGATATTGATGTTGGGTGACCAGGTGTCGAGTCCGGTCCCGATCTTCCCGAGCTTCCCGGTCAGCCGGCCTAGCGTGTGGAGTGCTCGCACCTCCTTGCTGATCGTGCCGGCGACATCGCGCACCAGCGGGATATCGAAAGTCGCCGCAATGCCGATCGGCTCCGGGAAGTTTGTCGTCGGCACCGCACCGATCGCCCCGTGAAGCGATTCGGTCCACCAGTTGTAGGCCGGTACGTTCAACCGCGGAATGGCCGGCGCGACATTGATCAACTGACCGAGCTTCTCATCCAGGGTCATCTTCGCGACCAATCGCTCGGCCATGTGCTGTGCCTGCTGGCGCGCCGGCGATTGCGCGTGACCGATAGTCGTGATTGAGGCGGCGCCCATCAGCAGCACGAGTCGGACAAGCTGCTGAAATGCACGGCGGCGCATCATGGGACCTCCCTTTTTGTTAGCGCTACCGTAAAGTGCATCGAGGGCGCAGCGCAATGAGCGGGAGGCTTGGGGTATGTTTCTAGAGGCCACGAAACGGATTGCCGCCCTGGCAACTGCCGCGGCTGCTGCTTTCCAGCCCCTACCGGCGCTCGCTCAGCAGCCGGCGTCCATTCTCCTCGAACTGAAAGCCAATCAACCTGGCGCGAAAATCAATCGCGATATGTTCGGCCAATTCGCCGAGCATCTCGGATCAGGAATCTACGGCGGCATTTGGGTGGGGCCGGATTCCCCAATCCGCAATGTCCGCGGAATCCGCAGCGACGTGGTTGCGGCCCTTCGCGCGATCCGCGTTCCGAACGTGCGCTGGCCCGGTGGCTGCTTCGGTGACAATTACCATTGGCGCAACGGCATCGGCCCGCGCGCACAGCGGCCGGCGACACTCAACCCGGACTGGGGCGGAGTAATCGAGCCGAACAGTTTCGGCACGCATGAATATTTCGACTTCCTGGACCAGATCGGTGCCGAGGCTTTCATTTCGGAAAACATCGGATCCGGCTCGGTCGAGGAGGCATCGGACTGGTTCGACTATATGACTTCCGACCAGCCGACGACGCTCGCCAAATTGCGCGCCGCCAATGGGCATCCGGCTCCGTACCGCGTGAAGTATCTCGGGCTAGGCAACGAAAACTGGGGCTGCGGCGGGGCGATGTCCCCCGATCATTATGTCGAGGAGATGAAACGCTTCGCCCGGTTCACCCGCAACTATAACCCGGCGCAGCAGGCCCCTGCGTCCGCCATGAAGCGCGTCGCCGTCGGCTGGGACAGCGGCAACAGCGACTACACGGAAGCCATAATGAAGGCGTGGAAGGAGAAGGTGTGGAGCTGGGACCTGGAGGGCGTCTCCCTCCACGGCTACACAATCCCGAACAGTTGGGAGAAGAAGGGCCCGAGCGCCGGTTTCGGCGAGGACGAATATGCAAAGGCGATTCGGGCGACGCTAAAAATGACGGATTGGATCGCACGGCAATCGGCGATCATGGATAAGTACGATCCCGACAAGAAGATCGGCCTCTATGTCGACGAGTGGGGGATCTGGACCGATCCCGATCCCGGCAGCAATCCAGGGTTCCTGAAGCAACAGAACACCCTCCGCGACGCCGTGATCGCGGCGCTCAACCTCGACCTCTTCATGCGCAACGCCGATCGCGTACGCGGAGCGAATATCGCGCAGATGATCAACGTGCTGCAGGCGATGATCCTGACCGACGGGCCGCGCATGCTCCTGACTCCAACCTACCACGTCTATCGCATGTACGTGCCCTTCCAGGACGCCACTCTGATTCCGGTGAGCTTCGATGCGGGTACGTATGTGTATGGCGACATCCACTTGCCGGCGGTCGACGCGGTTGCCGCTCGCGATCCGTCAGGCAGGCTGTGGCTCGCGCTGGTCAACGTCGATCCGAACCGCGCTGCGCGCATCGACGCCGCGGTCGAAGGTCTCGCTGCGCGCAGCGCCATCGGTGAGGTGCTGACGGCCCCCACTGTTGCGGCGCACAACACGTTCGACGGGCCGAACGAGGTCCGGCCGGTCGACTTTACCGGCCGCGCGTCCGGGGGGCGGCTCTTGTTCAAACTCCCGCCCAAGTCGGTTGCAGTCGTCGAGCTGCGATAGAGCCTGGGCGCGACGCAACCATGCTGACCCACATCGAAACGGGCTACGAAGGCAAGTTCGACTTCCCGCTTCGCCAGGAGAAGCCTGAATTGACCTATCTCCTCGCGTCTGTGCCGCGCGCCGGAAGCACCTACTTCAGCCATTTGCTGTGGCGTACCGGCTGCTTCGGAGCGCCTCTGGAATATCTGAACTTCGAACCGGCGGGCCCATACGGCTTTGCTGGCAGCTCGCCGGAACTTCAGGGGCGGCTATGGCGCTCGGTCCTCCGGCGCCGGTGCTCGCCCAACGGCGTGTTCGGGCTGAAGGCGTTTCCGCCGCAGCTCGAGCAATTGAAGCGGAAGAACTCCGCACTGCTCGATGAGGTCCTGGAGGCGATCCTGCCGAATGGGCGCCCGCGGCGGATCATCTATCTCCGGCGCCGTGACCGCATGGCGCAGACCGTCTCTTACGCTCGCGCGACCCTGTCCGGTGTGTGGCGCAAGGAGCAGGAAAATCCGGCTACGGCGGGGATCGACTATTCCGAAGAAGCGCTCGAGGCCGCGGAACGCGGAATCGCCTTTCAGGAAGCCGCCTGGGCGCAGATGTTCGCCGAGCTCAGGATCGAACCGCTGACCGTCTGGCACGAGGACGCGCTCGCGGACGGCGCCGCCGTCGCCGAGGCGGTCGCGAATTATCTCGGAGTGTCGATCGATCCCTCGGCTGCGGTTGAGGTCCCGCCGATCAAAAAGCAGTCGGAGGGCAACTCCGCCGAATGGGTCGAACGCTACGCCCGTTCGCGTGGAACCGTGGCCGCTCCGGGACCGGAGGCCGAGTAATGCGGATGGATACCGTCATCATGTCTCTCATTGTCAGATTTTTCCTTTGGCTCGCATTGATCACAGCAGGTTTTCCGGCGCTTGCCGAGACAACCCAGGAGGTCGTGAACAAGGGTGCGAACGGCCTCGCGCTCACGCCGCCGATGGGCTGGAACAGCTGGAACAGGTTCGCGTGCAACGTGAACGAGAAAATCGTGCGCGAGACCGCGGACGCCATGGTCAGCTCGGGCATGCGCGACTCCGGCTACCAATATGTCGTGATCGACGACTGTTGGCAGGGTCCTCGCGACCAGCACGGTTTTATCACGGCCGATCCGCAGCGTTTCCCGTCCGGTATCAAGTCGCTCGCCGATTACGTACATTCGAAGGGCCTGAAGTTCGGAATCTATTCGGACGCTGGGCGGCTGACCTGCGGCGGGCGCCCTGGGAGCCAGGGCCACGAATATCAGGATGCACTGACCTACGCCGGCTGGGGCGTCGACTACCTCAAGTACGATTGGTGCAACACGGGCGATCGCAATGCGCAGGAGGCCTATGCCGTCATGGCTGATGCGCTCCGCCAAAGCCGGCGGCCGATTATTTTCTCGATGTGCGAGTGGGGCACCTCAAAACCGTGGCTGTGGGCGAAAAATGTCGGCAATCTGTGGCGTACGACTGGCGACATCTGGGACGGCTTCGCGACCAAGGACAAGGCGCACGATTGGGCCCATTCCGTGCTCGAGATCGTCGATCTCAACGAGCCATTATGGTCGTTCGCGGGGCCGGGCCACTGGAACGATCCGGATATGCTCGAGGTCGGCAACGGCGGCATGACGCCGGCCCAATATCGCTCCCACTTCTCGCTGTGGGCGATGATGGCCGCACCGCTGATCGCCGGGAACGACGTGGCGCACATGGACGCAGCGACGCGCAATATTCTGCTGAACAAGGAAGTCATTGCGGTCGATCAGGATAAGCTCGGTGTGCAAGGGCGTCGCGTGGCGAAAGACGGTGACCGCGAAATCTGGGCCAAGCCGCTCGCGGGCGGGGGCAGGGCGATCCTCCTTTTCAATCGCGGTACACAACGAGCCACGATCCGCGCTACCGCCGAGCAGGTCGGCTATCCGCGCGGCGCCCGCGCCAGAGTGCGCGATCTCTGGGCGCACAAGAACGCGGGGCGTTGGTCAGGCGCGATCGAAGCGACCGTCGAGCCGCGCGGAGTCGCGATGTTCCGCATCGAGCCTTAGCCCCGCTGCCCGCTCTTCGGCGCTGCGTCGGGCAAGGTGTTCACCGCCGCTACGTGATTCCGGATCACGGCCTGGGTCGAGCCATCGACGTCGAACACGCCATACCAGCCCTGCGGCTCGTGCGGCGGGTCGCCGACGTAGCTGGTGTCGCCAGGCTGGAAATGATGGTCGGGATGCTGTGCCCGGCCTTCGCCGCTCCACGCCCAGAAGTGGGTGCCGGCGACCGGCCCGCCCGCCTTCATATCGTCGAGCGCGAGTTCGAAGATGAGCGAATAGAATTTGTCCTTCCAGATCGTCGAGTTGCCCGGCTCGAAGCCGCCCTCGTCGCGGGGGAATCCGAATTCCTCGACCACTAGCGGCTTGGAGAGCCGCTCGGCGATCGCAACCTGACGGGCGAAATAGTCGCGCGTGTTCTTCTCGACCGTCGGCCAAGTGCCTGGGAGGTCGTTCGGATCGGCCCAGCTCCAGTTCTGCGGCCAGATATGCGCGGTCATATAATCGATCGCGGGCGAGCTGTGCGCGTCGAGCGCGCATTGGTCGCTCTCGCCGCAGCCCTGCGTTCCCTCGCTTCCGGTCGACACCATGTGATTGGGATCGATCGCCTTGATCAGCCGCGCCGTGGTGTCGATCCATTTGAGATAGGCCGGCATGTGCCGCTGCACCGCTTCGGGAGAGCCGCCGGGCCGTGGCTCGTTGGCCAGCTGCCATGACTGGATCGTCGAGTCATCCCGATAGGGCCGGCCGGTGATGCTGTTCGTCCGTCCGACGACGGCGCGGATATAATCGTTGAGCAGCGCCACAGCGGGCGGCCTGCCGTAGAAGTCTGAGCTCATGTCGGGGAACTCGGGCCAGGGGTGCGCCGGGTCGTTCATGTTGATGTAGCGGCCGCCGTTGGTCCAGTAGAGGTAGGTCATGAACCCACCCGACCATTCCCAGAAATTGGCGAGGTAGATCACGGCCCCGAGCTTCCGCTTGCCCATTTCGGCGAGCGCGAAATCGAGACCCTCGAGCAGGTTTCGGTTGTAGCGCTTGCCGCGGTCGCGGAAGGTCGGCGCGACCGAATTCTTCAGCGGCGAATTTTCCGACGAGCCGAGGATTCGCACGCTTTCGATGCCGAGCGCCGCGACGCGGTCGAGTTCACGTTTCAGACGGTCGCGGTTTCCGTACGGAGCGTTCGCGCCGAGATAGGCCGCGTACCACATGTTCGTTCCGACGTAGCGATACGGCCGACCGTCTTTCACCAGACGCCTTCCCTCGCGGCGGACGAAGGCGGGCGGGGAGGCACGCGCCGCCAGCGGGGCAATCGCGCAAGCCCCGGCAAGCGCGGAGCCGGCATGAATCAAATCGCGGCGGTTTAGCATCGGATTCCTCACGGCCGGCTCAGAAGCTGGCGAAGCGTGGCGCGCATCCGCCCGAGCAGCTCCGGACTCGCCTCGCCCAGCAAGCCGCGAGCGCGTTCTGGCAGATGCTCGACCGGGTCGGCCTCCAGCGCGAAGACGTAATGATCGAACACCATGCGCCAAACGGCACGCTGCTCGGCGGGAAGCGTTTTGATTGCGTAAAGCGCGTGGAGGAGCGCGTCATAGGGACTGCCGGCATCTGCCCTCGCCTCATTCCACCAGTAATTGATAAAAAGATTGACGGGCTCGAGCGAGTCGACGCCGTGCCACCAATGGAATGGAATGTAGATCGCGTCGCCCGGCTCCAGCTCGGCGACCTGCGCCTGCTCGAGGGCCTCGCTGAAGCGGGGGAATTGTTTCAGGTCGGGATCGTGAGTGTCGACGATGCTGACCGGCGTACCGGCCGGAGTCAGCTCGAACGGGCCGACATAGAGGTTCTTGAGCTGATCGGGCGGAAACAGCATGAAGCGGCGCCGGCCGGCCACGACGACGCCGATATTCTCCATCAGGTCGTAATGCGGCGCGACTCGGATGCGATTGCCGATCCAGGCGCGTGGTACGACGTTTGCGTCGACGAGGTCGGTTCGGTTTTCTTTCTCGAAACCGGGCAGCAGAGCCGGCACTTCTTCGGACTGCACCGCAATCGCAAATGGGCTCGGATTTTGGCGATCGCGAAGCAGCCGCTCCAGGAATGAATCGAGAGGCGTCATCGCGCGCTGGAAATTGAGCGAACAAAAATCGTCGGCGTAGAAGAACCGTCCCTCGATCTCCGGAGGGCCGACGATGGCGGCCACCGGTCGATCAGCGCCGAAACCGTGCAAATAAGAAATCAGGTCTTCAACAGAGCGCCGGGCTGCGCCTACAGCCGGCCATTCAGCGCCGAGACCGCGAAGCACCGCCGGCTGGCCCAGCGGCCGGATCTTCTCCCGGAATACGGTCCTGTTGACGTCGGCATATTCTGCAATCGGCCGCAGGCTGTCGAAATCCATCAGGAGGCGCGCCTCAGCGTCACGTTGCTCGCGCTGCCTTGTCCCTGCAGATAGTCGTTCTGCATCGGCATCAGCGCGGCGGTTTGGGCGACGACCTCGCGGATGTGCGCGAGACGTTGGAGCGTTTCGGAATTGGGCAGGATGTCGGCCGCCGGATGATAGTCCTGCGCCTCGGTTCCCTGGCCCACCATCACCGCGAGCCAGCTGGTCTCGGTGAACAACTCTTCATGCTCGCGAATGACTCGGCCGGTGCGACGGAACATGTCGAGCTTGTAGGACAGGCCCTCGGGCGGAGTGAGCTCGCGGCAGTAGCGCCAAAGCTCCGAGTCCGTCCGTTCGTTGGCATGATAATGCAGGACCAGGAAATCGCGGATGTCGACATATTCCTGGACGGTCAGGCGATTGTAACGCTCGATCTCCAGTTCGTCGAAGCGGCGCGTCGGAAACAAGGTCATCAGCCGCGCGATACCGGTCTGGATCAAATGGATGCTGGTGGATTCGAGGGGCTCGAGGAACCCGCCGGCGAGCCCGATCGCGACGACGTTCTTGACCCACGCTTGCTTGCGGTGTCCGGCCTTGAAGCGAAGCACCCGCGGATCTGCAAGAGTCGCTCCGTCGAGATTTGCGAGCAGGACGTCGGCAGCTTCGTCGTCGCCGATATGCGCGCTCGAATAGACGTAGCCGTTACCGGTGCGGTGCTGCAGAGGAATTCGCCATTGCCAGCCGGCTGGCCGCGCGGTCGATCGGGTCAATGGCTGCTGGTCGTCGCTGCTTTCGCAGGGCACTGCGACCGCGCGGTCGCAGGGCAGCCATTTGGCCCAATCCTCGAAGCCCGCCTCGAGCGTCTGCTCGATGAGGAGGCCGCGGAAGCCCGAGCAGTCAATGAAAAGATCGCCTTCGACGCGCCCCTCTTCGGACAGCGTGACGGCCTCCACGAACCCGGTTTCGCCGTCCTGAACGACGTCGACGATGCGTCCCTCGGTCCGTCGCACGCCCAGCGCTTCAGCGCGCTGCCGGAGGTATTTTGCATATAGCGAGGCGTCGAACTGGAACGCATAGGCAATCCGCGACAGCGGCGAACCGGGCTGGTCCGGCCGCGGGTGTGCGAAGCGGCCCGCAAGTCCGGCCACGACGCCGAGCGAGTAAACATCGAGTGGCGTCGAATCGCCAGCCATCCGCCCCTTCAGCCAGTGGTGATGGAATTCGACCCCGAGCATGTCGAGGCCGTAGAAACCGAACGGGTGCACGTAGCTGTGACCGATCCGGGTCCAGTCGCGGAACTCGATACCCAGCTTGTAGGTCGCGTTGGTGGAGCGGACGAACTCGCGCTCGTCGATCCCGAGGAGCGCGTTGAACAGGTTGATCTGGGGGATGGTCGCCTCGCCGACGCCGACCGTCCCGATCTCATCCGATTCAACCAGCTCGATCGATAGATCGGGCATTTCGCCAAGGATTTGCGACATCGCTGCCGCGGTCATCCAGCCGGCAGTCCCGCCCCCGACGATGACCACCTTGCGGATTCGGTCGCCCTTCACAGGACGATCTCGGCTGGCTGCGAAGCGGCGTTCGTGGCGGCGCAGCACTGGGCGACGAATTCCTCGTGAGTCGGGAGGCGCTGTGCGGTTTCGAGGATCGTGAGGCGCATCTGCTCGAGAGCCTGCGCGACCTTGCCTTCGTCAAGCCCGTCGACGACCGGCTCATAGCCGTCCGGGAGGATAGCCTGACCCAACATGACCGAGACCCAGCTGACCGTGTTGAACAGCTCGGCGTCGGCGAAGACGCGCGCCTTGTTGCGGAACTGCTCGATACGCCCGGCGAGGCTGTCCGGGATATCCATCGCGGCGCAGCGCTTCCAGAAGTCTGAATCGACGCGCGCGGTCGCCTTGTAGTGGAGGATGATGAAGTCGCGGACCCATTCGAACAGCGACTGCATCCGCCGATTGTATTCGTCCCGCTCGATCGGGTTGAAGCGCTTATCGGGAAAAAGGGCGATCAGGCGCGCGATCCCCGCCTGGATGAGATGAATGCTGGTCGACTCAAGCGGCTCGACGAAGCCGCTCGACAGGCCCAGCGAGATGACATTGCGGCTCCAGGCGAGCTTGCGCCGTCCGGTGGTGAACGAGAGTCGCCGGGGTTCCGCAAGCAGCTCGCCCTCGAGGTTCGAGCGAAGTACCTGCTCCGCTTCGTCGTCGGAGATGAATGCGCTGCAATAGACGTGCCCGTTTCCCATGCGGTGTTGGAGCGGAATCCGCCACTGCCAGCCGCTCGAGTGCGCCGTCGAGCGAGTGAACGGATCAAGCCTCCCGACGTGGCTACATGGCGCCGCGATCGCGCGGTCGCACGGCAGCCAGTGGGTCCAGTCTTCATAGCCGGTCTCGAGCGCCTGCTCGATGAGAAGACCGCGGAAACCCGAGCAGTCGATGAACAGCTCGCCCTCGACGACCTGGCCGTCCGCCAGCTGGACGGCTTCGACAAAGCCATCTTCGCCGCGGGTCCGGACGTCGACGATCTTGCCTTCGATCCGGCGGATTCCGGCCTGCTCGGCATAAGCGCGCAGGAAACGCGCATAGAGTCCCGCGTCGAAATGGAACGCATAGAGCATCTGATTGAGCGGATATTGCGCGCCGCGTCCCGGCCGGGCGAATTTGCCCTGCGCGGCGGCGACCGCGCTCATCGCCCAGGCGGAGATGTCGGGCAGCATGCGGCGCTGCCGCTCGCGCAAATAAAGCTGGTGGAAGGGGATACCCTGCAGGTCCTGGCCGAGCGTCCCGAACGGGTGGATGTAGCGCTGTCCGAGCGCCCCCCAGTTTACGAATTCGATGCCGAGCTTGAACGTGGCCTTGGTCTCGCGGACGAAGTCGTTCTCGTTGATTCCGAGCAGGCCGTTGAAGCTGAGCAGCGGCGGGATGGTGGCCTCTCCCACACCCACGATCCCGATTTCCTCGGACTCGATCAGCGTTGTCCGGGTGTAGCCATTGTTGAGGAAACGCGAGAGCGCGGCCGCGGCCATCCAGCCGGCGGTTCCGCCGCCGACGATCACAACCTCGCGGATACTATGCTCGTTCATGGCTGTGCGCCCTGCCCCATTTGCAGGAATGTCCCGCGGTAGCTCGGCTGCGCTTGAACGATAGGCTCAAGCGCCTTTTGGCGGGATGAAAGTGCACGTTCTGCCTGCTCAGGCGTGACCGAGTCGGCCAGCGGGTCGATCCTGCGAGGAAAGAAGCCCTGGCCCAGCAGTACCGCCGCCCAGCTATCCCGGGCGAACGTCTCTTCTTCATAATAAGGAAGGCGTCCGCGTTCCGCGAACAAGGCCAGCGTATGCGCGAGAGATTCCGGCGGCGCGACCGCCGACGAGTCGGCCCAAAAGGGCTCGCTGCGCTGCGCGGCGACATAGTGCATGCACAGGAAGTCGCGGACCCGGTCGGCTTCCGCATTGCACTGACGATTATATTCGGCGAGCTCGACCGGCGCGAAATCGGCTCCCGGCATCATCGAAACCAGGCGGTCGATCTGGCTGTGGGCGAGGTGGAGGTTGGTCCACTCGAGTGGCTCGACCGAGATCGCGGCATCACCGATCGCGACGCAATTGCGCACCCAGGATTCCGATAAGCGACCCTGACGCAGCGGGATCGCACCTTTCGGGCCGTCCTCATGTGCAGATGAAAAGACCGTGCCGGTCTGAGTGCCGGACGGCGAAGACGAATGCCAGCGCCAGCCGGCGGATGCTGCGAGGGCCTCGTCGAGCGGTCCCTGATCCGCTTGCGGCGGGCCGGTTTCAATGGTGATTCGGTCGCACAGCAACCAACGGCTCCAGTCTTCGAACCCGTCATCCATTCGCGATCGAACACCGGCCGTCGGGCCGCTGCAATCGATGAATAAATCGGCCGTAATGCGCTCGCCGTCGGAGAGACTCAGCGCGTCAATAAAGCCGTCAACGCCGCGAAGCTCCACGTCGGCGACCTGGCCGGGCCGTTCCGCAGCGCCGAGATGGAGCGAATAGTCACGCAGCAGCTGGAGATAGATGTCGATCGTGAGGCGGAGACCGTAGCCGATCGGGGACGCTTCGAAGTTCGATCGCGCAGGAGAAAAGGAATCGAACGGACGGCCATGGGCGTGATGATCCCTCAGCCACAGGTGGTGGAAGGCCACCCCGCCGACCGGAACCCCATAGCTTCCGTACGCGTGCACATAGTCCGGCAGTCCGTTAGCCCAACCTCTGAAGTTCGTCCCAATGCGAAGGCCGCTGCGCGCGCGCCCGATCGTGTCTTCGTCGGTAAGCCCGATGTCGGAGTGGAACTCGCCGATCGACGGCAGGGTGCAGATCATCCGGTCCGCAAGGGCGTCGGGCGGAGGAGGGCTGCTGACGACGAGCACGTCCAGCGCCGAGATCCTGCGCTTCAGCGCCGCAGCTGCAGACCAAGCGGTGATGCCGCCGCCGATGATCGCGACGCGCTTGATGGCGCCAGCCTTGCTCATGCGGCTACCGCCGTTGGGCAATAAGCCTCGATGTGCGAGCGGTGGTCGGGCATCTTGGACGCCTTCGCTTGGATTTCGCTGTGGAGGGCTTCCGCGCTCCGGGCGAGCGCGTCGATCGGCGGCAGGTCAGCGCGGATATCGTGGCCTTCGGGGATGATGCGCTGGCCCATGTAAACGGCAACCCAGCTCGCATCGAGGAACACGCCTTCACGATATTTTACGACTCGGCCGCGGCGCCGGAACAGCTCCATCTTCTCCTTTAGCGTGTCGGGGATGCTCATCGTGCGCACGTAGTTCCAGAAGGGCGTCTCGGAGCGTTCGGTCGCGTGGTAATGCAGGATTAGGAAGTCGCGGATGCGGTCATATTCCATGTCGATGAGACGATTGAATTCGTCGCGGTCCAGTGGCGAGATCGCTTTCTCCGGAAACAGTTCCACAAGCGCCGAGATGGCTGCCTGGATGAGGTAGATGCTGGTCGATTCGAGCGGCTCGAGGAAGCCGCTCGAAAGCCCTACGGCAACGCAGTTGCGGACCCAGCTGCGACTCCGTCGTCCGGCCTTGAATTTGAGCACACGAGGCTCCGCTATCGCGTCGCCCTCGACCGCGCCGACAAGCGCCGAGCGCGCCTCGTCGTCGCTGGTGAAACTGGAAGAGTAGACATAACCGTTGCCCGTGCGGTGCTGGAGTGGGATCCTCCACCGCCAGCCCGCCGGCATTGCGATCGCGCTCGTGTACGGGGTTAGCGCAGTCTCGGTGCGGCACGGCATTGCGACGGCGCGGTCGCATGGGAGCCAATGCGACCAGTCCTCGAACGGCTCGCCGAGCGCCTTGCCAATGACGAGCGAGACGAACCCCGAGCAGTCGATGAACAGGTCTCCTTCGATTCGCTGGCCGTCTTCGAGTCGCAGTGCGGCGACATCGCCACTTTCCCCGTCAAGCTCGACGTCGACAATTCGCCCTTCAACGCGCGACGCGCCGAGCTTCTCGGCGATGGTTCTAAGGAACGGCGCGAACAGAGTCGCATCAAACTGATAGGCATAATTGAACGTCGACTCGATCCTCGCCGGATCAGGATCAGGGCGAGCGAACCGGTTCATGTAGGCCATTGCGACGGCCATCGAATATTCGCCGAGCGGCGAGACGGGCGCGCCTTTATCCTTTAGCCGGGACCAATAATGATGGAAGGCGACCTCCCCATGGCCGCTGCCGAACGTGCCGAACGGATGAATGTAGCTGTCGCCCTGACGTCCCCAGCCGCTGAATTCAATGCCCAGTTTGAAGGTGGCTCGGGTCGCCGCCATGAACTCGGCTTCGTTGATCCCGAGCCGCTCGTTGAAACCGCGGATGTGCGGGAGAGTGGCTTCGCCGACGCCGACAATGCCGATCGCTTCGGATTCGACGAGCGTGACGCTGCACCGCGTGGGCAGCAATTTCGTGAGAGCCGCCGCGGCCATCCATCCGGCCGTTCCGCCGCCGACGACAACGACATTGAGCTTCGGTTGATCGCCCATATTCTCCCCAAAACAGACGCTCACGCGCAAACGCTTCCCGAGTACCGCCGGTCGTTCAAGCGCTGTCGCTCGTATCTCACTCCTTGCAAATCAAACACTTAGCCTTCGTCGCATCGAAAGGTGCTGCATCGCGGCCACAGTGAGTTGAAAGTTCACGTTAGCGCTACCTTAATCGGTCTTGCCGCGAAAAACAGCGCGGGTTATGCAGTCGCCAGGAGAGAGGCTGGTCGCGTGTGTTAGCGCTACCAGAAACAGGGAGCCGCTGATGGCCAAATCGACGGGGCAGTCGAATTCTGCGCGCGCCCTGCGCAACGGCGTTTCTTTCATCGCAATTTGTGCCCTTGCCGCGAGCACGTCGGCATTCGCACAGACGAATCCGCCGACGGGCGAAGCGGTCGCCGACTCGACCTCTCCGCAGACGCGCGACGAGATCATCGTCACCGGCATCCGCCAGAGCTTGCGGAGCGCGCAGAACGTCAAGCGCAACTCGGACACCGTCGTCGACGTCATTACCGCACAGGACATCGGCAATCTCGGCGACCGCTCCGTTACCGAAGCGCTGCAGCGCGTGCCCGGCGTCTCGATCAACCGCTTCGCGGGTTCGAGCGACCCCGACCACTTTTCGGCGGAAGGGTCGGGTGTCGTCGTCCGCGGCCTGACCTACGTCCGGTCCGAATTCAACGGGCGCGACACCTTCTCGACCGGCGTCAACGGCCAAGCGATCAATTTCCAGGACGTACCCGCCGAGCTGCTCGGCTCGGTCGAAGTGTTCAAGGAAATGACGGCCGACCGGATCGAGGGCGGCCTGTCCGGCACGATCAACATGAACCTGCGCCTGCCCTTCGACAACAAGGGGCTGCACGTCGGTTACGACCTGGAAGCCACCTACGGAGATCTCTCGAAGAAATGGTCGCCGATCGGTTCGTTGCTGGTCAGCGACAATTGGGACACCGGCATCGGACGAATCGGCCTGCTCGGAGCCTTCTCTTATTCGCAACTGTTCAACCGCGCCGACGGCGTACAGGTCTCGAACTTCCAGACCCGCGACGGCACCTACGCGATCAACTCGAACACGACGGATCCAACGAACATCGTCTGCCGTACTCCATTGCCGGACACCGTGGATAACACCGGCGTCCCGCCGAATATCAATGCGTTCACGGGGGCGGTTGCCGGGCCCGGTGTTCTCGGCGGTCCTTGCTTCGGCACAGCGACGGGCGGACCGGATGGCCTTTATGACTTCGCCGGCGCACGCTTTGCGCCGATCGGCGGCCAGTTCCGCACCCAGGAGTTCAATCGGAAGCGGCGGGGTTACGCCGGCGCTGCACAATGGCAGAGCCTCGATCGCCGCGCGATGCTTACCGCTCAATTCCTGCGCTCCCACTCGAGCGAGAAATGGGGCGAATATACATTCGAAGCAGGCTCCGATCTTTCGGAATACAACACGTTCCCGGCAGGCTGCCTCCCCAACACTGCCGGCCCCGTCGGCGGTGTCTTCCCCAACCAGGCTGCGCAGCCGATCGCGCAGTGCCAGGTGGGACCGAACGGCACCATCCTAGGCGCTGGTGCAACAGGCGGGAACGCGGGCGCCTGGCACAGCTATGCGAACGGGACGACGTTCCCAAACTACCAGTATGACGACAGTGGCCTTTTCGAGAGCGGGTACATCACCCTGCCCATGGGCGGGTGGAGAGGGAGCCCCGTCGGCGCCGGCTTCGGCTCAGAGGAGGTCGGGGATCGGGTTGCCCAGGGCGGCATGCAGCACACGCTGAACAGGCGCCAGGTCAAGGACGAGAACATCGTTCAGGACCAATCGCTCAACTTCAAGTTCAGCCCGACGCCGCATTGGGACGTCAATCTCGATGCCCAATATGTCAAAGCGAAACACGACAATCTCGACTTCGGGGTCCACGGCTCGATTTTTGCTGACCAGGAGGTCGACCTGACCGGAAAATATCCGGTCATCATCCCGCACAAGCCGCTGACGGAAACCTACACCTGGTCAGGCGCGCCGCTCCCGGCGCTGGCGAACGCGTCCGATGCCGAATATTTCAGCAATCCGCGCTACACTTTCTGGCGCTCGGCAATGGACCACATCGAGCATAGCCGAGGCCATGAGTGGGCGTTCAAAGGAGACGTCGCCTACAATTTCCTGAACGACGGTTTCCTGAAGCAGCTGAAATTCGGCGCCCGTTACGCCGACCGCCAGCAGCATATCAAATATACGACCTACAATTGGGGTTCGCTCAGCGAAGTCTGGACGGGCGCGGCGGTCTTCATGGACCAGGTCGGCGTGCCGGAGGGCAATGTATCGCTGCACAGTTGGGACAATTTCTTCCGTGGCGACACGGCGGCCCCACCTTCAGCAAACTATTACAACGGCGATTTGATCAGCGGCTACGACGAGGCAGTCGCTTTCTTCCAGTCGATCCAGGCTTATGCCTGTCAACCCAGCGTCGGCGGTTGTGGCGCCACCTCGTGGAGACCGCTGGCGGGACGCGCCGGCGTGGTCGCGGGGACTCCGTTCCTGCCGGGTGAAATCCAGGACGTCGGACAGAAAACAAAGAATGCCTATGGCATGCTCCGCTTCGGCCGGGATGAGCCGATCTTCGGCAACGTGCGTCTCGACGGCAACATCGGCGTTCGATACGTCCATGATGACCTGACGTCGGCAGGCGCTTTCCAGATACCCTCGCAGCAAGCGCTGGGCATGACGGACACTATAACCGGCAATTTCCTGACCTTTGCGGAAAAATGCGTGCCGACGGTTCCACCGCCTCCGGCGCCGCAGGTGCCAACGGTCCCCGGCATTTGTACGATCGGCGCCGCCGCCTACGCGCAACTGGCGACATTCGCGACCGGTGAGGCGATACCGGACACGGCGAAGAACAAGTACAATTACTGGCTGCCCAGCGCGAACCTGAAGTTCGGCATCACCAACGACCTGATTTTCCGCCTCGCCGCAAGCAGGGATTATGCACGGCCGCAGCTTGCCGACATCCGGAATTTCCTGACTATCGGCCTCGGAAGCAACGGCCAGCTTACCGCGACGGCGGGCAATCCGAACTTGAAGCCAATCACGTCGGACAATTTCGACGCGACTCTCGAGTGGTATTTTGCAGGAAACCGGCTCGGATCGCTCACCATCGACGGCTTCATCAAGAACATCCACAACTACATTTATTCGAACACGACGACCCGTGACATTACGAACAACGGTGTCACGGAAACTATCTTCGTCCGCGGTCCGGCAAATTTCGAGGGCACCGGCAAGGTCCGCGGGTTCGAAATCGCCTACAACCAGGTCTACGACTTCCTTCCTGGATTCCTCAGCGGCTTCGGCCTCAGCGCGAACTACACCTATGTCACGAGCAAGGGCATTCCGAACTCGTTCCTGAATGGAGGCGCGCCGACCAACGTGGCTCCCATCGGTATCGCCGGCAATCTGCCGCTCGCGCAGCTGTCGAAGCATCAGTTCAACATTCAGCCGTTCTACGAGAAGGGCCCGGTGTCGATCCGAGTGGCGTACAACTGGCGATCCAAATTCCTGCTGACGGAATCGGACGTCATCTTCCCTTACTTCCCGATCTGGAACGACAAGACGGGTACGCTCGATGCGTCGGCATTCTTCAACGTCACGTCGCGGATGAAGATCGGCGTGCAGGCGACGAACCTCACGAACGAAGTGACCAAGACGCTCCAGCAATACACGCTCGACGGACGACTGGCGCCGCGGTCCTACTTCATGAACGACCGAAGATTCTCGTTCATCGTTCGCGGAACCTTCGGCGGGTCGTCGGCACCGCCACCACCGCCGCCGCCTCCGGCTTTGCCTCCGCCGCCGCCTCCGCCGGCTGCGACGCAGACATGCGCGGACGGATCGGTGATCCTTGCGACCGACGCCTGCCCGGTTCCGCCGCCAGCGCCTCCACCTCCGGCGGCTGCGCCAGAGCGAGGGTAACGAAAATCTCCTGAGCGCCTCTCGAGGTTCCGGAGGGCTCGAATTCGAGAGGGGTGATGGTGCAGCAACAGCGGCAATCGGCCGGCGTCACCGGCGCCTATGCCATCGTCACCTGCCTGTTCTTCGCCTGGGGTTTCATCACGTCGCTGGTCGATCCGCTCGTCGCGGCGGTCAAGGGGATCTTCCATTTGTCCGACGTCGAGGCGCAGCTCAGCGCGTCGGCCTTTTTCATCGCATATGGCGTAATGAGCTTTCCAGGTGCGGTGCTCCTGGCTCGCGCGCGGTCCGTCCCGACGGTGCTGATTTCGCTCGCGATGATGGTCGCCGGCTGCCTGATCATGCTGCTCGCGGTCAACGTCCAAACTTACGAAGTGGTGTTACTCGGCCTGTTCGTGCTGGCCAGCGGAATCACCGTGCTCCAAGTCGCCGCCAATCCGCTGGCCGCCGCGCTCGGCTCGCCCGAGCGCAGCCATTTCCGACTGACCTTCAGCCAAGCCTTCAACAGCCTCGGCACCTTCATCGGCCCCTATCTCGGCGCCCATCTGTTCCTGAAAGGCATCGAGGTGAAGCAGGGCACGCACGTCAGCGCAGCCGCGCGCGCCGGGTCGTTCGCCGGAATCGACCGAGCGTTCTTCTGGATTGCCGGACTCATCCTCCTCATCGGCGTGATCATTTACGGAGGGCGCAAGTTGATTGCCGCTGCCGCTCCGCCGCCTCCGGGGGAAACCGCCCGGCGCGGCATCGGGGCTACTCTGGCCGACGCGGTCGCCTCGAAATGGGCCTTGTTCGGCGGGATCGCGATCTTCCTTTACGTCGGCGCCGAAGTCGCGATCGGCACGCAAATGGCTCTGTTCCTGAACAGCGCCTATGTCTGGGACGTGCCGCTCGAAACCGCCGGCAAATATGTGAGCCTCTATTGGGGCGGGGCGATGGTGGGTCGGCTCGTAGGCTCCGCGCTGCTGACACGGGTTCCGGCGCCACGGTTGCTCGCCGTCTTCACGGCGGCGGCGTGCGCCTTGTGCCTATTGGTGTTCGTGGTGGGCGGCGTTCCGGGAGGCTATGCTGCGCTGTCGATCGGTCTCTTCAACTCGATCATGTTCCCGGTGATCTTCACGATCACGCTCGAACGTTCGACAGCATCGGAGGAAGCCACGTCCGGGTTCCTATGTTTCTCCATCGTTGGCGGTGCCGCGATCCCGCCGCTCACCGGCCTCGTGTCCCAGCATACGAGCTACGTAACGGCGCTGATCGTCCCTGCGCTCTGTTACGCGGTGCTGTTCGTTTTCTCATTGGCGTCGGGCCGAGCACGCACGCACCTGCGCGACGAACCCGCGGCCGCGACGATTCACTGATCCGAATTCATTGCCGCCGGTACGGCACCCAATCGCCGATGAAGCAGGTCGCGCCAGGGATGATCGCGCCCTGTTCGAGGCCGC
>JBKPOR010000016.1:0-4963 GCA_046765675.1 Pseudomonadota bacterium
GTCGTCGAGGTCAAGAAGCGCCGGATCCTCGGCCGCCCGGGCGAGGCCCCGCCGGTCGCGGCTCCGACGCCCGTTGCCGAGGAGCCCAAGCCCACGCCAAAGCCGGCCGCGCCTGCGCCCCAGCCGCGCAAGCCGTCGGCCGCGGAGGAGACGGCGGCCCGCAAGGAAATGCAGACCAAGCTGCTGCGCGAGGCCGAAGAGTCCCGGCTCACAGCGCTGGAGGAGGCTCGCCGCCGCGAAGACCGCACCAAGGTCGAGGCGACCGAGGAAGAACGCCGTCGCGCCGAAGAGAATCGCAAGGCCGAGGACACAGCCGCCGCGGAGCAAGCGGAACTCGTTCGCCAAACGGAGGAAGAAGCCCGCCGTGCTGCGGAGGCCCCGTCACCGCCCAAGGTTGCCGAGCCCGCCGAGGAAGAGGAAGATCGAAGCCATCGCCGGCCAAGCGGCCATGCCCCGGCGCCCAAGCGGCCCGAGCCGGCCCGGCCGAGCCGCGGCCGCGACGACCATCGCCAGCGTGGCAAGCTGACCGTCACTCGGGCGCTCAGCGACGAGGATGACAGCCGCGCGCGCTCGCTCGCCGCGCTTCGCCGTGCTCGCGAGAAGGAAAAAAGGCACCACCAGGAGGTCGGACCGACCCAGAAACAGGTCCGCGACGTCGTCGTCCCCGAGGCGATCACAGTGCAGGAACTCGCCAACCGGATGGCGGAGCGCGGCGCCGACCTCGTCAAAGCGCTTTTCAAGATGGGTATGGCGGTGACCCTCACCCAAACCATCGACCAGGACACAGCCGAGCTGCTGGTGACCGAGTTCGGGCATCGCGTGAAGCGAGTCAGCGACAGCGATATCGACATCGATACGTCGACCGACGTCGATGCGGACGAAACGCTCCAGACTCGTCCGCCCGTGGTCACGATCATGGGCCATGTGGATCACGGCAAGACGTCGCTGCTCGACGCGATCCGCGGTGCGGACGTGGTCGCCCACGAAGCGGGTGGAATCACCCAGCACATCGGCGCGTACCAGGTGCAGCTGCCCGACAAGTCTCGGGTCACGTTTCTCGATACCCCGGGCCACGAGGCGTTCTCGGAGATGCGGGCGCGCGGCGCCAACGTCACCGATATCGTGATCCTCGTCGTCGCGGCCGATGACGGCCTCAGGCCGCAGACGATCGAGGCGATCAATCACACCAAGGCTGCCGGAGTGCCGATGATCGTCGCCATCAATAAGATCGATAAGCCGGAAGCGAAGGCGCAGAAGGTCCGCGAGGAGCTTCTGCAGCACGAGGTCATCGTCGAAGACATGGGCGGCGATGTCCAGGACGTTGAGGTCTCCGCGACCAAGAAGACCAATCTCGACAAATTGCTCGAGGCGATCCAGCTACAGGCCGAAATTCTCGAATTGAAGGCCAACCCCGAAAGAGCCGCCGAGGGCACCGTCATCGAGGCGAAACTCGACAAGGGTCGGGGCCCGCTGGCGACCGTACTCGTCGAACGCGGCACGCTGCGTGTCGGCGACGTGTTCGTTGCCGGCCCGTCGAGCGGCAAGGTTCGGGCAATGATCGATGACCACGGGCGCCAGGTCAAAGAAGCCGGTCCATCCGTGCCGGTCGAGGTGCTGGGCCTGTCAGCCGTGCCATCCGCGGGCGACCCCTTCACCGTCGTCGAAAATGAAGGGCGCGCTCGCGAAGTGGCTGATTACCGCCAGGGCGTACTCGACAAGAAGCGTACGACGAGCACTCCTGTCAGCCTCGAGAACATGTTCGCGAGCCACGCCTCCACCACCAAGGAACTGCCGTTGGTCATCAAGGCCGACGTGCAGGGTTCGGTCGAGGCGATCGTCCACGCGCTCAACCGCCTGTCGACCGACGAGATCAAGGTCCGGGTCCTCCATTCCGGTGTCGGCGCAATCACCGAGAGCGACGTGACTCTCGCGTCCGCAAGCGGAGCTCCGATCATCGGATTCAACGTTCGCCCCAACGCCAAGGCGCGCGAAGTCGCCGAGCGCAACAAGGTCGAGTTCCGCTATTACGACGTCATCTACCACCTCACCGATTGGGTGAAGGGCGCGATGGCTGGCGAGCTCGGGCCCGAGATCATCGAGACGGTGGTCGGCCGCGCCGAAGTCAAGGAAGTCTTCCCCGCGGGCAAGAAGGACAAGGCCGCCGGGCTGCTCGTTCTCGAAGGAGTCATTCGAAAGGGCATTCATGCTCGACTGACCCGCGAAGATGTCATCGTATCCAAGACGACGATCAGCTCGCTCCGGCGCTTCAAGGACGATGTCGCCGAAGTGCGCGCCGGACTCGAGTGCGGCGTGCTGCTTGCCGACACCAATGACATCAAGCCCGGCGACAGCCTCGAAGTCTTCGAGGTCGAGGAGCGCGCACGAACGCTGTAATGCCGAAAGAGTGGCGTCATCGCGAGGAGCGAAGCGACGTGGCGATCCAGACTGGATTGCTTCGCTTCGCTCGCAATGACGGCGGCGGACGAAATGCGCCGCGTTGAAACCCCCGAAGGCCGTTCGGTCCGCCTGCTCCGCATTGGCGAGCAGGTACGCCACGTGCTGAGCGAATTGCTCCAGCGCGGCGACGTGCATGACCCTGTGCTTCAATCACATCTCGTCAGCATCACCGAGGTGCGCATGTCCCCCGACCTTCGTCACGCGACGGTGTTCGTGAAGCCGTTGCTCGGCCAGGACGAGGAAGCAGTTCTGAAGGCGCTGCGGCAGAACACGGCCTTCCTCCAGCGCGAGGTCGCGCGCCGCATTCGCACGAAATATGCAGCCAAGCTCAAGTTCCTTGCCGACGAGAGCTTCGACGAAAGCAGTCACATCGACCAGCTTTTGCGCGCACCCAAGGTGGCCCAGGACCTCGACCGCGAATGATCGACGGCCTCGATGCACCCATGACCGGCGATGGCTGCCGGGCGGAGCTGTTCGAGGAGCGCCACCGCGAACCGCTCAAGGCCGCGTGCGCAGAAGATCCGGAGATCTGGGAAATCTATGCCAACAATTTCGGGCCCGACGGCTTCGACGAAAGCATTGCGCTCTACCGCAGCAGCAAACGGAACCTGACTTTCGTCCTGTTCGACGGCGGCGAGCTCGCTGGAATGTCGAGCTTCCTCGGAATCGATCCATCGCGCCAGACGCTCGAGATCGGCGGCACCTACTACCGCCCGCACCTTCGCGGCACCGGCTTCAACCGCCGAGTGAAGGACATGATGATGCACCGCGCGTTCGAGTCCGGGATCCGACGGATCGAATTTCGGGTTGATCGCCGCAACGCGCGCAGCCAGGCGGCGATGAAGAAATTGGGCGCCGTCCGCGAAGGCGTGCTGCGCGCCGACCGCATCACCTGGACCGGCCACGTCCGTGACACTGTGCTGTTCGCCATTCTCAAGGAAGAATGGCCCGTCTAGTATCAGCCGTGGCCAAGCTTTATTTCTATTATGCGGCGATGAACGCGGGGAAATCGACCACCCTTCTGCAGGCCGATTTCAATTACCGCGAGCGCGGCATGGAAACGATGCTGTGGACCGCGTCGTTCGACGATCGCGCGGGTTCCGGCACGATCGGATCGCGCATCGCGTTGTCCGCTCCGGCCAGCACTTATGACGAGAGTGTCGATCTGTTTGGGGCGGTCGGCAAGGAGCTGAAGAAGCGCAAGCTCGACTGCATCCTCGTCGACGAGGCGCAATTCCTGTCCCAGCGGCACGTGCTTCAGCTCTGCGAGGTTGCGGATGCGCTCGGGATTCCGGTGCTGTGCTATGGTCTTCGGACCGACTTCCAGGGCAAGCTCTTCCCCGGTTCGGCGGCGCTGCTGGCGCTCGCGGACTCGCTCATCGAGCTGAAGGCAGTATGCGAGTGCGGGCGCAAGGCGACGATGAACCTCCGCGTCGATGCCGAGGGCCGTGCGGTTGAGTCGGGCGCGCAGACCGAGATCGGCGGCAACGACCGTTATGTGGCGCTTTGCCGCCGCCATTTCTTCGAGCGATTGCGCGAGAGTGAAGCTCGACAGCTGAGCCTTGGCCTGGCGAGACGATAGGAAGTCAAATGAACCAGAATATCGTCTACGACATCGCGATCTGGCTGGTGCCGCTGGTGATCGCGATTGTGTTCCACGAGGTCGCGCATGGCCTGGTCGCAAGGCGGCTGGGCGACCCGACCGCCGAAGAGCGCGGCCGGCTGACCTTCAACCCGATCAAGCACGTCGATCCGTTCGGAACGGTGATCCTGCCGCTGGTCCTCGCGGTCAGCCACGCCGGTGCGATCTTCGGCTGGGCCAAGCCCGTGCCCGTAAATTATGCGCGGCTTCGGAATCCGCGCCGCGACATGGTGCTGGTCGCGCTTGCGGGCCCCGGCATGAACTTGCTGCTCGCGTTCGCTGGAGCGCTGATCCTTACGGCCACCCTTGCGGTCTCTGGCGTAGAGGACGGCGCGGCAAGGTTCGTCGCGCTCAACGCCCTCAACTTCGTCTACATCAACATCTTCCTCGGGATCTTCAACCTGCTGCCGGTGCCGCCCTTCGACGGCGGCCACGTGGTCGAAGGATTGCTGCCGCCATCAGCGGCACTGCAATTCCGCAAGATCGGCCGCTTCTCGCTCCTGGTATTCGTCATGCTGCTTCTGGTCCTTCCAGCGCTCTCGCCCAAGGCCGACGTCATCGGCCGTATTGTCTCGCCGATCGTCAACTGGATTGCGACCGTCATGCTGGGGGTGGTCGGCATCCACCTCTGATGCTCCACGGGTGGATCATCCTCGACAAGCCGCTCGGCTTGGGTTCGACCCAGGCGGTGAGCGCCGTGAAGCGCCTGCTGCGCGAAGCCGGCGAGCCCAAGACCAAGGTCGGCCATGGCGGAACGCTCGATCCGCTGGCGAGCGGCGTTTTGCCGATCGCGCTCGGTGAGGCGACCAAGCTTTGCGGGCGCATGCTCGATGCAACGAAGGCGTACGAATTCACGATCAAATT
>JBKPOR010000017.1:0-6489 GCA_046765675.1 Pseudomonadota bacterium
TTTCAACCCCGCTCGCGGCGGTCGCCGGCGGGATCGGCAGGTTGAGCCCGACGCCAGGCTGAAGCGCGGTGACGAGGATCAGGCCGAGCGTCAAAGACACGAGGCTGGCGAGGATGAACCAGCCGATCGAACGCACGGCGACGCGTCCCAAAGCGGCGATGTCCCCCATGTGCGCGATTCCCGCGACGAGTGTCGAGAAGACCAGTGGCGCTATGATCATCTTGATCATCCGCAGGAACAGGGCCGTAACGATGCTGAGATATTCGGCGATCGACTTCAGCTGCGCTTCGCTTGCCGGGGTTCCGTCATCGATGGCATAGTGAAGCGCCAGGCCGGTGATGATCCCGAGCACGAGCGCGATCAGGATGAATTGCGTCAGTTTCTTGGCCATGCGTCTCCTCGGTCCCGCGAACCAAGCCGCTGGTTCGATCCGCGTCAAGCTTCACAGCCGTGGAGCGCATCGGCTAGGGCGCTCCCATGACCGGGGATGTGACCGAATTCGGACGTAGCGTGCTTCACGATGAGGCGCGCGCGCTCGATGCCTTGGCGGACAGCCTTGGAAAACCGTTCGAGCGAGCCGTCGAGCTGATTCTCGGCTGCGGGGGGAAGTTGATCGTCAGCGGACTCGGCAAATCCGGCCATGTCGGCAGGAAGATCGCTGCGACCTTCGCATCGACCGGCACGACGGCCACATTCCTCCATCTCGCCGAGGCGATCCACGGCGATCTTGGAATGGCGGCCAAAGGCGATGTCGCGATCCTGATCTCCCAGAGCGGCGAAACGGCCGAGCTCGAGCCCGTGATCGACCATTTCCAGCAGGCCGGGATTCCGATTGTTGCAATCACCGGCAATTCGGGATCGATGCTGGCCGAAGCGGCGAGCGCCGCGCTGGTGCTTCCGCACTGGGCCGAGGTCGGTCCGGAATCGGTGGCTCCGACGACCTCCACGACCATGACCCTGGCGCTGGGGGATGCGCTGGCGATGACGGTTATGCGCCAGAAGGGCTTCACCCGAACCGATTTCGGCCGGCTTCATCCGGGCGGATCGCTTGGCGCGCGCCTAAAGCCGGTCAGCCGCCTGATGCATTCGGGGGAGGAAGTCCCGCTCGTCGGCCAAGCCACGAGCATGCATGATGCGGTGCTCGAAATGAGTGCGAAGCGGCTCGGTATAGTTGGAGTCACGGATGAGGCCGGAGCTCTGGTCGGGGTGATCACCGACGGCGACTTGAGGCGGCATATCGAACAGGGCCTGGACCATCCGGCGTCGGCCTTCATGAGCTCGAATCCCAAGACCATTGTCCCGGATTCGCTCATCGATGAAGCGCTTACCCTCTTCGACGAGCATAAGATTACGACCTTGTTCGTGGTCGAAGGCGGCAAGCCCGTCGGGGTTCTCCACATCCACGATTGTCCGGCGGCACGGTGAACACAATCATCCTGATCCCGGCGCGCTACCAGTCGACGCGCTATCCGGGAAAGCCGCTCGTCGACCTGAAGGGCGCAGCGGGGATCGCCAAGCCGCTGATTCAGCGCAGCGTGGAAGCAGCGCGACGGGTCGCCGGCGTCTCGGGAGTATTCGTGGTCACCGATGATGAACGTATCGCGGACGCCTGCACGGGATTCGGGGTCGGCGTGATCATGACCTCATCGGAGTGCCGCAACGGCACGGAGCGCTGCGCCGAGGCGCTAGGCCAGCTGCACGATCCGGACCTGGTGATCAATTTCCAGGGCGACGCATTGTTGACGCCGCCCGGCTTCGTCGAAGCGCTCATTGCACGCATGGAAGACGATCGGGATGCACTTGTCGCGACTCCCGCGATGCGCCTGAGGAGCGAGGAAGTCCGTGCCCTCCAGGCTGAAGAAGCTGCAGGGCGCGTTGGAGGGACGAGCGTCGTCACCGACGCTCAAGATCATGCGCTGTATTTCTCCAAGCGCCTCATCCCGCATCTCCCCAGCGGAGCGCTGGCCGGCGAGATGTCGCCCGTTCGCCTGCACGTCGGCGTCTATGCATACCGGCCCGAAGCGCTCGACCGGTACGTCGCGACGCCCGTCAGCGAGCTCGAGATGCTGGAGGGCCTCGAGCAGTTGCGCTTTCTCGCCGCCGGAATGCGCATCGCCGTGGTCGACGTGGAAACTCCTCCCTTCGCGCTGCGCGAGCTTAATAATCCCGAGGATGTCGCGCCGATCGAGCAAGCGCTCGCCGAGGCCGGAATCGAATGAACTTCTGGGACGGGCTCGACTCCAAATATCGCGTGATCCTGTGCGACATCTGGGGCGTCGTCCACGACGGTGTGCGACTTTATCCGGGTGCGTCCGACCGCTTGCGTGAGTGGCGTCGTGAAGGCCGCGCGGTGATCCTGATCACCAACGCGCCGCGTACAGCCGAAGCGGTTGAGCAGCAGCTGACGCGCCTAGGGCTTCCACGCGAAGCCTGGGACGGGATCGCGACCAGCGGAGAGGCCGGCATCGCGGCGCTAATCGAGCTAAATCGACCGGTCGGATTCGTCGGCACCGCGGGAGACCGCGAGATCCTTGAGGGCAGGGGCGTTGAGATCGCTGAAGGCCGCGACTTCACCGACCTCGCCTGCACCGGCATCGAGGAGGTTCGGCCGGACGTCGAACAATATTTCGACGATCTCGAACGTTGGGCCAAGCTCGGCGTGACCATGCATTGCCTGAACCCTGACCGTCTGGTGATCCGGGGCGGAGTGCCCGAACCATGCGCCGGGGCGATCGCCGAGGTTTATGAGCAGCTTGGCGGCCGCGTCTGGTGGTACGGCAAGCCGCATGAGGCCATTTATCGGCACGCCTTGCACGTCGCCGGCGACCCTCCAACCTCGGCCGTGCTCGCCATTGGAGACGGGCTTCAGACCGACATCCTCGGCGCCGCGCGCATGGGGTTCGACACCGTGTTCGTCAGCGGCGGAATTCATGCCGGCGAGCCGTTTCCGCACGATTTCGCGGAGAATCACGGCCTCGGTGGCTGGCGGCCAGTGGCGGTTGTCGACGGCCTCGCCTAAATAACCGCGATGCAGCTCCTCGGACGCGAAGTCGGCCTCGACCATCCCCTGTTCCTCATCGCCGGTCCGTGCGTGGTCGAAAGCGAGGAGCTCCAGCTGCGCACCGCTGAGCGGCTCAAGGAGATTACCGGGCGCCTGGGGGTGCACTTCATTTTCAAATCGAGCTTCGACAAGGCCAACCGCAGCAGCGACAAAAGCTATCGCGGGCCGGGCATGGACGAGGGCTTGCGGATTCTCGAGAAAGTGAAAGCCGCACTCGACGTTCCGGTGCTGACCGACGTTCACGACATGCCGCAAATCGAGCCCGTGGCCCAAGTCGTCGACGTCCTCCAGACGCCGGCTTTCCTCGCCCGCCAGACCGATTTCATTCATGCCGTCGCGGCCTCGGGCAAGCCGGTCAACATCAAGAAGGGGCAGTTCATGGCGCCCCACGACATGACCAATGTCGTCGACAAGGCCCGCAATGCCGCCCAGGCCGCTGGCGTCAACGAAGAAACGATCATGGTTTGCGAGCGCGGCGCTTCGTTCGGCTACAACAATCTCGTCAGCGACATGCGCAGCCTTGCGATCATGCGCGAAACCGGATGCCCGGTGGTGTTCGACGCCACCCACAGCGTGCAACTACCGGGTGGGCAGGGGACGACCTCCGGGGGGCAACGCGAATTCGTTCCGGTGCTGGCACGAGCGGCAGTCGCGGCGGGCATCTCGGGCTTGTTCATGGAGACTCATCCCGATCCGGCAAATGCAAAATCCGACGGACCGAACGCATGGCCGCTCGACCAAATGGAAACATTGCTGACCACACTCGTTCACCTCGACCGTGTAGTAAAGGAGCGTGGATTCGAGGAGGCTTAGGGTGCGTCCGACGGTCTTCATTCAGGCGAACGATCGCCAGATGATCGGCGCCAGGATTTCGGCCTACAGCTACAAGCGAAATTCCGGGAAGCCTGGGAGCTTCGACGTCCGAATCCTGCATGTTCGCGATTTTCCGAGCCTGACCCGTACCGGTCGATCGATCCTGCGCGGGGGGCATGTTCGCGACTGGGACCCGGACGATCTGCAGAGTTTCACACCTCTGCGTTTTGCGCCGCCGGGCCTGATGAATTTCGAAGGCCGTGCGATCGTCACCGACCCGGATTGTTTCGGCGTAGGCGACGTCGGCGACCTGTTCGAGCGCGATATGGGCGGAAAAGCCATCATGGCCGTTCCGCGCCCGGATCATAACGGAGACGCCGATTACATCGCGACTTCGGTCATGCTGCTCGATTGCGCCAAACTGCGGCATTGGGACTTCGAGAAGGATCTGGACGATTTGTTCGCCCATCGCTTCGATTATCTCGACTGGATGGAGTTGAAGCGCGAGGATCGCTCAACCGTCGGCTACCTCGAGCCCGAGTGGAACGGTTTCGACAAGCTCGATGGCCGCACGAAGATCCTGCACACGACCAAGCGGCGTACGCAGCCATGGAAGACCGGCCTGCCGGTCGATTACACGCTTCGTGAGATCGGCCCGCTGGATTTCCTGCGCCGGCTCGCCATTCGTCGTTACCAGGCTCATCCCGATCCCAACCAAGAGGCCTTGGTCTATTCGCTGCTCGCGGAAATGGTCGACAGGAGGCTCGTTGTCAGGGAGGAGCTGGCCGCGGAAATGGCCGCCAACCACATTCGCCATGATTCGATCGAGCTGATCGACCGCTATCGCAATTGGAATTCATTCAAACAGGCTGCCTAACCGCGTTCGAACGGCAGAAACCGCGGTCTCGACCGGGTCCTCGAAAAAACCGGCCCTCGGCTCGTCCACTGTCCCGACGAAACCCTTGGCCTGGACGTCCACCCAGAATCGCCGCGGATCGCGGATCTTCGTGAGTTCCGGGGACCGCCCGCGGATTCGGCGTCGGCCGCGCGAATCCGGCTCCACGGGAATTAGTCCGACCGGCTTACCCGTCATGATCGCTTCCGAGATCATCGACACGCTGTCCGCCGTGACATGATGCTCGTCCGCATCGGCGAGCAGCACCGGATAGCGGACCTCGCCCATTGCCATGATTGCCGCATTCTTGCTGCCGCCGATGGCGGTTCTCACCACCGCCCAGGCATCCGGCGGAGTGCGGGGACTGCCGACCACGATCAGCGTCCCGCCCCGGGCCTCGGCGCGCTTCACCAGCTTCGCTGCGGCAAGGTGCAGGGCGGCATTGTCGAGCCGCCACATCGCCGACGGGCCGCCAAGCGAGAGCAGCAAGTGTGGACGAGAGAGCGCATCGATCCAGCTGCGCTCCTCCGGCGTCG
Organism: Pseudomonadota bacterium; assembly: GCA_046765675.1. Taxonomy (GTDB): domain Bacteria; phylum Pseudomonadota; class Alphaproteobacteria; order Sphingomonadales; family Sphingomonadaceae; genus Sphingomicrobium. The sequence continues at coordinate 5,306 of JBKPOR010000017.1, forward strand.
GCTCGGGAGCCTTTCGGAATCGGTTCATCGCCAGAGGCAGGGTCACGACATTGTCCCCGGGCGGCACGGGGTATTGGCGAGTCGTGATGACGAGGTCGAACCACTCGTTCGGAGCACGCGGATGGCCCAGGCGGATCAGCCTCGAGCGTCCGCCGCTCTGCTCCTTGATCCAGCGCGCCACGGGTACCGTCCGACGGCCGATTCCGATTACGACGTCGGGCCAGGGCGGCTCTAGCCAGCGCCGCGCTGATGATTTCAAGTGGCCGACGTCGGTCTGGAACAGCTTCATTCGCAGCCTGGCGAACCATTTATAAGTCATCGTCCGCGTTTCGAACGGAAGGCCCAGCGCCTCGCCGAGGGCGAGCACCTGATTATTGTCGCCTCGCCGGTGGCCGGTGAGCAACCAGATCCTCGGCGCCTTGCTCACGTCGCCCGCAACTGGCGATACTGGCGGGCAAGCTGGACGATCATCATCCCGACGTTGGTTGCAGTCGCGAGTACGAACGCGACGGCCGCGCCGACGACCCCGAAGCTGAGGCTTAGCGGGGCGAGGCTGAGAAAGAATACAATGCTGGCAACAAGTTTCGCGCGAAGCGGCCCGCCGGCTTTGCCTAGCGCGTAGAGCATCGGCGTCAGTGGAAAACTGAGGACGCCAAGCACCGGCACCAGCATGAGGACGAGCAGCGGGTCGTAGGCGCCGAGGAAAGCCTTGCCGAAGAGCAGGCTGATGAGAGGCTTGCCGCCGACCAGCAAAATGAGGATTCCGAGCGCGGCAATTCCGGTCGCCAGCACAGCCCCGCGGATCATCAGCTTCCACGGCTTTTTCGACTTGAGGTCCATTCGGACGATTTCCGGGTAGAAAGCCTTGCCGAGAAGGTCGGCCGGTTTCTGAGCGCCGTCCGCGAGGCTCGATGCGATCCGGAACAGCGCCGCTCCGACCGGGCCCAGCAAACCGCCGACGGCGAGACGGGCGATCGGTCCCCATACCGTCTGCACCCCGACGGCCAGGTTGATCTGGATCGCGAAGCGCCAAGCCCCCGGCAAGTCGGTGGGCTTCAGCGTCGGACGGATGCCGGCATGGAGGCCATGGCGGCGAAGCTCCCGCCAGGCGAGGAACCATTGATACATGTCGCCGGCCAGGTCGGTGATGAACCAGATGGCGACATAGATTGCGAGAGGGGCAT
>JBKPOR010000018.1:0-1960 GCA_046765675.1 Pseudomonadota bacterium
GTTTCGAAGGGATAGCCACAACTGCCGCCATCGGCCCCTGAGGAGATCCTCTACGTAACTCCAGGCGCCCTTGTCGCTGAAGGCATTATTTCCCCAATCGGACACGAGCAGGACGTCGCAGCCTTCCCGCGCCGCTCCCGCAAAGAGTCCGTGGAACACATATAGATTGCAAAGGCCCGATGGTGCCCCACCCATCAGGTGGAAAAAATCTGTCCATCGATAGTCGTGCTCATACCCCTCATTAGCGGTGTAATGCGGCTCGATCCTCGGGTGCATTTCCGCGAACTCCTGGACCAGCGGCCGCTCGTCGCCGATCATCCCTTCCTGAACACGGCCGTCGTAACCTGTTTCGGGGACGAAGGTGAACGTCGGCAACCGCTGTTCCGGCGGTAGCGCCGCGAGAGCGCGCACCGCGACCTGCGGAGAATCGAGACCGCCTGACAGCGTAGCTCCAGGTTTCTTGAACCCGGCGAGGCATTTTCCGACGGCCTCATCGAGCAATTCGCTGATTCTACCAATCGCCTCCGCATCACTGATCCGTACGGGCGTGATGGCGAGCGGATCATAATAGAGGTTGAGTGCGCGCTTCTCTCCGCGCCGGAGCTCGACCGCGGACCCCAAGGGGACGCGTTTGATCCCTTCGAACCAGCTAGCCTCCTGATCCGAGAAATTTATCATCGCGCTATCGGCGACGCGGACCTCGTTGAGTTGCTGCGGAACTCCAGCTGCAAAGAAGATCCGAGGGACCGATCCCGCAATGACCAGATCGTCATCGTGAAAATAATAGAGTGGGGGCGCTCGAAGGGGACTTCGCGACAGGCGCAGGCGTCGTTCAGCCGGATCAGCGATTAAGGCGCAATATTCGCCGACGATTTTGCGGTCGGCATCGCGGCCCCAGGCTTCGACGGCCAACGCGTAGAGCCCTGCGACATCTTTGCGCTCGCTACCAAGCTCCGCAGCTATCTCGGCCGAATTGTCGAAATAACCGTGAAAAACCGCAATTCGGCCATCCGGCAAAAATGTGGGACGCCAGCTTCGGGAAGTAGCAGCGCTCGAATGAACAGGCCGGTATGCGAAATGGAGCCCGTCAATTTCTGCTGAGCCGGCATGACCGCCGATGCCGGCGCACAGCGAGGAGACTAACCTGGTCGAAACTTCCGTAAATTTGTCGGGTGTATTTCCGCTCCAGGGCCAGGCAAATGCAAGCATCCGTTCAGGCCGTTACGGTGTCAAAGTTGTGCCGAGGGAGCAGGCGCCTGCCAGCGGTGCCTCGGCCCGGCGACCTTCATGCTAGACTGCAATTACGGCGCAAGCGCTTTGCCGCGCGAAAGCGCGGGGAAAGGAACGCCAGAATGCTCGTGCGGGATGAATTCAGGTCTTTGTGCCCGCACCCTGGGCTCCAGCCCCTTGGGCCCCGGCAACGTCCTTGATTTCGCCGAGACGCCGGATTTCCGGTTTCCTCCACGCTCGCAGACTCGCTACATCTTTCTTCATACCCAGCTCCCAACGTGAACGGCGGCACGAGTGGCGCCTCAGTCCAGGCCCTTAACGCCGGACTAGGTTCCAGGTTGCACGCGCTGTCGATCCAAATGGTTAGTGGCCGATTCGCAACGTTTCAAGCCACGGGCCCGGCAGATCGCCGATTATCTTCTCGCCCCCGACCTCCACCCAGGCATGGAGATCATCATCGGAGCCGCGGAGATCGGCGGGTCGAACCGCAAAAACCACAGCATGCGCGACTCGTCTTCGCCGTAGCATCCAGCTCAACGCCATGGCCCGCGGCAGGCATTTGGTCGCGAAAGGTAGCCGTCGCGCCCCCCATTCGACATGGGCAGCGATGCGCTTTGCCTCGGCAAGGTCGGGCCCCGAGGGCCTGCCGGCCGCGCCCATTTTCTTGCGCCACCTTTCGAACGGCGCAAACGCGACCGTCAATCGCGCCCGGGTCAGTTCAGTCATCGCG
>JBKPOR010000019.1:0-10689 GCA_046765675.1 Pseudomonadota bacterium
GATCAGAAGTATCAGGAGGACGATTGGGACCGCGCGGTGATGGAAGCTCATCCGCGGCATCGCGCTATGCGTTCGGAATACGTCCGTTGACGAGGTCGTCGTAATCGCGCTGCAGCTGGAGCGTCGCCTCGCCGACTTCGAAGTTCCATGGGCCGGCGGAACGAACCGGAGTCACTTCGGCCGCAGTGCCGGTGAGGAACATCTGCTCGAAGCTTTCCAGCTCCTCGGGCCAGATCGCCCGCTCTACGACTTCCAGGCCGCGCTTCTCGGCAAGGTCCATGACCGTCCGCCGGGTGATCCCGTCCAGGAAGCAATCCGGGGTCGGTGTGTGCAATGTCCCGTCCGCGACGAAGAACACGTTGGCCCCGGTCGCTTCCGCAACCCGGCCGCGCCAGTCGAACATGAGCGCATCGTTGTAGCCGCGCTGCTCCGCGTGCTGCTTCGACAGGGTGCAGATCATGTAGAGGCCGGCTGCCTTGGATTCGGTCGGCGCGGTGTAGGGCGCTGGGCGCCGCCACGGAGCGATGTCGAGCCGAATGCCATCCTTGGCGAGCTCGTCGCCATAATATTTGCCCCATTCCCAGGCGGCGATCGCAAGATGCGGCTTGGTCTTTCCGGGCGCCACGCCCATCGATTCCGATCCACGCCAGGCGACGGGGCGCATATAGGCGTCGCTCCAGCCGTTGGCCTTCAGTACCTCCTTGCAGGCGGTGTCGATTTCATCGGCCGTCCAGGGGATTTCGAAGCCGAGCAGGAGCGCGCTCCTGTGCAAGCGTTCCGTGTGCTCGCGGAGCTTGAAGATCTCGCCGTTGTAAGCGCGCTGCCCCTCGAACACGCTGCTCGCATAGTGCAGCGCATGGGTGAGGACATGGACCTTCGCGTCGCGCCAGGGAACCAGCTCGCCGTCGAACCAAATCCAGCCGTCGCGGTCGTCGAACGTGCCCTGGAGCTCAGCCATGTACGGCGCCTAGGACAGGCGAGCGGAGTCAGCAAGCTTGCGGCTAGCTCGGCTGGACCCGAGCGTCCTCCGCGAGTTCGGCACCGCGCTGGGCGGCGGCTTCGATCGTCACTCCGATGAGGTCGTCGAGCGCCTGATCGAGAACCGCGAGTCCTGCTTCGGTGGTTCCGCCCGGGCTAGCGACCCGCTTGACGATGTCCTCCATGGTCTCGTTGGCCGTCGCGGCCATCCACGCCGTTCCGAGCACCGTCTCGAGCGCGACGGTCGAGGCGATTTCCGGACTGAGGCCGCGCGCTTCCGCGGCCCTCGCAAGCGCTCGAACGAAGCGGGCGGCATAAGCCGGGCCGGCACCGGCGACCGAGCCGATGGTAGCAAGCCGAGCTTCGTCAACGGTCCACATCGCCCAGCCGAGCGCGGCGAACAGGTCACCGATCTGTTGTTTCAAGACGTCATCGGCGTCGTCACTGTAGAGCGCGCTGACCCCGCGGCGGATCGCGACCGGCAGGTTGGGCATGGCCCGGAGGATCGCGCCGGCGCCTGGAAAGCGCTGCTTGAGGCTTGCGACCTCAACTCCGGCCAGGATCGAAAGGATCGTCGTCCGCGACGTGATCCACGGTTTCAGCCCGGGAGCGACCTCTTCGAGACTCTGCGGTTTGAACCCCAGCACCACGAGCTTCGGCGGGATTCCGGCGTCCGGATAGGAATCGACCGTACGCACGTCTTCGACGGGAAGCCCGCTGGGGTCGATCACGACCGCCTGCGACAGGTCGATCCCGGCCGACCGCCAGCCATCGATGATCGACTTGCCCATATTTCCGCAGCCGACGAACCAGGTCGGCGCCGGCAGTTGCGGTCCGTTCGTCATGCTTCGCCGTGCGTGTCGATCAGTGCTGCGCTTATCGCCTCGCCCGGCGCCTTCCCGCCCCACAGGACGAACTGGAAGACGGGATAGAAGCGCTCGCATTCCTCGACCGCGGCCTCGGAGATCGCTTCGGCCTGCTCGAGGCTGAGCCCTTCGCCTTCGCGCGCATCGAGGATGGTCGAATGGCGGAACACGACCAGCCCCGATCCAGACCACATTTCGAAGTGGCCGAGCCAGAGCTGCTCGTTGATCAGGCTGAGTGCTTCGAAGATTGCTGTGCGTTTTTCCGGTGCGACCTTGATGTCGGGGAAGGCGAGGAATTGCAGCACCTGGTCCTCGGGGCGCCACACTCCGCGAAGCTCATATTGGGCCCAGCTTCCGGTCGCCGACGCCACGATCTCGCCCTCGGCAGTGCGCTCGCACGCCCAGCCGCGGGCCTCGAAATAGGCCTCGAGAACTTCGATCGGAGCGCCGTCGTCGCGCTCGTCCTGGATTTCCTCTTCGCTCAGGGCCTGGCTCCGGGCTTGCCCTTGGTGGTGCGCTTTGCCTCACCGCCGCCCTTGGCTTCGAGCGCGACGATGCGCTTCTTCAAAGCCTCATTTTCGTCACGCGCGGCGGCCGCCATGGATTTCACCGCCTCGAATTCGTCGCGACCGACGAAATCCTGGCCGGCCATCCATTCGCGTACCTTCTCGCGCGCATTGGACTCCGCCTCGCGGCCCATTCCGGCCATGGTCCCGGCAAAGCCGTTCACCATCTTCACGAAGTCGTCGAACAATTTGTTCTCGGACTGCATCGGTCAATCTCCCTTTCGGCGGGATTTAGGAAGTCGCGGCGCCTTCCGCCACCCTGTGGGCGAAAGCTATCCCCGCTTTCCCCAATTAAATCTTTGTCGCGCCTAGGAGAAATTCGACATTACCCTCGGGTCCGGTGATCGGGCTCGGAGTGATTCCCGCGACCTCCCAGCCCTGGGATCGAACCCACTCGGAAGCTTGGGCGCAGACGCGTTCATGGACCATGGGATCGCGCACGACGCCTCCTTTGCCCACTTCCTCGCGGCCGGCCTCGAACTGCGGCTTCACGAGGGCAATGAGTTTCGCCCCTGGCTTTGCCAGCTGGAGCGGAGCTTCGAGGACCTTGGCGAGCCCGATGAAGCTCGCGTCGCACACGATGAGGTCGATCGGTTCGGGGACATGTTCGGACGTCAAATGACGGGCGTTAGTCTGCTCCAGGACGGTCACACGCGGGTCCTGCCGGAGCTTCCAGGCGAGCTGGTTGGTACCGACATCGACGGCATAGACCCTTGCCGCCCCTCGCGAGAGCAGCACGTCGGTAAAGCCGCCGGTCGAGCTGCCCACGTCGAGCGCGATCGTTCCCGCCGCATCGAACCCGAAATGGTCCAAGCCGTGGTCGAGCTTGATCCCGCCGCGCGAGACCCACGGATGGTCCTTGCCGCGCACCTCCAGCGGAGCATCTTCGGCCAGCATGTCGCCGGACTTGGCGAGTTTCCTTTCGTCGCTGAACACCGCACCCGCCATGATCAGCGCCTGCGCCCGGGTCCGGCTCTCCGCCAACCCGCGGCTCACCAAAAGCTGATCAGCCCTGAGCTTTTTCATTTTTCAGACGAAGGCACGAAGGCACGAAGAAAAACAAGGAACGGTTCACGCGGAGACGCGAAGACGCGGAGTCAAAAAAATCAAAGAGCCGCGCAAGGCGGCTCAAAAACGAAACTTCGTGCCTTCGGTCTTCGTGTGAAATTCCTCCGCGTCTCCGCGTCTCCGCGTGCACAATCAGGCCCGCACCTCTTCGACCTCGGCGCTGTTGACCCGCAGCGCCTTCAGCACCGTTTCGACGATGTGCGGCGCATTCAATCGCGCCTCGTCATATTGCTTCTCGGGCTTGTCATGGTCCTGGAATCGGTCGGGCAGGCGCATGGTCCGGATCTTGAGGCCCGCGTCGACCAGCCCCTCGTCGCTGGCCAGGGTCAGCACGTGCGCTCCGAGCCCGCCGATCGAAGCTTCCTCGATCGTAACCGCGACCTCATGAGTGGTCAGCAGACGCCGGATCAGCTCGCTGTCGAGCGGCTTGGCGAAGCGGAGGTCGGCGACCGTTGTCGACAATCCGCGTGCCTCCAGGTCGTCGGCCGCTTTCTCGGCCTCGGCAAGGCGCGTTCCGAGCGAAAGGATCGCGACCGTCTTGCCCTCGCGGACGATACGGCCCTTGCCGATCTCGAGCGGCTGGAGTTTCTCGGGCAGCGCCACGCCTCGCCCTTCGCCGCGCGGATAGCGCACCGCGATGGGTGAGCTGTCGTGCAGGGCCATGGTGTGGACCATCCGGCAAAGCTCCGCCTCGTCGGCCGCCGCCATGACCACGAAGTTGGGCAAAGTGCAGAGATAAGTGAGATCGAATGAGCCTGCGTGCGTCGCTCCGTCAGCGCCGACGAGGCCAGCACGGTCCAGCGCGAACCGAACCGGCAGATTCTGGATCGCCACGTCGTGCACGACCTGGTCGTATGCGCGCTGGAGAAACGTCGAATAAATCGTCGCGAAGGGCCGATAGCCCTGCGCTGCAAGCCCCGCGGCGAAGGTCACCGCATGCTGCTCGGCGATCCCGACGTCGAAGGTCCGGTCGGGGAATTCCGCAGCGACCTTGTCAAGCCCCGTGCCCGACGGCATCGCGGCCGTGATAGCGATGACCTTCTCATCGCGCTCCATCTCGCCGATCAGGGCCTTGGCGTAGACGTTCGTATAACTCGGAGCGCCCGGGGCCGCCTTGGCCTGGATTCCCGAAATGACGTCGAATTTGACCACCCCGTGATATTTGTCGGCGCTGTTCTCAGCCGGCGCGTAGCCCTTGCCCTTTTGCGTCACGACATGGACCAGCATCGGGCCGACATCGGCGTCGCGGACGTTCTCGAGGATCTCAACCAAGGCGCGCACATCGTGCCCGTCGACGGGCCCGACGTAATAGAATCCAAGCTCGTCGAAGAGCGTCCCGCCGGTGAACATTCCGCGGGCGTATTCCTCCATCTTGCGGGCGGCGACGTGGAGCGGCTCCGGCATCGCCCGAGCGAGTTTCTGCGCCAGCTTGCGCGGAGCGAGATATTTGCCCGAGCTCACCAGCCGGGCGAGCGAATTGCGCAAACTCCCGACCGGGGGAGCGATCGACATGTCATTGTCGTTGAGGATGACGACCAGCCGGTTGCCCGCGGCGGCGGCATTGTTCATCGCCTCATAGGCCATGCCGGCACTCAGCGCTCCATCGCCGATCACCGCGATCGCCCGGTCCGGATCGTCCGACAGCTTGCTGGCGATGGCGAAGCCGAGCGCAGCCGATATCGAGGTCGAGCTGTGCGCCGCCCCGAATGCGTCATATTCGCTCTCGCTCCGCTTGGTGAAGCCGCTGAGGCCGCCGCCCTGGCGAAGCGTTCGGATCCGGTCGCGGCGGCCGGTGACGATCTTGTGCGGATAGGCCTGGTGACCGACGTCCCAGACGAGCTTGTCTCTTGGAGTATCGAACACATAATGGATCGCGACCGTGAGTTCGACGACGCCAAGGCCGGCGCCCAGGTGCCCGCCGGTCACCGACACGGCCGAGATCACCTCCTGCCTCAGTTCGTCGGCGAGCTTCGGCAGCTGATCCTTGCCCAGCTGACGAAGGTCGGCGGGGATTTGGATCGTGTCGAGCAACGGTGTTTCGGATCGGTCGGTCATCGGATCCGGCACTTACGCGGAGCGAAGCGCGAAGTCACCAACCTCACCAAATGGTTGGCGGATTTCAGCAAATCCTCAGGAAATGCTCAGGAGTCGCCGCAGTCGCCGCAGGTGCCCCGTACCTCGATGACCGGACGGGCTTCGGAAAATCCGGCGCTCTTCGCGGCCTGGCGGACACCGCCGGACAGGCTGTCATCGTCGATGTGGACGGTCTGCCCGCACGTGTCGCAGATCAGGAAGATGCAATCGTGCAAGCAGTCGGGGTGCTGGTTCGCGACATAAGCGTTGGCGCTCTCCACGCGCCGGGCGAGGTTCGCTCCGACGAACAGGTCGAGGATTCGATAGACGCTATTGGCCGCAATGCGCCGCCCCACTTTTTTTGAAACGGCGTCGGCGATGTCATAGGCGCTCGCCGGATTTTCGAATCCCGCGAGCGCATCGAACACGGCGCCGCGCATATCCGTCCACTGCTCGCCTTCCCTCGTAAGCCGCTCGCGAGCCGCCTTGCGGAGCGCTTCGCCTTCGTGAAGCTGGTGATCGTGTCGGGCCATGAACATGGTTGAAATAGACCTCGCGCCGGGCGCGGGCAACATCGTTTCCTATTCAGCCGCCATCACGTTGAGCCGGTGGCCGAGCGCCAGGATCATCACTCCGATGACCGTATAAACCGCTTCGGTTCCGTCGTGGGGCAAGGACAATGCGCCCGCCATGACTCCCAGACCCAACCCGCCTACCGCGCTCGGCATCATGAAGCCGTGTTCGAGAATTCCGCGAACGAGCGCGATCGAACCCAGGAACATTGCCAGGGTCAGGCCGACTTCATGAATGATCGGAGCGCCAAGGAAGCCTCCAGCCGCCGACAGCAGACCAAGCAGCACCGCGGTCGCCAGGCAATGCACGAGGCACAGCCCGGACAGGCCCATCGCAATCCGGTCGAGCCGGCCATTTGAAAGCGACAATTGCAGCATTCCGGTCACGATATAGCCGACCAAAGTCTTCGTTACAATATAACATACGAATGATTGTCGCCCTTGCCCCTCGGCTCACCGCAGGCAAATAGGCGGGACATCGATGGCAAGCTCCGCTTCAGACCCCGCAACCGCCGGCGCCGCCGTGGACCCGCGCCCGCTGGCCCTCGCTCGGCTGTTGTTTTTCGTCGCCTTCATGGTGTTCGCGATGGTCGTGGTCGGCGGGATCACGCGCCTCACCGAAAGCGGCCTGTCGATCACCGAATGGAAGCCGATCAGCGGGGCGATCCCGCCGCTCAACCATGACGAGTGGGTGCGCGCGTTCGACCTCTACCAAGCAACTCCAGAATATCGCGAGATCAACGGCCCGGCCGGCATGACCCTAGCGACCTTCAAGCACATCTACTGGTGGGAGTTCGCGCACCGCCTGCTCGGCCGGCTGATCGGCCTCATATTCGCTGCCGGCCTTCTGTGGTTGTGGGTGAAACGCGCGATCCCGAAGGGTTACGGATGGAAGGTCGTTGGCCTGCTCGCGCTCGGCGGAGCGCAGGGGCTGCTCGGCTGGTACATGGTCATGTCCGGCCTGTCGCAGCGGACGGACGTGAACCATTTCCGCCTGTCGGCGCATTTGCTTCTCGCGCTCGCGATCATGGGCGCTCTGATCTGGGTTGCGCTGGATCTTAAGCGCTTCGCGTCGACCGGTGAGGACCGGCCGTCGCGGCTGACCAGGCCGGCACTCTTCACATTGGCGATCCTCGTCATCCAGCTCTTGCTCGGCGCATGGGTCGCGGGACTCAACGCCGGCCAGGTCGCGTCCGACTGGCCCGCGATGCAGGGCCGCTTATTCCCGGCCGGCGTCGACTGGAGCCGAGGGGCCTTTTGGGCGCTCACCAACGATCCCTATCTGATCCACTTCCTGCATCGCTGGTGGGCTTGGGTGGTGGTCCTGGCGATGGTGATCTTCGCGCGGCTCGTGCGCGAAGTGCCGGGAGCGCGGAGGGCCTCAATCGCGATCCACACGGCCTTCGGAACGCAGGTGCTTCTCGGCATCTTTACCGTTCTGTCGGGGGTCGCGATCTGGCTCGCGGCGCTCCATCAGGCGGTCGGCGCTTCATTGGTAGCAGCGACCGTGTGGGGCGCGAACGTGCTTGGCCAAAAACGGACTTAGTGCGGGATCAGGGCGGCGATGATCCGCATGACAGCCCCCCTTCCGCCGCGCATAATCACATCGAGCGGTTAACGAGAGAAGAGCGATGAGCGTCCTTTCCGTCTATGCAGTGTTCGCCAATGCGGAGGAAGCCGAGCGGATCGGCCGGGCGATGATCGAGGAGCGGCTCGCCGCCTGCGTCAATATCCTTTCTCCGGTCCGTTCGATCTATCATTGGAACGGCAAGCTCGAGACCGCCGACGAAGTCGCGGCCATCTTCAAGACGCATCATTGGAAGGCGGATGCGCTGATCGAACGGATCGCAGCACTGCACAGCTATGACGTTCCGTGCATCGTTTCGTGGCCAATAGACAAAATCCTGCGCTCCTACGCGGACTGGGTCGAGGACACGGTCCGATGAACCGTCGACGCGCCTAGCTTCGCTTGCGCTTTCCGGCTTCGAACGGGACCTCGTCGAGCCTCCGCTGAAGCTCATCCATCGCTGCGTTTTCGCCATTCGAATACCGCTCTTCGATCTCCACCTCCTCCGGCGTTTGCTCCCGGAAATAGGTGATGGTCAGCCGCCGGCCAAAAACGTCGTCGCCGCGGATCTGAAGCTCCGCCTCATGATCCTTCGGCAGGTTGTCGCGGATCGTTTCCAGGTAGCGGATCAGCGTTTCGAGCGACGTGTAATCGCTGATTTCGATGAAGTCTTTGACTCGCCTCGGCACGGAAAGCTCCGACGGATTTGGGGCTGTGAAAGGGTGAACGAGGGAGGGAGTAAAGCTGCTCCGGCTTATACGCAACCGCCAGACGCGCCGTTGCGGAACCGGGGCGAGTCGCAATTGTCTCAATATTCATGCGGTATTATTTTACCCGTCAAGAAACGCCCGCTTTTGCTTGACTTTTCGACCCCCGCCCGCGAATAGCGGCGCGCAAGCGCGGCCCGGAAGGCGGCGCGTTTTTCGTTTCAGAAGGACCGTACGCCATGAAGGCGCTGATGAAGACCACCAAGTCGGCAAAGCCGGCCGAGGTCGAGAAGAAATGGCATTTGATCGACGCCGACGGCCTGGTCGTGGGCCGCGTCGCGACCATCGTCGCCAATATCCTGCGCGGCAAGCACAAGCCGAGCTACACTCCGCATGTCGACTGCGGCGACCATGTTGTGATCGTCAATGCCGACAAGGTCCGTTTCACCGGCCGCAAGCTCGATCAGAAGATCTATTACAAGCACACCGGCTACCCCGGCGGGCTCAAGGAGGTCACTGCCGGCAAGATCCTCGAGGGCAAGTTCCCCGAGCGGATCCTCGAAAAGGCCGTTGAGCGGATGATTCCGCGTGGCCCCCTCGGCCGTGACCAGATGCGTGCCCTGCACGTCTACACCGGCACCGAGCATCCGCACGGCGGCCAAGACCCTCAACCCCTCGACGTCGCGTCGATGAACCGCAAGAACAAGGTGGGCGCCTGACCATGGCTGAGAAGAAGTCCGACAAGAAGTCCGACAAGAAGTCCCTTTCCGATCTCGCCGCGCTGACCCAGGAGGCGCCCGCCGCGCCACCGGTTGTGGCCGAGACCGAGGCTCCCGCCGCCGAGGCTGAAGAAGCAGCTCCTCCGGCTCCGCCGCCGGTCGAAGCCGCTCCGCTTCGCGAGCAGCAGCTCGACAAATATGGCCGCGCTTATGCGACCGGCCGCCGCAAGGACGCCGTCGCTCGAGTCTGGCTGAAGCCGGGTTCGGGCCGGATCGAGGTCAACGGCCGCGAGCAGGAGGTCTATTTCGCGCGTCCGACTCTGCGCCTGGTGATCAACCAGCCGTTCGACATCGCCGATCGTCGCGGCCAGTACGACGTCGTCGCGACCGTCATCGGCGGTGGTCTTTCCGGTCAGGCGGGCGCGGTCAAGCACGGCATCTCCCAGGCTCTGACCCGCTACGAGCCGGCGCTTCGCGCGGTGGTTAAGCAGGCCGGCTTCCTGACCCGCGACAGCCGCGCCGTCGAACGCAAGAAGTACGGCCGCGCGAAGGCCCGCCGAAGCTTCCAGTTCAGCAAGCGGTAACCGAGCGCAGCGACGCCGGCGCAAAGCGCCGCCGGAGCAGCGTCGAAGAGTTATCCCTGCCGGCCGGCCTGCGGCCGAGCGGCTTCAGCCGTGCTGGCCGACAGGATCGACGTCACGCGGATTCACTCCGCGTGGCGGCAGCAACATGGAAAGTCACGCAAGGGCGGTTGGGAACCGTCCTTCGCGACCCGCCAGGCTACGCGCCGCTCGACCCTGCAATCAGGTCCATGAAATTCCGCGCTGCTTCGCGCTCTTCGTCGCTCTCAAACACGGCATCCAGGTCAGGGGCCGATCCCAGCGTATGCAGCACTGCCCAAAGGGCGAACCGCTCACCACGGTCTTTGGTCAGGCCGAGGTCGACTTTCATATGCTCGATGCCGGCATCGAGAGCTTGCGGTGGGACCGATGCCAGATTTGAAGTGCCAAAGTAGCGGCGCATCTGATCGTCGAAATTCATCGATTGTCTCTGATCCAGGAACAGCGGACCGGCAAGCCCGCTGGCGCTGCGCAGCACATAATGTTCGCAATGGGTGGAAAGCGGGCGTGAGCACCCGACCCCCGATCGGAGGGTCCTCGGGAACCAATTCGCAGCTGTGGCATCCAATTTCGAACTCGCCTTTGCTCCGCGCGTGCGGCGCCTAGTCGACTGCGCACAGTGCATTTCGAAAGGTAGTTCCCATGAAAGACCAACCGAACAAGGAAGAGCGTGAAGCGAGCGCCAATGGGCCGGAAGGCACTCGGCGTGACCTTCTAGCACAGGGAGCAGCGCTGTTTTCGACTGCGGCGATCGTCGGCGCGTTACCTCTGGAAACCGCCAGCGCGCAAGCCGGCAAACCCGCCGCGAATGCACCGCTTTATGACCGGCTGGGCGGCATTTTCGCGATCGCAGGCGTCGTGAATTACTTCAGTGACGAGATCATCAAGGACCCGATTGCCGGCGCGCGATCGAAGAATCCGCGGCTCCGCAGGTGGCATACAAAACAACTGGG
>JBKPOR010000020.1:0-2024 GCA_046765675.1 Pseudomonadota bacterium
GCTCCACGATCCTGCCGCAGTTCGTCGGCCTCACGTTCAATGTCTACAACGGCCGCAAGTTCGTGCCGGTGTCGGTCAATGAGGACATGGTCGGAATGAAGCTCGGCGAGTTCGCGCCGACGCGGACCTTCCACGGCCATGCGTCCGACAAGAAGGGCAAGCGCGCATGAGCAAGCCAGCTGCACCCCGCAAGGTCGGCGAAAAGGAAGCGCTCGCGATCGGCAACACGATCCGCGGCTCTGCCCGGAAGCTCAACCTCGTCGCCGGAATGATCCGTGGCCGCAAGGTCGAGGAAGCGCTGAACATCCTCAAGTTCTCGCCCAAGGCGATGGCCGACGACGTGCGCAAGGTGCTCGCGTCGGCGGTCGCAAATGCCGAAAACAACCACAATCTCGACGTCGACGCTTTGGTCGTAGCTGAAGCGAGCGTCGGCAAGTCGATCTCGATGAAGCGCTTTGCGACGCGAGCCCGCGGCCGCTCGGCGCGCATCGTCAAGCCATTCAGCCAAATTCGCGTTGTCGTGCGCGAGCAGGAAGAAGCGTAATGGGTCAGAAATCGTCTCCTGTCGGGCTTCGCCTGCAGATCAACCGCACCTGGGACAGCCGCTGGTTCGCCGAAGGGCAGGACTATGGTCGGCTGTTGCTCGAGGATCTGAAGATCCGCCGCTACATCCTGGAGAGGGTGCCGCAGGCGGCGATCTCGAAGGTCGTGATCGAGCGTCCGGCGAAGATCTGCCGGATCAGCATTTATGCCGCTCGCCCGGGCGTGATCATCGGCAAGAAGGGCTCGGATATCGAGAAGCTGAAGCGCGATCTTCAGAAGATGACGAGCTCCGAGGTGAGCCTCAACATCGTCGAGATCCGCAAGCCCGAAATCGACGCTAAGCTCGTCGCTCAGGGCGTCGCCGACCAGCTCGAGCGCCGTATCGCTTTCCGCCGCGCGATGAAGCGCGCGGTGCAGTCGGCGCTGCGGCTTGGCGCCGAGGGCATCCGAATCACCTGTGCCGGCCGTCTCGGGGGGGCGGAGATCGCTCGAACCGAATGGTATCGCGAGGGGCGGGTGCCGCTCCACACGCTGCGCGGCAACGTCGATTACGCCGAGGCCGAGGCGCACACCGCTTACGGTGTCTGCGGGGTCAAGGTGTGGGTCTTCAAGGGCGAGATCTTCGCTCACGACCCGCTCGCCCAGGATCGCCTGATGATGGAGGCCCAGACCTCGGGAGTCCGTCCGGCGCGCGAAGAGCGCGGCAACCGGTAAGCGCGAAGGAAAGTAAGAGATGCTGCAACCCAAGCGCACCAAGTTCCGAAAGGCCTTCAAGGGCCGGATCCACGGCAACGCCAAAGGCGGGACCGAGCTCAATTTCGGCGCCTTCGGTTTGAAGGCCATGGAGCCGGAACGGATCACCGCGCGCCAGATCGAAGCGGCCCGACGGGCGATCACGCGCCACATCAAGCGCACCGGCCGCCTGTGGATCCGCGTGTTCCCGGACGTCCCCGTGAGCTCGAAGCCAGCCGAGGTCCGCATGGGATCGGGCAAGGGCTCGCCTGAATTCTGGGTCGCCCGAGTGAAACCGGGCCGGATCCTTTTCGAGCTCGACGGAGTGTCCGGAGCGCTGGCCAAAACGGCGTTCGAGCGGGCGGCGGAAAAGCTGCCGATCAAGACCAAGGTCGTCGCCCGACTTGGCGAAAGCCTTGCCGGAGAGGAACATTAAGATGCCCGCGATCGACGATCTCAAGGTCAAGAGCGACGACCAGCTCCAGCAGGATCTGGCCGAGCTGAAGCGCGAGCAGTTCAACCTGCGCTTCCAGGCGGCAACCAACCAGCTCGAGAAGCCGTCGCGAGTGCGTGAGGTGCGCCGCACCATCGCGCGCATCAAGACGGTCCAGAACCAGCGCGCCCGCGCCAACGCTTCGGCGCAGGGCTGAGGAGAGTAGAGAATGCCAAAGCGCGTCCTCACCGGCACCGTGGTGTCCGACAAGGCCGACAAGACGGTTGTGGTCCGTGTCGAGCGGCGGGTTAAGCAC
>JBKPOR010000021.1:0-12651 GCA_046765675.1 Pseudomonadota bacterium
CACCCGACCAGTTCAAGGCATTCCGTGAGGCTCACCCCGACCATATCGCGCTGACCTACATCAACTGCTCGGCGGCGGTGAAAGCCTTGAGCGACATCATCGTCACGTCATCGAGCGCGAAGGTCATCCTCGACCAGATCCCCAAGGACCAGAAGATCATCTTCGGCCCCGACCGGCATCTCGGCGGCTATCTTGCCCGCAAGACCGGGCGCGACATGCTGCTTTGGCCTGGAATCTGCATCGTCCACCAGGCTTTCAGCGAGACCGAGCTGCTCAAGCTCAAGGCCGAGAACCCCGGGGCTCCGGTCGCGGCGCACCCCGAATGCCCGCCGCACATCATCGACCATTCCGACCATGTCGGCTCGACCAAGTCGATCCTGGATTTCGCGCTTACGTCGCCGGCAAATACCATTCTGGTCGCGACCGAGCCGCACATCATTCACCAGATGGAGAAAGCGGCGCCCCATAAGACCTTCATCGGGGTCCCCGGCGGCGACGGGAACTGCAACTGCAACATGTGTCCGTACATGGCGCTGAACACGCTCGAGAAGCTCTACGTCGCGCTGCGCGATCTCCAACCAAGGATCGAGCTTTCGCCGGAGATCATGGAGCGCGCGCGCGTGCCCCTCGAACGGATGCTCGAAATGGCCGGGCGGACGGTGGGACAGGGCGATGTCGGAACTCCGATCATCGACGATCCGGGCAGGATCGACCCCCGGATCAGCGGCGACTAAGCCGTCTTAATTGCCCTTTTGGTCGTTCTGAGCAGGTGCCTGCGTCGACTGGCCGCTCGTCGAGGTCACCGGCACCTCGATCGTCTTGCAGATCTTGCGGTTGCCCAGGCGTGAGTAGGGGTTCTCGTCAATCTGTTGGCACACGCGCTTCTTGACGGTTTGCGGCTTGGCCGGCTGCTGCGCCTGGCCCTGAACCTGCGTTTGAGACTGACCCTGAGCCGCCTGGGCAAACACCGGGCCGCTCATCGTGCTGACGGCGGCCAGCACGACCAAATACTTCAACATCATCTGCTCCTGAATTGGTCGGCGCGCGCTTAGAGCAGGAAAACCTGGGTTAGCAAAGTGGTTTTTGGACGGAATTATGGTGTGTCGTTCCCCGCATGGGATGACCGGCTCACGCCATGCCGTTCATCGGCGTGAAATTAACCCGCGCGGCGTGTCTCTGGTCCGGCTCGCTTCGCCGTTACCGAGTTGCTTATGGAAACATGCTGTGGACACAGTTGTTTGAACGGCGAAACATTCGCATGGGGTATCAAGATGAAACGCATCACGATCATGGCGGTAGCAGCAACGCTCCTGGCGTCGCCTGGAGTTCCGCTTAGCGCCCCGGCCAGCGCGCACACGACGACCTATCGGCACCACCACCGGTATCACGGCCGGATCCACTATGCGCACCGATACTGCCGCTATTCGCGAGGCACGACGGGCCTCGTTGCCGGCGGAGTGGGCGGCGCGCTCGTAGGTCGCAGTGTCTTGGGTCATGGGTTGCTCGGGACAGCGGCCGGCGCAGTGGGCGGGGCAGTGGCTGGGCGGGCGGTAGATCGCAGCATGACGGCCCGGCGCCGCTGCTATTGGCGTTAAGCAAGTCGCGGGCGCGTCGCTGTGCCCGCTTATGCGCAAATTCGACGTGATCTCCCGCCGCGCGAGCGTGCGCTTGCGATGGCCGCCGTTGCGCTTGTCCAGGGCGCGCTTGGACTGGCCTTGCTCACCGGCTTAAAGGTCACGATCAGCAGGCCGGCCGAAATTGCGGAGCGGTTGATCGAGATTGTCGTTCCGCCGCCGCCTGAAGTCCAACTGCCCAAGGTCACGCTCAACCGCAAACCGGCGCGGCAGGCTGCTTCCGCGCCGAAGGCGGAGCCGGCGCCGCCAGGAGGCTCGCCGGGCCCACAGTCCGCTCACGCGCCTCCATCAATCGTGCCTTTGGTGCCTGTCCGGCCTTCCGTGCCCATAGGGGGCGGGGGCCAGGGCAGCGGACCAGCGCTCGGCAGCGGGTCGGGGGGAGGCACTGGCGGCAACGGCAACGGCGACGCCGGCGGCGGCGGAACCGACCTCGAGCAGATTGCCGGCGAAATCACTCCTCGCGACGTTCCCCGCCATCTTCGCGAAGCAGGCATCGGCGGCACTGTTGGCTTCCTGTTCACGGTCGGAGTCAACGGAAGGGTGACGCGCTGCGCGGTGACGCGATCGAGCGGAGTGCCGGAGCTTGACGCTTTGACTTGCAGGCTGGTCCAGCAGCGCTTCGTGTATCGACCTGCCACCGACCGCTACGGCCGCCCCGTCAGCGACGAAGTCGAGGGCGAGCAGGAGTGGATTCCAACCCGGCGCTATTGAGCTTTGGTCGCTTCCGCCTCGATCGTCGCGGTACCGGCATGATGTTTGTCGAGATGGCGCTTGATCATCTTCAGATTGCGTGTGTTCGACCGGAAGAAGAAATCCGGAATGGCGCCGACCCACGGGATGAGGCCTAACAGCCAGTCCACGCCAACATTTCCCGCCATGCGGCTTATCTGCCATTTCGACATTCCGAGATTCTTGGCTTCCCAGACGATGTAGGCGCCGAGCGCGGCCGCGGCGATGTCTCCGACGACCGGGACCAGGTCGAGGATGACATCGAGTCCGATTGTTCGGTTTGTCCCGGGAATGACGAACAGCCGCTCAAGCAGCTTTTCCATCGCTTCGACGCGTTGCCGAACCGAGGCAGCATCCGTTTCCAGGCTGGGGAGGGTCAAACGTTTGTCAGGCGGCGTCACGACGTTCCCGGGTTCAGCTTCTGCTCAAGATCAGTCAGCGTATGGCGGGCGTAGCGGTTCCCGGCGAAGCCCTGGATCCGATCCGAGACGAGCGACCAGCGGACGGGGGCGGCGAGAGGGATGAACAATTGCATCTCATCGATCCTTGCCGCGGCCTGGCCCAGGAGCGCGTAACGCTGCGCGGGAACGAGCGCTTCTCGGGCCGCGCCCAGCAACTCATCCACCTGAGCGTCGCTCAGGGGAGCCACCCGGCAACGAAACTGCCGGAGAAACCAGGCCGGTGAGGTCGATGGTGCCACCGAATCGACGATTCTGGCGTCGGAAGCCAAGGGGTTCTTCGCGCGCTCGACGTTTATCCCAATCGCGCCCCAGTCGATTATCAGCCGGTTGAACAGGATGTCGCTGCCCGGCCCATCGGCGAGGTAGACACGGATCGTCGGCTTTTCCTGCCCGAACTGCCGGGCCGATTCCGCGGCGAGGGACGCCCGCCGGTCGGCAAGGGCTGTCCGAGCCCACGGCGGCGGAGTCGGATTGGGCAGCCCGTCGAGACCCGCCTCCAGCACCGTGGTGCGAGCGGCAAGCCCGGGTACGCGCAGCGCATCGACCAAAGCGTCACGATCGATCGCCTGGCTTAGCAGTTGGCGGACGCCCACGTCGTCGAGTGGACTTCCCGGGCGAGACGGGATGAGTCCGAACAGCCCGGAGGCCGGATCGAAGCGAAGGCTTCCCCGCGGCAGCTTCACTCGCAGCGCATAGGGAAGATCGATGAACGTGCCGCCAAGGACGAGGTCCGTGTCGCCGGCTGCAAAATCGCGAATCGCCTGCTGGGCCGGCTCCGAATTCAGAGCCACTTCGTCGCGCCGCGTCGTTTCCTCGTCGGCCGACTCGATTTCGCGTGTCAGCCGCAATTTCCCGGGTCCGCCTTGTCTTGGATCGACCTGGAAGGGACCGGTACCCGTCCCGTTGCGAACGATTGCGAATTCAGGCTGGGCAAGCACGCTGAGCAGATTCGGCCGTGGCGCCTTCAGCCGGATTTCGATCACGCGATCGGTCATCGCGACGATATCGTCGACCGCGCCGACAGTGTCCTTCAATGGATTGATGCTCGATTCCGAAATCGACCGCTTCAGGATCCTCGCGACCTGTTGCGCCGTAATCTTTCGTCCGCCGGGCCAATCGGTTGAGGCGATGCGAAAGATGTAGCTCAGTCCGTCGTCGCTGACGTTCCACCGTTCGGCGAGCCCCGGAACGATGTTGCCGGCCGCGTCAAACCGGACGAGGCCCTGGCCGACCGTACCGATCAGAACCGCGTCGGGCGCCGAAAGGACAGTGGCAGCGGGATCGCGCACTTTCGCTGCAGCGCCGATGACGGTGACTCGTACCGCGCCTTCCTGTCGCTGTGGGCAGGCGCCGAGCAGAAGGGAGAAACCGGCCAGAAGAGTGAGGCTTAAGACACGGCGACGCATGGCGCTGTTTAACCTCAAGCCTTGGTTCAGCAAGCGTCTGGATATATCAGTTGGAGTGTCTTACTAATATAAAGCACTTAAGCGAGTCCGTGAGGATGAGGGTGGCTGAAAGGGACGGGATCTGGAGTCGCGGCGGAGCGCCGGTCGAGGAGCTTCCGGATCCCTTTGCGTCGGACCAAGCCGATGCCGGGCCGCCGACGGAGCAGCAGTCCGTCGGAGCGAAACGCCCGCGCTGGGTTCTGTGGCTTTACGCCATCTCGGCCCTGCTCTTGGTCCTGCTCGCCTGGCTGATTGTCACTGCGCCGCTGTCGCGAGCCCTCGAGCCGTTGGACGATCCTGCCCTTCTGCTCGTGTCGGCCGACGGCCATCCGATAGCGCGGCGAGGAGCGCTCAAGGAGGCGCCCGTCGAAGTCGACCAGCTCAAACCCCTTACTTCCGCGGCATTCGTCTCCATCGAGGATCGCCGCTTCTACGGCCATTGGGGCATCGACCCGCGAGGCATTGGCCGCGCGATCGTCGCAAACATGCGCGGCGGCGGGGTTCGCCAGGGCGGGAGCACGATCACCCAGCAGCTTGCCAAGACCAATTTCCTGTCGAGCGACCGAACGATCCGTCGAAAAGCGCAGGAAGTCATCATCGCCTTCTGGCTCGAGGCCTGGCTGACGAAGAAGGAAATCCTCTCGCGCTATCTGTCGAGCGTCTATTTCGGCGACGGAGTCTACGGACTGCGCGCCGCCGCGCATCATTATTTCGATCGCGACCCCGACCAGCTGACGTTGGCCCAGTCGGCGATGCTCGCCGGAATGGTCCAGGCGCCCTCGCGCCTCGCCCCGACCCACAATCTCAAGGCCGCCCAGGGTCGCTCGAAGCTCGTGCTCCAGACAATGGCCGAGACGGGCGCGATCAGCCGCAAGCAGGCGCTCTCGACCAGCCCGGCCCGGCCGGTCGGTAGACAGTCGCGCATTCCGAGCGGCACCTATTTCGCCGACTGGGTCACTCCAGCCGCGAACCAGGCGTTCGATGCCGACTTCGGGGAAGTTAAGGTCAAGACCACCCTCGACTGGGATTTGCAGCGCCTCGCGGTCCGGGCAGTTAGCCGCGCCCCGATCGGCGATGCCCAGGCTGCGTTGGTCGCGATGCGCCCCGACGGCGAGGTCGTCGCGATGGTTGGGGGCAAGAGCTACAGCAATTCACCGTTCAACCGCGCGGTCCAGGCCCAGCGACAGCCTGGATCGGCGTTCAAACTGTTCGTCTATCTCGCTGCCTTGCGCGCGGGCTGGACCCCCGACAGCCCGATCGAGGACGAGCCCATCACGATTGGCGGCTGGACGCCCGTGAACAATGACGGCGTCTACCGCGGAAAGATCACCGTGCGCGAGGCCTTTGCGCGATCGAGCAATGCGGCGACCGTGCGCCTGTCGGAAGCCGTCGGGCGCGGCAATGTGATCCGTGCCGCGCGCGATCTCGGGATTAGCAGCCCCCTGCCGGACAAGCCGAGTCTCGCGCTTGGAACCGCGCAGGTCAGTCTGCTTGAGCTTACGTCCGCTTATGCCGCAGTGCTGAGCGGCCGTTATCCGATCGCTGCCCGCGGTTTGCCCCTCAGCCAGGATGAGGGCCTTGGCTCGTTGTTTTTTTCCGCCGGTTCTCTCGATCGCCGGCGCGACCAGGCTCCGATGCTCGATCTGCTCTACGCTGCGGCGAACAACGGCACAGGCCGGCGGGCGGCCTTGTGGACCCCGACCTTCGGCAAGACGGGCACGACGCAGGAGAATCGCGACGCCTTGTTCATCGGCTTTGCCGGAGACCTGGTCGTGGGGGTGTGGGTCGGGCGCGACGACAACAAGAGCCTGGGGAGGATCAGCGGGGGTACCGTGCCGGCCCAGATCTGGCGCAATTTCATGGTCAGCGCACTTGCCATCGACCACCGCCGAGGTCCGCCTCTACCGCCCGAATTCCGGGCTCCCGAGAAGCGGCGGGAGCCCGCCAGGAAAAGCCCGCTGCCCGACGATTGGAGCGACGCGGCCAAGGATTTGCGCGAGATCGGCAATATGATCGCGGAGATGATCGACGGGCGCTGAATCCGCCCGAATTCGGCTCATTTATTAGTTAATCGCCGGAAACCCGGCATCTTAACGGATTCTCAACCAGCAAATCTTAATTTCCTGACATCCTACGCGGGGCTGTGGTCTGCGCAGGTGGGGAAAAGTTTCCTCAATTACAGAGCCCTTAGGGAGACCAGAGATGGCCAAGTTTCTTAAGCTTCTGAAGAACTCGAAGGGCGCGACCGCCATCGAATATGGTCTGATCGCCGCTCTTATTGCTGTTGCAGCTATCACCGCGATGCAGAACATCGGGACGAAGCTCGGCACGACCTTCAATAACGTTTCGAACGCGCTCTAAGCCCGTTTGAGAGAGAGGGAAGCGGCGGTGCGGAAACGCGCCGCCGCTTTTCTTTTGTCAGTCGCGCACCGAAAAGACGAAGCTGCCGGAGTGCGAGCGGCCGGCACTCGTCGCCCGCCAAACCAAGGTATAGGTTCCGGCGTCGAGACCCGCCAATGGGATCGAATAGTCCGCGACCTCTCCGACTGCATGGATCATCATGGGCATCGTACCGCCCGGTCCGTTTATCGTGACTTCGTCGAGTCGCGCCGGCGGGTTGAAATGGAGCAAAACCTCATCGACTGGCGCCGAGACAATCGATCCGGCAGCGGGTTTTGACGAAGCCAGGATCGACGCTTGGGGCTGTGCGGCCGACGGACTAACTCGCGCGGAGTCGTGGGCGGCGCACCCGCCAAGGAGCGCGCCACCCAGAATTGCAGCAGTACCTAACAATGGTCTGACCGCGCTCACACGGAATCAATGAGCGCGGTTGACCGTTAGTTCCGGGGCCCTTCGCCGATCGCCCAGAAAACGTGGGTGAGCGCCTTGTGGCCGTCGCCGAAGTCTTTCACGAACACGTCCGGACGGCCGAGGCTGTCGCGATGAATGGCACGTCCCCATTCGGCTGGGCTGTCCCCGATGCCCGCGCTGGGCAGGCCTTGCGGCACTGCCTTGCCGACTTGGCGAATGCCGAAGTTGGTTGAAGCGGTGGCGGTCGTGAAGCCGTCGTCGTGATTGTAGATGGTATTCAGTTCCTGATAGTCGTGCGCGTTCGGGTGCCGATTGGCCGGCCCATAGTTGAAGCCGTTCACCACTCCGCCGTCCGGCGCATTGGTATAGTCCATGCACGTGCCGAGGTTGACGTTGTTGAACGTCTCATCCTGGTGATCGAGACCAAAGTCGTGGCCGATTTCCTGGCACGCGACCAAGGCTCTCCACCCCGCCGAATTATAGGGCGCAGAATCGTGATAGCTGTCGTTGAGCTTCGTCGTGGCTTGGCTGATATGCCCGCTGGACAGCCAGATTGACGCGATTCCGAGCCAGCCGCGCCGGCCATAAGCCGCGTTGCAAACAAGAATCTGCCCGGCGATCGGGCTGCACTTCTTTGGGTCGCGGGATGACGTTTGAGTGTTCAGCGTGAGTTCGGTCGACTGATTCCAGTCGGAAATCGAAGTTGCGACCGAGGCACCCCATTTCGTTGCAATTGCGGTATTCACTTTAATCGTGACGTTCTGGCCGTCCCCGGCCCAATGATATCCGCCCCAACTATGATTGGCGCTTGCGGGAACCACCGCGATCAATGCGGCAGTCGCGGCAAGCGCGACTCGATTTGCAAATTTCATTTACTCGCCCCTGACTGAGCGCGGAAAACCGCGCTTTTTCTGGGGTCGCCCACGACTGCAGGGGACCCTAAAGACAGGCTCCGCTTGGTTAACCCTTGAGTCAAGAGATTGATTGCGTGGTTCTTTTCTGTCGTCCGAGCACTGCATGCGCGCGCATTAACCATTGGCAGTGAGCGGCTGTTAGGCGCGACAGTGCACGATGCGTCCCATGAACCGAGGGACCTTCGCAGCTGCTGTGCTTTGGCTGTCGTTGGCCGCGCCCGCGGCCGCGCAAGGCCCGTTCGCCAAGCTTCCTCCGGCTCCGAAGTTCGCCGGGGCAGCCGCCGAGCTCACCACCCGGCTGCTCGAGGCGCACAACCGCGAGCGAGCAGCGGTCGGAAGCCCGCCTCTTTCCTGGGATCCATATCTAGCGGCGTCGGCGGCATCCTACGGACCGACCCTCGCCCGTCTGCACCAGCTCGCCCATTCACCGCGCGAAAACAGGCCGGGACAACGCGAGAACCTGGCGAGGGCATGGCACGGCACGATGACGCCCGAGCAGCTCGTGGGATTGTGGGGTGCCGAGAAAAGGATGATCCAGCCAGGGATCTTTCCAGCCGTAAGCGCTACTGGCCGCTGGGAAGACGTCGCGCACTACACCCAGATGGTATGGCCGACCACGACCCATGTCGGCTGCGCGATCTTCGCCGCTGATTGGGATTATTTGATCTGCCGCTATTCGCCGCCGGGGAATATCGATGGAAGGCCCGTGTTCGCCGCCGCGCCTGTAGAGGTCGCGCGAACGGCCGCCAGCACCGGCAACTAATCAGTCAATCGATCGAGAAGGGCGTTCAGCGCCGCGCAATGCGCGGGGTGAAGCGAGTGGCGTCCTCGGGCTTCGACGGCGGCGTTTCATCCGACTTCCCGTGCGCTTCCTTCATGTCGAGGAAGGTGCGGACGGTATCGGCGGACACGGCGCGGCCGAACAGCCAGCCCTGCGCTTCCGAACAGCCGAACTTCTCCAGTTCGCTGCGGATTTGCTCGGACTCGACCCCCTCCGCGGTAATCGGCACGCTGAGAGTGTGACCAAGGCTTGCGATAGTATCGACGATTGCCGCGGTCTGCTCGCTCTTCACCATCGTGCTGATGAAGCTCTTGTCGATCTTGATGCGGTCGATCGGCAGGTTGTTGACCTGCGCAAGCGACGCATAGCCGGTACCGAAATCGTCGAGCGAAATCGTGACTCCGACGTTCTTCAAGCTCTGGACGATGGTCAGCACCTGATCGCGATCCTCAAGCAGCGACGCTTCGGTGATCTCGACCTCCAGCCGGTGCGAGGGAAAGCCTGTCTTCGCGAGAACCTTCATGACCTGTTCGGCCAGCGTGCGGTCGCGAAATTGCGCCGGCGAAATGTTGACCGCGATCTTGAGGTGGGCGGGCCAATCGCGCGCCTCGGTTAGCGCTTCCTCCATGATCTGCATCGTCAGCGGTGCGATAAGCCCGGTGCGCTCGGCTGCCTCGATGAATGCTTCCGCTTCCATGAAACCGCGGGTCGGCGATCGCCAGCGGGCAAGCGCTTCGAAGCCGACGAGTTCACGCGACGCGAGGTCGATCAGCGGTTGAAAGAAGGGAACGAACTCGCCCTTCTGGAGGCCATTACGAATCTCCTCCTCGAGCTTCAGTCGCTCGGTGAGCTCCTCCTCGAGCTGTTTATCGAACCAGGCGAAGCCGTTCCGGCCTGCGCTCTTTGCAGCGTAGAGCGCGACATCGCTTTGGCGCAGAACGTCTTCTTCGCTCTGCGACCGGTCGATTTGCGCAAGGCCGATCGATGCCGAAGCCTGGATGTTGGCGCCCCCGACGAGCAGCGGCGTGGCCAGGCGGGACAGGATGGACGTGGCGACGTCCTCGCCCGCGGAAGCGTTGGCGCTGTCGAGAAGGATTGCAAACTCGTCGCCACCAATGCGCGCGCAGCACGACCTTTCGGTTGCGGAAGCGGTGATGGCATCGGCGACGTACTGCAGCATCTTGTCGCCTGCCAGGTGTCCGTGGAGGTCGTTGACGCGCTTGAAATGATCGAGATCCAGAAGAAGCAAAACGCCGTTCGACTTTGCTTCAAGGGTTTCGCCAAGCGAGCGCATGAGTTCGCGGCGGTTGGCGAGCCCCGTCGTCGGATCGGTATTCGCGTTCCGATGCGCCGCGCGCTCCGCTTCCTCATAGGCATCGAGCGCTTGCCTGAGGTCCTTCGAACGCCGCCAACCGAACAGGATGATTGCGATATTCAACAGGAAGGCAATCTCAAGCCCGCTGCTGGAATCGGGTAGCGAGGCCCCAAGCATCGCGGGCGGCAAGATGCGGCTACCGAGACCCACGAACAGCAACAAGGCCGCGACGGTCGCGCAAGTCGTGATGAGATGGCTGCTAGCGATGCTGACAGCCTGTTTTCTTGCGCGCCGCACTCGGATTTTCCAGTCTTGGTTAGCCACCTCGATGTCATGTCAGAGAGAAGTTTATATTATCCTACGTTAGCGAACCGGACAGTTTCGCCCATGCCGGGGAAGTGGACGTCCGAACGGCAATCTTCCGAAGGGCCGCTGCGGGGCTTAACCGGCGGCGATACGCTCCTCGACCAGTCGGAACGCTTCGGCGATTGCCTGCTCGACGTCGAGCTCGCTGCTATCGAGCAGGATTGCATCCGCCGCCTGCCTGAGAGGGGCGACAGCGCGGCCGGAATCACGTTCATCGCGGGCGCGAATGTCGGTGAGCACGTCTTCGTAATGAGCGGGCATGCCCCGCGCCATGAGCTCGCGCATTCGGCGCTGGGCACGGACTTCGGCGGCTGCAGTGACGAAGAGCTTCACCGTTGCGTTGGGCGCGATCACCGTGCCGATGTCGCGTCCGTCCAGCACCGCACCGCCGACTTGGCAGGCAAAGTCCTGCTGGCGCTCGAGCAGGGCGGCGCGGACCGTGGGATAAGCCGAAATGCGCGACGCAATCTTCGATACGGGTTCGCTCCGCAGCTCGGGGTCGTCAGCGTCAAAGCCGAGATTGTCGCACGCACGCAGGGCCTCGAACTCGTTGCCCGGATCGCCGCCCCAACGCCACAGGTTCAGCGCCACCGCACGGTACAGGAGACCCGTGTCCATATGAGGTAAGCCGAAATGCTTGGCGAGGGCGCGAGCGATGGTCCCCTTGCCGCTCGCAGCGGGTCCGTCGACTGCGATGACGAGATTGTCGGTCGGAGCGCGGTCCCTGGCCATCTTGTTGCGGCGCTTTGACAGCGCCATATCCCTATGGCAAGGCGCCCCGCCGAACGCCGGACGAAGTCCGCGACGAAGAACATTCTACTGGAGATGGAACCCTCATGGTGAAGCCCGAATGGGGCACCAAGCGCACTTGCCCCAAGTGCTCGACCCGCTTCTACGATCTCGGAACCGAAGATCCCGTTCACTGCATCAGTTGCGGGACGGATTGGATCCCGGAGCCGGTGTTGAAGTCGAAACAGCCGCTTGCCTTTGAAGCAGCCGCGCCCGTCGTCAAGGAGCCGGCCCCGGATGATGAACTCGAGGCGGAGGATCTGGCGGTCGACGAGGATGAAGAGATCAGCGCCGACGAAGAGGTCGATCTTGAGACCGGGGACGCGGACCTGGGGGTCGAGACGGCGGGCGAGGACGACGAAGGCTAGACATCGCCAAAGCCGCGCTTATTTTCCCGTTTCCCGGTGGGAAAACATCGCCTAAGGGCGCGAAGGACGTGGGGCCGTAGCTCAGCTGGGAGAGCGTCGCAATGGCATTGCGAAGGTCAGGGGTTCGATCCCCCTCGGCTCCACCATTTTTTTCAACACGTTAGCCGACACTTCTAAAGATACGTGGTCCGCGAGCAACCAACAGCAAGCACGGGGAAAGCACGAGATTGTCAGAAGTGGCGGGCCACGGCAGGTTACAAATTCCATGTCCGAAGCATCCGTTGAGCCCAGACGCCACGGTCGCCGCGCTTGTCCTTTTCCAACTCTCTCAGGCTGTCGCGCAAGGCGGTACGCTGTTTCCGAGAAAGGCGATTAAGCCCGGTCTGCACCGATCTCGCATAAACCTCGAGCCACGTTCGACCCGCCTTCATTGGTATCAATGAAAGTACAAGCGCGTCGGCGTCTACGCTCGCGAATCCCAGTGCGTCCTTTTCCATAATCTCGCGACCGAAAAGGTTGAGGGTGGATACAACCTCATTCCCATTCTCAACAGCAATCTTAAGGACCGTTTCTAAAACCTTCCGTTTTGCGGGGGGTGTTAGGAGCTCGTACAATGATACCCAGCGCTCCTTTCCAGTCTTAGTCAGCCCCGCGGGGATGGGTAGAGAGGCACAAAGGGCGTCGCAGAGTTTCGAATGGGTCCCCATCCTAAACTGACGCGAAGCTAAGTGTATTGCCTCTAGCAGCGCTTGTTTTGAGCCTTGAATGGCCAATTTCCAGTCCTCGACCGAAACGTGCTCGAGCCGATCTTCCAGGTTCGATGGCGCAGCCGCTACGTCTGCTCGTGTAAAATATCTGAAGACCTGCACGACAGCATCCGTCAGTCCCTTTTGACCAACGTTTGCGACAAGGTTGTCATCAGCAGCAATAACGCCCGCCAATCTTTCGCGACAAGAGCTATTCAGTGGTTTTAGATAGTATTCCGTGTAAGTTGATATGTCCTTAGTATCGCGTGCAGTAAGGATGCCTGCATTAACG
>JBKPOR010000022.1:0-31583 GCA_046765675.1 Pseudomonadota bacterium
TTTCAGCGCAGCTCGAACCCAGTGGACGTAAGGTTGATCGTCGGAACTCCGACCGACGCGTGCTGAAGCTTCGAGTGCCGGGCTCGACGAGCTCGGGAAACGGCGCCCCGGTGCTCATCCATGATATTTCGGCTTCGGGCCTGCTCATTCAGACTGAGGCCGTCATCGACGTTGGAACGATACTCGAAATCCAACTTCCGGAAGTCGGCCCGCAGGCTGCGACGGTCGTCTGGAGCCGGGACGAGTTCTTCGGCTGCGAGTTCCAGTCACCGCTGTCGAAAGCCGGGCTAAGCGCCGCCTTGCTGCAAAGCTACGCCGGGCAGGAGCGCCGCACCGGCGCGCAGTCCTCCGAGCCTGCTTATCCAACTGAGACCGACAAGCTGCCCCGGAATTCACGTCTCGCCATCATCATCGCCTTGGCGATTGCATCTTGGACCGCGGTCCTGGCGGTCTATCTGCTCATTCGGTCCTAATTGGCGCTGCGCTGGGTAATGCCGGGCCGAAGGCGGGCCTTCGGTGCACGCCAGCGAGCGGAAGGACCTTCGGACCGAGCCAGGCTCTGACCGCAGGATCGTAGGTCTTGGCCAATAGCCAGCTCACCGCGATCAGCGCCGCCAGCACAAGCATGCCGCCGACGCGTCCCATTGAGGCCGGCGAAAGGCCGTTGCGTTCAAGGGCCCATCCAACGAACCCCAAGACGGGAACGTGAATGACATAGAGCGGATAGGATACATCCCCGAGGAAGCGGCAAAAGCGAGCGGATGGCGGTTGATAGCGCACTCCCAAGAGCAGCAGCAGCGGAAATGCCCCCATGATGCAAAACAGCGCGTATCGAACTGCGTGGTCGGTCTTCCATGCGAAAATTGGGATCAGGACCAAGGGCAACAGGTTCGCGAAGCGCGTGACCTTGGGCACTGCCGCATTCAATCGGTAGATCAGGACTCCCGCGAAGAACGGGAACGCCACTCTGGGGAATCCTGCGAAGAACGTCTCGCTATTCCAGCCCAGCTCGTACGTATGATGGTAGGCCATGCACGCAATGAGAACGACCGCGAACACAATCACCGCGGCAATCAACCGCCGGTTGCTCCGAAAGAAGCTCCATAGCAACGCCATCGAGAGGTTCACGACATCCTCGTAGAAAAGCGACCAGCGCGGACCGTTGATAAAGAAGAGCTCGTCACCGCTGTCGGGTATCGGCGAGGGCATCATGATCCAGACCGAGACGAACGCGAACGCTGTGGCTGCGCCACCGAGTTCCCATCGGCCCGTGGCAATATCGAGGATTGCAACCAGGGTGCCGAGCAGCGCGCCGATGAAGTAGAGCGGTGAAAGTCGAACGAAGCGGATCGCGAGCAGGCCGAATACCGAGAGCCCTTCGTCGAGACGCCGTCCGTAAGCGTGGGTCATCACGAAGCCGCTGAGAAGGAAGAACAGGTCGACCGCGAGCGAGCCGTTGGGGAGGTATGGGCCGCCGATAAACGGCTTCGCGTGCAGGCTGACGACCGCGATCGCCGCGACTCCGCGCATGCCATCCAGCGCGACGAAGTGACGCGTCTTTGCGCTCTTCGTCGAGCTCACGATGAATGTGTCGGCGCCCCGTCGTTGCGGAGCGTTGCCACCGCCTTCGATCCGTTCGCTCAAATGCTATTCCCCCGCGCCCGAGCTCAATGATGCACGGCTATTGTAGCGAGTTTCAATCCCAGATTTTTGCGCTTATTCAAAATGGTACAGCGAGGGAGGGGCATCTATGGCGTACGCTGCGGCATGCGGCCCGTCGGCTGAGCGCCGTCCGCGCAATCGGCGGACGCGACAATGTTGATCGCACTGCATGTCGGCGCGCACAAGACGGCCACGACCTACGTCCAGAAGGCCCTGGATCAAAGTCGCGAGCCCTTGCGCGCCAATGGGGTGGGTTACCCGCCGCTGGATCGAATTCGGTCAACCCTCACTCGGCGGCTCGATCTTGCGGGTTTGGGTCTCGCCAGCGTTACCAGGCGCCTTCTCGACGAATATCGCGATTGCGAGAGGATCATTCTCTCGGACGAGAATATGATCGGCGGGTTGAAGCCGTCGCGCGGTACCAAAATATTCTACGGACGACGTCGGGCGCGCATTGGCGCGCTGGTTCGACGACTGAAACCGAATCCCGTGAAAATCTATTTCGCCGTGCGGTCGTACGACGAGTTCGCGTCGGCCATTTATTGTGAGTACATCCGTCACAATCCCTTCGTCGACGCACGTTCCTACCTTTCGCGGGTCAATCTGGCGCAGTTCAGCTGGATCGACGTGATCGCGACCTTGGTCGAACTCGTCGGCGCAGAAAGCGTGACGATCTGGCGTTATGAGGACTTCACCTCTCTTGAGGATGACGTTTTCGGAGCGCTCACGGCCGGTCGAGCGGACCTCGTAGGCAAGCCGACAGGACGGCTCAGGGAGTCCTTGTCGGCCGACGCGGTCGAGGCATTGCACGAATTGGGAGCGACTCATGGCGCGAACGAGATTCGATCGCGCGTCAAGCAGATCGCATCGATGTTTCCGAAGGGGCCGGACCGTCCCGCATTTTCCGCCTTCGCCGGAGAGGACGCGGATAATCTGCGAGTGCGTTACGACGACGAAATAACAGATATCGAGCGCCGCTTTCCCGGAATCTCGGTGCTTTCACCGCATGCTCAGAATGGGACAACTTCTCTTCAATCTCAATAAGTTCCGTATTGACGCAATCCGGCACTTTGATCATCGACTGCAATCGGGGGTGTTCGGATGCCTTATTCGGGCTGCGCAAAGGACTCGCGGACAAGCGCCGAGAACGCCTTACCGTTACAGCTGACGTTGGTGGTTCCAACCCTCAACGAGCGCGGCAACATCGATGCGCTGCTCCATGCAATTGAAAAGGCGATGGATGATTTCCGCTGGGAGCTCATATTCGTCGACGACGCGTCCACCGACGGAACGCCGGAGCGGATCGAGGAAATCGCGCAGCTCGACCGCCGGATACGCCTGATTCGAAGGTTCGGGCGACGCGGCCTCGCTTCGGCAGTCGTGGAAGGCTCGCTCGCATCGACGAGTCCCGTCATCGCCGTGATCGACGCCGATCTCCAGCATGACGAAACGATCCTGCCGAAGCTTGTTCGACCGCTGCTTGATGGCGAGGCGGACGTGGCCGTGGGTTCGCGTTACCGCGAGGGCGGGTCTACCGATGGCTGGGATGAGACCCGCCGGCGCATCAGCCGCGCCGCCACGTGGGCAGCGGCCCGTCTTCTCAAGACCGATTGCAGCGACCCCATGAGCGGCCTTTTCGCGGTGCGGCGGGAGACTCTGCTGGCCGCGCGGCCGCGACTGTCCAGCCTCGGCTACAAGATCCTGCTGGATATTCTTGCGTCGTCGCCGGCCCGACTGAGGGTCACCGAAGTTCCGTATCGATTCGGAGCCCGGTTGGCCGGGGAGAGCAAGCTCGACCATGCGGTCGAGCTGGAATATCTCGAACTTCTTCTCGACAAGCTGGTCGGACGATGGATTCCGCCCAAGCTGCTGATGTTCGGTGCGGTTGGCGCAGTAGGATTGCTGGTCCATCTGGGACTGCTCGACTTCGCTCTCAAAGCGCTCCTCCTGCCATTCGCGACAGCCCAGACGATTGCCGTCGTCGGCGCGATGACTTTCAACTTCGCTGTCAACAACGTCTTCACCTACCGCGACCGGCAGCTGGTGGGATGGCAATGGTTTCGCGGCCTCGTCACCTTCTACGTGGTTTGCTCGATCGGGGCGGTCGGTAACGTCGGCGTCGGTGCGCTCGTGTACCAGCAGTCCTCGACCTGGTGGCTCGCCGGGATTGCCGGCGCGATCGTCGGCGCGGTCTGGAATTTCGTCGGCAGCAGCTGGCTCACTTGGACTCGGCGCTGACGGGAAGCGCCAACATTCTCGCCGGGCCGGTGGCTTTGGCACTGGGCCTCGTATTCATCGTAACGGGCGCGACTTGCTCAACGCTGTTGCTCAGGCCGAAGTCACGCCTGGATGCGGTGATCGCGTTCGGTGTCGTCGCACCGGCGGGCGTGGCCGCTGCCATGCTCGCGGCGGGAATTCCGGGTCTGCTGCAGCCGGCTACCCTGCTGATCTTGCTGGGCTCCTGGGCACTGCTGGGACTAGCCGCGGCCCGGCGCTGGTCGGGGCGTGGAGCGCGTATCCGTTGGACCGGCGTCTTCGCCGACTGGAAGCAGCACCCGTGGACCATTGCGCTCGTGCTGCTCGCAGGTCTGTCACTGGCCTGGCAAGTGGTGGTCGCCCTTGTGCTACCCCCGTACGCCTATGACGCGCTGACTTATCACCTCACCACTGTCGCGGTCTGGGTACAGAGTGGCAGCCTGAGGCCATCTCCCTTCAGCCGCTGCTGCGCCTTTTATCCGTTCACTCCCGAGCTCCTCGTGGGCTTTCCCGTCGTTCTCCTGCACGACAATTCACTCGTCGGCCTGGTTCAGGTGCCCTTCGTCTTGCTCGGTGCCGCTGCCACCGCCGGGATCGCGCGCATTGTCGGCTTAGCCCGCTCGTCGGCCGCGGCTGCCGGCGCTTTGTTCGCGCTGACTCCGGTCGTGCTTGCGCAAGCGCCGACAAACTATGTCGATCTCACGCTCGCGGCATTGGTGCTTTCCGCGCTCTATGCGCTGACGCGCTATGCCGAGACCGGCGCCGCTCAGCAGTTGCTGGTCGCCGGATTAGCGGCCGGCTTGGTCCTCGGTACGAAGGGCATCGGTCCGCTGTGGGCGATCGCACTCTTCGCGGCGGCGATAGCCGCGTCGGTAATTGCGGTCCGGACCGGCCGAGCAAGGCCGGCGTCGGCGATCAAGGGGCTCGCCGGCGGAGCATTTGCCGGCGCCGTGGTCGGCGGCTGGTGGTACATCCGCAATCTCGCGACTACTGGAAACCCGCTCTATCCTTTCACCGTCCGGCTGTTCGGTAAGACGCTGTTCAACGGACCGATCGATGTCGGTGAGACGCTGACCGTACCGCCCGTCGGAGCGAATGCCCCATGGCCCGTCACCGTCGCTTTGAATTGGGCAAGCGACCTCAAATTCTGGAATCAAGGTTCAATCGATTACCAGCAGCGCTTCGGCGGGCTTGGCCCACTCTGGGTTTGGCTCGGGCTGCCTTTGCTTGCGGTTATGGTCGCGCTTCTCGTCCGGCGACGCAGTTTGGCGCTAATTCCGGTCACTGTCGTACTGATTGTATTCCTTCTCCAACCCTACAAATGGTGGGCCCGATTCACCCTGCCGCTTGCCGCTCTCGGCTGCATCGCCATCGCCTGGGCGATAGCGAGGGCACCCTGGCCGTGGTTGCGGGTGGCACTGCGGACATCGGCGCTCGTCCTCGCGACCGCCGGCGTTTATTTGACGACCCATGCCGTGGATCCGCAGGCCGGGGCCGCGGATATCCCGTCGACCGAAGTCGTGGACTTGATCGGCAAGCCGCAGGAAGATCGCTCGCTCGGGCGCCTCGTCCACCAAGAATATGCGTTTCTCGACGAAATCCCGGAGGACGCCACCATCGTCGTAGATCTGGACGCGACCCCGGTGCGTTTCGTTTCCCCGCTTTTCGGTGAGAGGTTCAGTAGGCGCATCCTTCCCGCCGACTCCGGCCATGTGCCGAGCGATGGCTGGCTTGTCACGTCCCTGGGCCGGCCGCTCGACGCCGCCGCGGGCGCGGCGCACGTGCTCATTTGGGATGTGCGGGGCATTCGCGTGTGGCGCCCGAAAACGCCGAGCGACCCTCCAAGCGCGGCAGTCCCGCCCGCTACCTAACACCAATGATCGTCAGTCCGCGCACATGAACGTCCGAATAAAGGTCGAGCGCCACGGTTTTCGATGCATGTGGCCCAGCGAGCACCACAGTGCCGAGATCCTCCACGCGCCGCAGAGCTGAAACGATCGCGGCTGTAGCGCCCGTGGTCTCGATGACTGCCGATGGTGGCGCATCGGGATGCGGCTGAGCCCGATCACCGAGCCGCGTTCGAAGTTCATCGGCGAGAGGGCCTTCGCCAACGATTTCGATACGGCCGCTAGCGTCCGGAAGCGCGGCGAGAATGTCGGGGGCGTTCACGCAGACCTACTCACTGGAGCGACAGCCTCGGGTCGGCCGCTCGCGACCGAGCGGTAGACGGCGTCAACGAACGCCTGCACTGCCAGCCCATCCCTTGCGCTAACGTCCGGCTCCCGTCCTTCGAGAACTGCGGCGGCAAATCGCTCGACGAAGATCCGCCGTACGTCGATCTCCTCGCCCGGCAACTCATTCCAGCGTGCCGTCAGCAATCCGGACAGCGCACGTTCCGTGTAGATCCGGGATTTCGCTCCGAGCTCGACGGTTCCGTGCTCACCCCAAATCTCGATGCGGGATTGAGGAATGCCTCGGCTGCTCGCCGAACCCACCAGCGTGCCGACCGCGCCGCCGTCGAACCGCGCCGTCACCGCGATCTGGTCCTCAACCTCCTGGCCCGGGCGGACTTCGGCGACTGCAAAGACCTCCGCGATCTCGCTTCCGGATATGTGCCTTAGAAGGTCGATGAAATGAGTCATGTTCATGATCATGACGCCCCCGCCCGAGCGTTCGGCGCTCATCCTCCAGTCGGAAGTCGAGCGCCCCGAAAAACCGCCGTGCCAGTAGGATTGAGGTTTGTCGGCGTGGAACGTGACTGACGCTCCGCGAAGTTCCCCAAGAGCTCCTCCGCGGACCAACTCAATCGCAGCGGCAGGGGCCGCTTCGTAGCGGTACGGAAAACAGACCGACAACGCGACGCCTGCGGCCTTCGCCGCATGGACGGCCGCTTCAG
This sequence comes from Pseudomonadota bacterium, assembly GCA_046765675.1. Classification (GTDB taxonomy): domain Bacteria; phylum Pseudomonadota; class Alphaproteobacteria; order Sphingomonadales; family Sphingomonadaceae; genus Sphingomicrobium. The sequence goes on from JBKPOR010000022.1 coordinate 6,815, forward strand.
CCGAGGGCATGTCGACCGCGAGCGGCTTTTCGATCAAAATATGAAGACCGCGGTCTGCGGCCTCGGCGATCATTGATGCGTGGAGATCATGAGGCACGGATAGGAAGACGGCGTCGACGAGGTTTTTGTCCAGCGCCTGTTCGAGCGTCGGCACGACCGTTCCGCCTTGCCGGTTCGCCACCGCTTCCGCGAGCGCCGGGACCGAGTCATGGACGATGACCAGCTCGGCGTTGCTCGAGCGCGAGATCGCTCGCGCATTGCTGAGCCCTATGTCACCGCAACCAACGACTGCGAATCGCAGCGGCTGTGGAATCGTGGGAACGGCAGGCGATGCTTGCCGCTGCACCGAGGATGTCATCCGCGGCAATCGAGGCGCCGCCAGGAAGCCGCGGCGCTGCGCACGTTCTGCTCGGGAAATTCGGCTCCAATCGAGGTAAGCCGAATCCAGCGAGCCCTCGGCGAGCCTGCGGTACATCAAGCCGATCTCTCGCGGATCGACCGCCTCACCGGCAAGGTCGTCGGCGCGAATGGCTCCGGTTCTCAAACCATCGAGAAAGATCTTTCCGAGCTCGGCGAAGGGATCTCCGCCGCCACGCTTCGCTTCGACCGCGAGAGCGCTGATATGGGCGCCAACGAGGCGCAATCGACGCCGCTTCAGTTCAACGATCGGAACCGCGTTCGAAATTCCTCGCGGTGAGCCGAGCAGCACGATCGTGCCGTCGTCACGAGCTGCGGCGATCGCCGCGCCGATCGCGTCCGGATCGCCCGTGGCTTCGATGACGATATCGGCCGCGCGGTCGGCCAGGCCCTGCCCTGCCAGCCGGAAGTCCGCTCCAACGACCGAGGCGAGGCCCTCATGGCGACGAGTCCTTGCAACGATTGTCATGTCGCCTGCTCCAGCGGCGCGTGCGAGGCGCGCCGCCAATGCGCCGATCGGTCCAGCGCCGATGATGCAGACCGATTCGCCGCCCACAATCCCGGACCGGCGTACCCCGTAGCCGCTGATCATCGCCAAATAGACGAGCGCGGCCTGGTCGGTGGGCACTCCTTCCGGGATGCGCAAAGCCCATTTGGCTGGAACGGTCGCGACCGAAGCATGAGCGATCCTCGGGATTGCCACCAAGTCCCCTTCGGCAATCCCGGTAACGCCCTTGCCCACCGCGAGCACTCGTCCGGCGCCGGAATAGCCGGGATAGAAAGGCAGGGTCGGCTGGGCGTTCGGCCGGCGCAGCCATTGAGCGCGCTCGGTCCCAGGACTGATGGCCGAGATCAGTATTTCGACGGTAATCTGACCAAACCGCGGCAGCGGCGCTTCCACCGGTATCAGCTCCGCACGGCCGACCTGAGGGATGACGACAGCAAGGCCTGCCACGGACCCACGCATGAACGATCGGCCCAAGCGCGCTCGCGCCCAGTCCCGAATCGAGCGCCGTGCGAGCTCCAGGTCTCGTCCCGTATAGCCCCGCCAATTCAGCAAGGCGTCCGTTCCACGCAACCCGAGCGCCTTGGCCCGACCCATCATGATTTAAGGATGACAGCAGCTATGGCCTTTGCCAATCGCGCTTGTCGCCCATTCGCAACCCATTTTAACTGCCGATAGACGCAGCGCCTGATCTGGTGGACAATGCCGAATTCAAATCCGAGCCAGGTTTCGCGCTGCGAGGCAGCCGGGTCGAACGAGTTGAGCATGGCTTCAAAACACGAGAATCTCATAGGCTTACCGAAACGGCTTGCAGTGCGCTTGTTCAGGCGCCTGCGGCGAGCCGCGCACCGCCTGCTCGGCCTTCCGCCCGTGGTGTTTCGCGCACCAGGCCAACCGCCGGCTATTGCGCTGACCTTTGACGACGGGCCGTCGCAATGGACTCTGGAAATTGCCCGGGCGCTCGAGGCGCACGGCTGTCGCGGTACGTTTTTCCTTCTTGGCTCAGCGGTTGAGCAACAACCGGAGATCGTTGCGGCGCTCGCGGCTTCGGGGCACGAGTTGGGCAATCACCTGTGGAGTCACGGTGATCCTGAGCGGCAGAGCCGCTCGGCGATCCGCGCCGAGATCAAGAGAGCCGCCGAGGCGATCATGGCTGCGGGCGGCCCATGCCCGCGACTTGTGCGGCCGCCTTATTGTGGAGCGCCCTATTCGGTGGCGCGCGCGGCCGCGGGATCGGCAGCAGATCCGGTAATCGTGCTGCGGTCCGTCGACCCCGCTGACTGGCGCGCCGAGTCGCCGGCGGAGATTGTTGGGACGATCCTGGCGAAGATTAAGCCCGGCGACATCGTTTGCCTCCACGATGGCATCGCGCCGAACAACAAGGGCTCAACCTCGCGCTCGGCGACCGCTGCCGCAATGGCTGAGCTGGTCCCGGCGCTGCTGAAGCGAGGACTGCGTCCGGTTACGGTATCGGAACTCCTTGCTTGATGCTCGTCAGCGTGATCATGCCGGTCTGGCGTCCCCGTGCGGATTGGCTTCGTCAGGCCATCGACAGCGTGCTCGCTGAAAAGGGTTGCGATATCGAGCTCATCCTCGTCGATGACGGTAACGATCAGCCCGTTGCGGGACTGCTCACGGATGTTGACGATTCGCGCCTGCGCATTCTGCGTGTCGATCATTGCGGTCCGTATGCGGCGCGCAATGCCGCCCTCAAGACCGCCGGCGGAGATTACGTCCGCTTCGTCGATTCCGACGACACGGTTGAACCTGGCAGCACTGGTGAGATGCTTGAGCTCGCACGAAGCTGTGGCGAGGAAACATTGGTCTATGGCGCGACGGTAATGTGCGATGCCGACCTGAAGCCCCGGCGAGTCGTGAGCGAGACATTCGAGGGTTACGCCGCGGAGGAGTGCCTGCTCGGAGGCTTCAACGTATATGTGGTCTCGATCCTTTACCCGCGCTCGGTCCTCGAGCGCTCCGGACCATGGGAGGAGGCAGGCTTTCGAGTCAGCGGCGATTGGGATTTCGTCCTGCGCGCGCTCGAGCAAGCACCGGTGCGCAGGCTCGATCAAGTCGTGTCTTATTATCGGAAGAACCGGGATTCCGTATCGCGCTCGGCACGCGTATCGGACGGCGTGAAAGCAGCCAAACTCGTTGTTAACCGCTATTTCGAACGGCATCCGGAAAGGCGGGCGACCGGCCTCGAGCGGGAGGCCTTCACCAATCTCTACCTGAACGGCGCGCGAATGCATTGGAGCGTCGGCGAAATCCGAAGATCAGTCCGCCAGCTCCTGTTTGCGGCCCGGCATAACCCGCTCGCCGCGCTTGCCGCGATTTCGCGGTCCGTTGCCAAGGCATTCAGGAAGGAACCGTTTGCTCCGAGCCCGAAATAATCCGCGACAACCGTCTTAAAATGGGTCATGTGGATAAAATTGTTAATTTTCTCTTTACTCTTCTGTTAAGAGGCTGAAGTCTTTGCATTTGTGTGACCCGAGTCGCGGGGACTCGTAGGAGGTAGCGTGGCTAGCGTATCGTATGCGGTCCTGAGTGATATCAAGGCTGTCCGTCATGACAGCTTGTCGGACCGTTTCCGCCTTAAGCGGACTATCGACATTGTCGGCAGCATCGCGGCCCTGATTTTCCTCGCGCCGCTGCTAATCATCGTCGCGCTGCTCATCTGGTCGTCCGGGAACGGGCCCGTCATCTACGCGCACGAACGGATAGGCCGGGGCGGAGAACTCTTCCCCTGTTTCAAATTCCGCACGATGACGATGCACGCCGACGAGTGCCTGTCGCACTTGCTGCAGAGCGATCCTGTCGCGCGCGAAGAATGGCTCGCAATGTACAAGATCAAGCGCGATCCACGCGTTACGAAGCTTGGCAGGTTCCTGCGCCGGACCAGCATCGACGAGCTTCCGCAGCTCTTCAACGTGCTGAAAGGCCAAATGAGCCTTGTGGGGCCGCGGCCGATCGTTCTTTCCGAGATCGCGCGGTACCGTCATTATTTCGCCGATTATCTGGCCGTGAAGCCTGGAATCACCGGTCTTTGGCAGGTCAGCGGTCGCAATGGCACAACCTACCGGCGCCGTGTCGCGCTTGATGTGCTATACAGCCGGCGCGTGTCCTTGAGCATGGACGCTTGGATTATGCTCTCGACCGTAAGAGCGATCGTCAGGGCCGACGGCTGTTACTGACGCGTAACTGGCAGGACCCGGAAGCATTGATGGGATATTTGATCGATATGCGCGAAGCCATACTTCACCCCCTCCGCCGGTCGGCGCGCACGCTGATTCTCTTTTTCAGCTGCGGCCTTCTCGCCGCGTGCTCCGGGTCCATGTCCATGCCCCTCGGCCAAGGCGTCCAGTCAGGCCAGGCGGCCTATGCCGCGATGGACGTTGCAAAGGCGCAGAAACCGGGAAGCGATTACAAGATCGGCGCGCTCGATACGATCGACGTCAATGTCTACCAGGAGCCTGAGCTTTCGGCGAAGGCCGTCGAAGTCGATGCGACAGGCAACGTATCGCTCCCGCTGATCGGCTCCATCCGAGCAAATGGGAAGACCAGCTCACAATTGTCGAGCGACATCGGGACGGCTCTCGCGCAGCATTATCTCAAGAATCCGCTGGTAACAGTAACCATCGCTAGCTCGGCGTCCCAAAAGGTAACCGTGGGGGGCGAGGTCAATGGTCCGGGTGTCTTTGAGATCAAAGGACCGACAAGCCTCCTTCAGACGCTCGCTCTGGCGAAGGGCCCGACCAAGGCCGCGCTGCTGAACCAGGTCGTCGTCTTTCGTAACATCAACGGTCAGCGCATGGGCGCGGTATTCGACGTAAGGGCGATCGGCGCGGGGCGGGCCGCGGATCCGCAAATCCTCGGCAACGACATCGTCATCGTCGGCTTCTCGCGTGCAAGGAGCCTGTGGAGCGACATTCTCTCGACAATTCCAGTCCTGAACGTGTTCCGGCCGATCATCCTCTAAGCACAATGACCGCTCCACTCACCCCGCAGTTGCCGCCGCCGGCTGGACGACGCCTCGCTCCCATCACTCCGCGGGCACCGGCGATTCGAGCCGAGCCCGCTCACGATCTCGTGGGCTACGAGCCGTTGGTCGACGGTCGCGCAATTCTTCGAGCGCTCTACCGCAACCGGTATCTCATCCTCGGAGTCCTCGTTGCGTCGATGCTGCTCGGCTTGCTTTCGGTGGCTGTGTCTCCGCGAATCTATCAGTCCACAGCAAAAGTCCTCATTGAAGACGAGGTTAAGAGCCCGCTCCAGCTCACCAAGGATAGCTCTTCCCCCCAAGAGATTGACCGGACTCTGCAGACGCAGGTCGACATGCTGGGGACCCGGGACATGGCGCAGGAGGTGCTGGGCCGACTCAAAGCCCAGGGCGGCTCGCGGGCCAAGGTAGCAGCAGGATCTACGGCGGAGGGATTGCAGTCGAGTGTTCACGTATACCTTCCGCGGAACTCGCGGATCGTCTCGATCAGCTACAATGACACGGATACGCACGTGGCCGCCTTGATGGCGAACAACTATGCCGACGCGCTTATCGAACGTAATTTGCAAACCAAGTTCAACGCCTCGGACAATGCGCGGCAGTTCCTCCAGAAGCAGCTCGGCCTCGCCAAGGGGCGGCTTGAGCTTTCCGAACGCGCGCTGATTGCCTACGCCCGCGCCGCAGGACTCCTCGATGCGAGCGCTGGAATGAACGAGGCGCAACATGCGCCCAAGTCGCTGACAACGTCCAACCTGGTTCAGCTCAATAACGTGTACGCACAAGCGAAGTCGAACCGCATGCAGGCACAGCAAAAGTGGCAGCAGGCCCAATCCACGCCGCTGATGAGCCTCCCAGAGGTGCTGACGAACTCAGCCGTCCAGCAGTTGAACCAGCAGAGGGCCGAAGCCCAGGCAAAGCTCCAGGAGATGCGGCAGCGGTATCAGGAAGAGCATCCGCTGGTCCAGCAGGCGAAAGCCAGCATCGCCGAGCTTGACCGGCAGATCCAGACGATGGCGATCAGTGCGAAGAACTCCATCCGCGACCAGTATCTGGTTGCGGCCCGCCAGGAGGCCGCGCTCGCGGGCGGCGTGAGCCAGCTCAAGGGAGAGACGCTGGCAGAGCAGGACCGATCGGTCCGCTACAATATTCTGCAGCGCGAGGTGGACACCAATCGCGAGCTCTACGACGGGCTGCTCCAACGCTACAAACAGGTGAGCGCCGAAGCCGGCGCGACGAGCAACAGCATCGCCGTCGTCGATCGCGCATATCCAACGAGCGTGCCGATTTCGCCCAAGGCGATCAAGAATCTGTCTCTGGCTCTTGCCGGAGGTTCGATACTCGCTTTCCTGCTCGTGTTCGCACGGGAGCGACTGGACCACCGGATGAGCGAGCCCGAGACGATGGGGCAAGAGGTCTCCGTCCCGCTCCTCGCGGTAATTCCCAAGGTCAAGGACGCGGTCGACGTCGCCGAAGCCTTGCTGGATTCCAGTTCGCCGCTTTCCGAGGCCTGCCATTCGCTTCGAACCGCCATCGAACTCGGCGGCGAAGGAGAAGCGCCCAACTCCATCTTGTTTACCAGCAGCAAGGCGCAGGAAGGAAAATCCACGACCGCCCTTGGTCTCGCGCACGCCTTCGCTCAGGCCGGCAAACGGGTCCTGCTGGTGGACGGGGACCTGCGAAAGCCGACGCTGCACCAGCATGAGAACGTCAGCAACGACGTTGGATTGACTGATGTTCTTTCGGGCAAGATGCCGCTGGCTCATGCAACGACGCATTCGGACATGTTCGGAATCGACCTGCTGACAGCCGGATCGCGGCCGGCGAGCCCCGCGGCGATGCTTGACCCCGAGAGGGTGAGAGCCCTTACCGATGAAGCGCTCAAGAGCTATGATTGCGTAATCATCGACGGGCCGCCGACCATGGGTCTTGCCGACGCTTCGCGCCTCGCGGCGGCAGCCGATGCAACCATCTTCGTTGTGAGGAGCGAAGGAGTCACTAAGGAGGAAGCCCGCTTCGCCTTGAGCCGGCTGCAATCACAACAAAGCCGTGTCATCGGCGCTGTCCTCACGATGTTCGAAGCCCAACGATCGCTTAGGTCGAGCTACTATACGTACAATTATCCGGAGCCTGCCGCGTAAGACGCGCCAGGCGTGGGTAGCCCGACACATTCGAGCAGTTGGTTCCTGACATCGGACCAGGTGGTGTGCTTCACCAAGGGAACGTCGCCGGGGTCGAACGCAAGTGCCGCGTCGAGCGCCGCATCGATCGTCGGCGGATCGTTCACATCGTAAAAGAAGATGCCCGCGCGATCGAGACCGAAGCGGAGGAATTCGGGCGCGACAATGCGCTTCCGAAGCGACATGAAGAGCGCCAGCTTGTTTGAAGTTTCCGCCAAATATGCGCTCTGCGGATGCTCCTCGTAAAGCGCCAGGCAGACGTCCGCCTGGGCAGCAAAATCGACTGCATCGGTGTACGGCAACTCGCCATGTGCGATCAGGTTGGGCGCTCGCACGGGAGCGTTCATCTGCCCAATCTGGTGGAATGTGATGCCCGGCCTCCGCGAGGGCGCAAGACGCAGAAAGTCATAATCGAGAAGCGTACTGCCGACAGATGTCGCCACTGGTCCGTCGGTCGCATAGCGGGGCTTGCCGCGAATGGGCGGAAGGTCCGGAACGCCGTGCGGCTGGAAGACCGCATTTTTCAATTTGGCAAAACGCGATCGCAGAAGCGTTCGGCTGGGGACGCTGACGCAATCGAACTTGTCGATCGCGGCATCCTCGGCCGCACGGACCAAAGGAGAATTGCGGATCACCCGGACATCGTCCGAGACTCGATAGACCAGCTTGGCGTCTGTCGCTCGCTTCACCGCGTCGAACATCATGAGCGACGCATTGCTTTCAAACACCACAAGGTCCGCCGCCTTCACGAAGGCTGCCAAGGAATCCGACAAGCGACGCCCATAGCGGGACATTGCAGCGCCGGCCGCGCTTCGCAGCCAAGGGGCGCTGACGTGGGCAGGGTGAATGAAAGCACGCTCGATGTACATGGTTAGGCGGGGCGCAAGCTCCATCGGAACCGCGCTCGGCTGGTCCGCGATAAGCCGAGGGTCGTCACGCAGCCTTGATGCAAGGCTGATCCCTGTGGTCACAAAGGTGACGTCCCACTTCGCGGTCCAAAAGGCGTCGGCGAGCCAGTGGAAGCCGGCGCGACGAGGACTGTTGAGCACGTGGTTGCTCAGAAAGACAACCCTGCCCTCGCGCAGTCTGCTCATCTGTTCCCGCCAATCGGCCGCGAATGCACCTTTGCCTCCAGGGTCGCGGACACTCGAGGGCAATAACTCATTCCGCTGGACATGATGCTGCTAAATGCAGCACTTACAAGGGGATGATCAACCGCCTCTGGTGGGCAGACCCTGGCAACCTTCTCATCCTGGTTGTCCTGCCGATATTCCTGCTCAGCACAATTCTCGGCGGGCCGTACATGCCGCAATTCGGCACGTTCAACTTCCTGACGCCCGCGATGATAGCTTTTGGTGTCGGCTGCCTGATCGTCATGGCTCTTGGAGCCAAGGTCGGAATGGTGGTTACCTCAAGGCCGAGCCCGCAACATCTCCGCTTTAACAGGCGGTCGTTCGATATGCTGCTCGTCGCGTTTCTTATTATCTCGCTGCTCGCGTACCTGCTTTTTCTTGGTCGGCTCATTATCGATACCGCGACCGTCTTAAGCGTTCTGAGGGGCGAGAGGGGCGCCATCTACGAAGCAAAGGCGAGAGTGGGGTGGCTCGTCGGTATCACCTCCCTCACCAACCTTACTCCGGTCGTCCTGTGCATGTGCTCAGTCCGGTTCGTCATGTGGGGCCAGTTGCTTCCATCGCGCGGAACCTTGATCCTGGCCGCATTCTTGCCGTTCTTCATTCTCGTGCATGCCTTCATCGGCTCCGAAAGGCTGGTGCTTGTCGAAAACGGCGTTGCCTTCATGCTGCCGCTGTTCAGCTTCTGGGGCCCGATGCGGACTGTCGGGCGCTTCGCGCCGCTGCTGGGCGCGGTGGCGGTGGTCGTCATCTTCGCCGCTGGCGAATTCATGCGAACGTGGGCCTACTACGGGGCCGAATATGATTCCTTCGCCGAATTCGCGGGTTTTCGGTTGCTTGCCTACACTGCCGTCGCGTCCAACACCGGCGCCGGAATGGTCTCCACGATGCCGGCTGTCGGCTATCCCCTCGTCACGGCCCGGTGGTACACAAGGTTGCCGTTCATCGACAAAACGCAAATCACCTTCCAGGATCAATATTTCCAGGCTTTCGGGAACACCGAATTCAACAATCCGAGCGGGATTATGGCGCCGATCGTCGATTTCGGCATTACTCTAGGCCTCGTCTATTTGTTCCTGTTCGGCATCCTCGTTGGGCTGCTTTACGGCTTATATCGAAACAGGAATCCGGTCGGGCTGCTTGTTTATCCGATTATCTTCATCGGTCTGCTGGATCTCACGCAAATCTGGTTCTGGGGAGAGCCGAGATTTATCCCGCGATTGATCTTCCTTGCGTTTGCGCTTCTGGTTGCGGTTCGACGCCCGGCCTTACGGCATGCATAGGAGCATCTCCGAAGACGAAGCGCAATTCGAGACTGCCGATCCCGTCCTCTCGGCGCCAAGCGATCTAGGCGGGGGCATCGCAAGACCGGAGTTTGCGCCCCGCGGACCGGTTGGAACAATTCTAAAGGGCATCGGCGGCCGCGCCGCGCTCATGCTCGTGAACATGGTCGTTCTACTGGTCACGAGCAGGGTGATGCTTCCGGCCGAATTCGGCAGATTTGCAATCGCCCAGCTGTCCGTCGACCTGTTGGCTGCAACTTCATATGCGTTTGTCGGCATTCCACTTTTACAACGGCACCGTCTCCGGTCCATCGATTACCGCAATGCATTCTCTCTGCTGCTGACCGTTGGCGTCGTAGCGGGCGCGCTGCTGTTCGCATCTGCCGGTGCGGTTGAAAGATTGCTCGGCATGGCCGGCCTTGCACCGCTCCTTCGAGTCGCCGCACTGATCATTCCGGTGCGATGCCTTGCGAGTTTCTTCATCGCGGTCCTGCAGCGGCAGTCCAAGGTCGAGCAGATCATCCTGTCGCAAATGAAATCGCAGATCGTCGCGGGCCTCGGAGTCACTCTCGTCTTCGCGCTCCTCGGTTTCGGTGCCTGGTCACTCCTGCTGGGCCTGGCGGCGGCGACAACGCTGGAATTCGGCTGGTGCATGAAAGCGGCGAAGATCCGTCCCAATTTCACGCTTACGAAGGCGAGCTTCCAACTGCTCGCCGACGGCAGGGCTCCCCTCGCCAACCGAATTCTGATCTTCACATCGGATTCGATCGATCGGCTGGCCATCGGCGTAACTTTCGGGGCGTCTCCTTTGGGAACTTATACCCGGGCGTCCAATCTCGTGCTCATACCGACAAACCTCATCGGGCTTCCGGCGCAGGCCGCGCTCCTTTCATGGTTCTCGCGGATCAAGGGAAACAAAGCGAGGATTGCGGAGGCACTGGGCGATGCTATTGCCTTCCAGGGCCTGCTTCTCGTTCCGATCGCCGCCGCGCTTTGGCTTGCATCACCGCTGCTCGTGCAGGTGTTGCTTGGAAACAAATGGTCCCCTGCAATTCCAATCGCCCAAATCCTGTTCGTCGGAGCTTTCGCGCGACTGGGCACGACGCCATTCGAATGTGCGGCGCTCGCGGCGGGCTATGCCTGGGGCGCGGCACGACGGCAGCTCGTTTCGACCGCAATCCTGTTCGTCGGACTCATCATAGCGCTCGGTCATTCTGTCATTTGGGTGGCGATTGCCATCGCGCTGTCGCGAGTGGTCTATTATGTCCTCGGCCTTCGCTTTGCCGTCGTCACATTCGAGGAATCGTGGCCAGCCGTGGCGGCCGCGCACGGAAAGAGTCTGGTAATCGCGCTTGTCGGGATCGGCGCGGCGCTCGCGCTCAATTCTGCCGTTCACTTTGGGCCGGCATGGAGCAATCAACTGGTCATGGTTATGGGCTACTTGCTGGCATCCGGGAGCTTGCTGCTGATAGGCCCAAAGTGGCTTGTTGCTCCGGCTGGACCATGGATGGCCGAATTCATAGCTCGCACGGGCAGGGGGCTGCTCGCGCGACTGGCGTGAGCGACGCCTTTTTATAAGAAGCCGGCTGCGAACTCAGTTTTCCGCGTAAAGTCTGAAGAGCTGATCGGCCATCCGCGCCGACGTAAACAGCCTTTCGAATCGATGCCGGGCAGCAAGGCCCATTTGCCGCCATCGTTCCCGGCTCCCAGAGAGCAAGGCCACTTCAAAAGCGGCGGCGTTTTCGGGAGGAAGGAGCCGGCCGGTTGAGCCGTCTTGGATGGCTTCCGGCAATCCGCCGACCGCGAATGCGACGATCGGCTTTCCCGCGCGCATGGCTTCAAGGGCAGTGATGCTGAGGCCTTCCCAACGCGATGGCATTGCAACCACGTCGCAGGCGCGGATCTGCGCCTCGACATCGCCCCGCTTCAGCCAGCCCAGATGTTCCACGTTTGACGATGCAAAAGCCGAATCGGATTTTGACACGACAGAAGTGCCGATGATCCGGAGAGCGAGCTCATCCATATGCCTGGAGGCAATTGCGCAAATCGTGTCGACGCCCTTCTGCCGATCGAGCCGCCCTACGAACAACACCTTCAAGCGTTGGTCATCCCAGTTTGCAGCGCCCGGATCACACGATTGCGCGGAGATGCCGTTGAGCACGACGCGAATCTTCTCGGCTGGAATCCCGACGGCCAGGCCCTGGCGGCGCTCGGCTTCCGAAACCGCCACGATCGTGTCGCACCTTCGCGCCATCAGGCGCTCGGCAAGCGCGGCGGCTCGTCTTCTGTTTCCCGATGGCCACATTTCGAACGACCACCCATGCGGGGTGTAGAAGACACGCGGGCTCGGCCTACGGTCGATGCCGAACCGGCCAATCACGCCCGCGAAGGTCGAGTGCAGGTGCACGACCGTCGGGCGAAACTCGCGCAAGGCTGATTTGTACTGCCGCCGCAGGTCGAGAAAGGCCGTTAGGGATCGTGCGGGCCGCTGAAAGGGCAGTAGATGATCGTCACCCACCGAGGGCAATTGGGCCCGATGCTCGTTCGGTATGATCGCGAACACATTACCGGCACCGAGTTTTTCAGCTTGCAGCGGGATCAGCTCGTCGAGGTACGTGCCAACGCCGCCCTTGCACGTCTCGGCCAGGTGCAGGATCCTCATGCTTTCGCCCTGTCGTGGAGAAGTTCGGAGCGACAGAAAGCCAGAAGTTCCTTCGCCGAACGGTCCCAGGTAAAGCTTGCGGCTCTTGCTGCACCCCGCGCTGCCCGCTCCGCCCGCTCGGCAGCATTCTCGGCAAGGTTCGCGCGCATTTGACCGGCCAGTTCGAGCGGGTCCCTGGGGTCGAAGTAGCGCGCCGAGTCGCCGCAAGCCTCCCGAATTGCAGTGATGTTCGACGCGATCACCGGGCATCCCAGCACCATCGCTTCCACGGGCGGGATCCCGAACCCCTCGTATAGGCTTGGGAACAGCAGCGCCGACGCCTGCTTCAGCAGGCCAGCAACGTCCGCATCGTCAAGTCGACCAGCGAAAATGACCCGATCGTCGGGCTCGTCCACACCCTCAGACGCGAAGATGCGGTCATCCAGAGCGCCGACGAGAACGAGCGCGCAATTCGGCACGTGGCGTAAGGCCGCTATCGCAACTCTGGCATTCTTGTTCCGAGTGAGGTTGCCGAGAACGACGAAATATGGCCGGCCGCTCAGTTGCAGGCGTTCCACCGCGGCCGCCGATGGAACTATTCGGCGCATATGATCTGAACCATTGTAGAATACCGGGATTGCAGTCGGATCCAGATTGAAGATTTCCGCAAGCTCCTGTTGCGAAAAACGGGAAACCGTTGCGATGCGCGCACGCTTTGCAAGCACGCGCCCAATCGACCGATGCCACATCCCGTAAGCCGTCGAAAAGAGGTCGGGGTGCCGGAATACGGCCGCGTCGTGAATGATTACGAGCTGTCGCGAGTGAACGACGGGTCCGCTGCCGCCGAAGCCCACGAGCGCGCCGTCGCGCGCAGCACGCGCGAGCACCACCTGCTCCCATGCCTGACGCGTCAGCCGACTTGGAAGCTGCCGAACCTCGATATGCTTCAGGCCGAGGCTTTTCTGTTCCCGCCCCGTGGTTAGCAGGCACCAGCGCTCGGCCACATTTTTCTCGGCGGCCAGCAGCCGATCGAGCGCAATGACCATCTCGCCGGCATAGCGCTGGACGCCGCTCAGCGACTGCTCAAGAAACCGGCCGTTGATGTACACTGTGCGCGCTGGCACCACGCGAACCGGCGGCGATTGAGTCAAGCGAAGCCGCTCAAGCAGCGGCCCACGATTCCCTCGAGGCGGCCCAAGGCCGTTGCGGCATGGAACATCGCAAGCCGGCGTCGCCCGGTGAGTCCGGCGACTATGGCCCCGCCGAGCGCACGGCTGAACAGATAAGCGGAAACTCCAATCCCAAGCCTTTGCTTGCGCAACACGTAGCCCATGCCCCTCCCGTAGGCGCGTGCCCTTGCAATTGTCGCCGCGTCCGCGCGCCGACGATCAACGCCTGCGTCATGTGCATTTATCGAGGGATCATACCAACAGCGGGCTCCGGTCTTCAGCGCGCGAAGCATCAGGTCCTGGCCTTCGGCTGACTGCCAGGGCGACGGTGCACCCACGCCGATGACCTCATCGTAGCCGGCAAGAGCGATCAATAGATCCCGGCGCCAGAAGGCGGCCCATTCGATTTGCGTCGTCCACACGTTCGTCGGCGTAATCCACTGCGCCTCCGTCTCGAACCGGCCCTGGATTGGCTCGCCCATCTCGTTGGTCGGGCGACCGGTCAGCGCATCGAGATTCATCTCGCGCATCACTTTCAGTCCCCGCTCGATGAACGAGGCCGGATACCAACAATCGTCGTCCGGAACGACCAGCACCTCGCCGCGGGCTTCTGCAATGCCCCTGTTCCGGCCCCGGCTCAGGCCCTGCTCAAGCGGGGTGTGGATGTGGCGAATTGGGAATTTGCGCTTCTTTTTCAGCACCTGCGCGAGAAGGCTTTTCGCATTCTGCTCCACGATGATCAGCTCGAAGTCCTTGAAAGTCTGCCGATCGAGTGAATCGAGCAGTTGCACGAGCTGATGCTGGCGCCCCTTCGTAGAGACGATGAGCGAAACAACTGGAACGCTATCCACCACGTCGGGAGCGATGCCTTTCTCATTATCCTGGCGGCTCTGCGCGCTGGCGAAGACCGGTCGGCGATCACATACACAAAATATGGAGCAGGATCACGGGTTTGCGTCTATCTTGCCCGGCGTCGGCATTCGGCACCGTTGCGGGGGGTTGCTCTCGCGATGCGGATTATCGAATTTTTGTTAGAACGAACATCTGACTGGGGGCGCAATCGATGATGAATGTCGAGGAAACGCTCATCGAGCCCGGACGACGCTCGCTTCGCGAAGAGGTGGCCGAACTCCTGCGGTTCCGTGAGCTCCTGTATTTCCTGGTCTGGAAGAATCTGAAGGTTCGTTATGCGCAAGCGCTGCTGGGCGCGCTGTGGGCGATTCTCCAGCCGCTGCTGACGGCCGTGATCCTCGGAGTGCTGCTTGGCCGCTTCGCGCGCATCCCCACCGACGGAGTTCCGCCTTTCATTTTCTATCTGACGGCGCTCGTCCCCTGGACCTTCTTCGCCAATGCCTTGACGACTGCGGCCGGCAGCCTCGTCACCAATCAGCCGTTGATCATGAAAGTCTATTTTCCGCGGATTTGCCTGCCGGTTTCGGGAGTGCTCAGCGCCGTAGTGGACCTGATGGTACCGCTGATTCTGTTGCTGATCGTGATGGCTTATTCCCGGAGTGGCGGCCTTACCCTTCAAGCCGCGGTAGCCATCCCGCTCCTCCTAATGATCGCGGCCATCGCGGCGACCGGACTCGGCGTCGGATTAGCCGCGCTTAACCTGCGCTATCGCGACGTGACGCATATTCTGCCGTTTCTTGTCCAAATATTCTTCTTCGCTTCGCCCATCGTCTATTCCGTGACCCGGCTGCCGGCCGAATGGCGGACATTCTATTTCCTCAATCCAATGGCATCGGTGATCGATGGGTTCAGGGCGATTTTGCTCGGCACTCACCCGTTCTCGTGGACACAAAGCCTGATCGGATTGTCGTCCGCTGTTGTCTTGCTCGCGATCGGCGTCATTTATTTTGAGCGGGACGAGCACCGCTTTGCGGACGTTGCCTAATATGGACGAAGACATCGTGATCCAGGCAAAGGGCCTGGGCAAACTTTATCGGATCGAGAGCTCGCACCGGTCGACGACCCTCAGGGAAGCCTTGACCAGCGGCACGATGGCGATGCTGCGCTCAGCGAGACAGAAGTTGCTGCACGGTTCGGAGGAGCTCACCGAACTTTGGGCGATTCGCGACGTGTCTTTCGACGTTGCGCGAGGCGAGACGGTTGCGCTGATCGGTCCCAATGGTTCGGGCAAGAGCACGCTCCTCAAGATCATAGCGCGCATCGTTTCCCCGACCACGGGGCATGCCCGAATCCGGGGCAGGGTCGGGGCACTACTGGAAGTCGGAACGGGCTTTCATCCCGAACTGACTGGACGCGAGAATATCTACCTCAACGGCGCGATCCTGGGGATGACCGCACAGGACATTCGCAAGCGATTCGATGAAATCGTCGAATTTTCGGGCGTGGAGGAATTTCTCGCCGTTCCGATCAAGCGCTATTCGAGCGGAATGGTCATGCGCCTTGCCTTTGCCGTGGCGGCGCACCTCGAACCTGAAGTGCTGATCATCGATGAAGTGCTTGCTGTCGGCGACGCAGCTTTCCAGCAGAAATGCCTCGGACGAATGGACGAGGTCTCGAAGAGCGGTTGCACGGTCTTTTTCGTGAGCCACAACCTTGCGGCCGTCCAGCGGCTCTGCTCGCGCGCGCTCCTGCTGGAAAAAGGCCGGCTCGTCGCGGACGGAGCCACGGGCGACGTCATCGGCCAATATCTGGAAAGCGCATGTCTTCAGACGGCCCCGGATGAATGGCTGGAACTGCCGCCGCGCGAACATTCGAAAAGGGGTCCGGTCCTGACCGCGATCCGTTATGGCGATCCGAGCCGACCGTCGTCGGCCCCGCGTTCGCTCGGTCCCGTTCGCATAGAGGCTCGGATCGAAGCCCCGCACCGCATCCAGGCGATGCTCGCGGCCGACATCCGGGACGAGCTCGGCAACAAGCTCATCAACGCCGATTCCTGGACCAAGGCCAACCACCATATCGATGTGCCCGCCGGAAGCAGCGTCTGGCGGTTCGACATTGACAGCTTGCATCTCGAAGCCGGTCGCTACGTGATCGATCTATGGCTTGCGAACATGCGGAGCTCGACGCTCGATTACCGGCCAATGGCCGTTCAGATGAACCTATTGAAGGCGGACGGCTTGCCGGCGGATCCGGGCGATCCGCCACAGCACCATGGATTGGTGCCGTGCCGGTTCGACCTGTACCGCGCAGACGAGGTCGATGAGCCGCGCCGGGCGATCTGAAGCCCCATTCATTCAGTTGGGCAGCGGAGACGGCTGGTTTTTGATCCCGCTGACTCGCCGAAGCCTGGGATTCGCGTTGCGCACCTGGCCGCTTTCGAACCGCTGGCACTGGATTGAGCGCCTGCTCCAATATGTTCCGGGAAGCGCGCTGCTCCTGCGCCGGATCCTGCCGACTTTCGGCGTTGCAATGTGCGATGCGAGTTCCAAGCCCCTTCCCGGGGCATCGGAGTGGATAGATCGCGAGGCGATCGTCGCGACGAGTTGGCGCGGTGAGGAAGGAGCAACCACGCTATTCCTGTTCGATGCCGATGAGCGGACCCCGAGCATCGTCGCCAAGCTGGCTCCCCCGTCGCGAAGCCTTGAACTGCGCCATGAAGCGCACATCCTCGATGAGCTCGGGCCGGTGGCTAAAAGCGCTGGAGCCGAGGTGCCCCAGGTCATCCGATATTCCGAGATCGAAGGTCGCTGTTCATTGCTTCTGTCGTGCATTCCCGCGCGACCTGCATCGATGCTGCTCCGCGAGAGACCCGAATTCCTCGCCCAGCTCGTCGGTGAGGTTTCAGCCTGGCTTCGTCGATGGCATTCAGCCACCGTGCGCGAGGCGGAGCTGACAGCTGCGCAGTTTGAGCAATTCATCCTCGCGCCGGTGCGGACGGTGGCACCCGAACTGGAGAGCGGCGGCGCCTACGTCGATTGGCTCGCGAATGCCTGCGGCCGCCTTGCTGGCCGCGCCGTTCCACTCGTGTGCGCTCACAATGACCTAACCATGAGCAACATTCTCGTGGACGAGGATGGCCGGATCGGAGTGGTCGATTGGGAGGAAGCTCGGTCGGATGGCCTCCCGCTCGCCGATTTCTGGTATTCGGCCTGCGATTCGCTTCTAGCCGTCCGTGGTCGCGACCGGCTCTCCGCTTTTGTCGAATGTTTTCCCACAAATATCACTCGCGGCGGACTCGTCTCATCCTACGAGCAGGAATTGAATTCGGCGGTCGACGGACCGCCCCAATGGCTTGAGCTCTGCTTCCATGCCTGTTGGATCCAGCATGCGGCCAACGAGCAGGCACGCCCCGGCGGCGGCGACCGTCCGTTCCTGGCTATAGCGAACCGAATCTCAAGCCTGGCGCTGGAATGAGCGTGATTATGATTGCCGGAGAGCCGAGCGGACGCGCCGCGCCACCCTCGCCGCCAGGCGGTACATCCTCGGATAATCGCTTCTCAGCAATGCTTTCCTGAGTTTCCAGCGAACCTCGGCATCGCGATAGCCGACCTCATCCAGATAATGCTTCAGCCACCGCAGGAATCGCCGACGCAAGGCACGCGACTGACCGGACGCGCGAGCGATCTGCGAAGAGGATTCGCCGTGCTGCCGATATTGATCGAAACACAGGCTCGATACGTAGATGGGCCCCGCAAGATACATCTTTGCCCGAAATACCTGGTCTTCGAACAGGCCGCGGAACGTTTCGTCATAGCCGGAGACCGCGAGCGCCGTCGCCTGCCTGAACATGTTGCCGGACGATGACGGCGTCATGCCTTCTCCCAGCGGATACAGGCGCTTCAACAACTCTCCCGGGAGATAGAGATGATTCTGCTTGAGCGATCGGACCCACTTGCCATCGCGTCGAACGTCGCCGGTGGAAATGAGTTCGTCCTCTGCCGAGTTCGCTTGCCAACTGTGCCAGTAGAGCGTCGCGCCGCAGACCATGACCGCCTCCGGATGCTCCTGGAATAAGGCGACCTGTTGCTCCAGCTTCCGGGGCAGCCAGCTGTCGTCGGCGTCGAGAAATGCGATGAACTCGCCGCGGGCCTCGTGAAGCCCGAGATTTCGACTTGCGCTCATGCCGCAATTCGCGCGTCCCTCGTGCGTCAAGTAGCGAATGCGCTCGGGATGCCGCGCGCAATATGCCGTCGCTATGGATGCGCTCGAGTCCGATGAGCCGTCATCCACAAGAAGCAATTCCCAATCGGCATAAGTTTGCGAAAGGACGCTTTCGACGGCCTCGGCGAGGAACCTCTCCTCGTTCAGGAATATGATGATGCAGCTTATGAGCGGCCCGGCTGAAGAGACGATCGGGTCGGCGGCGCTTCTGTCCTTCGCTTGAGAATCACGCCGCAATATGAGCCTCGACGAACGACGTGAACTTGGCTTCGTCCCAGTCTCCGATGGAAAGGCGGGGAAGCTGATAGAGGTCGGCGCGCCGTGACACCGCGCCCGCGACCGAACCGCATGCGAAGGCGTAGCCGGCGCGCCGCACTTGCAGCTCAGTCTCCTTCGAACTCCGTCCTTGCGGATAGGAGAACCCCAATACCGGCTCGTCCAGGAGCTCTTCGAGGCGGGCCTTGCTCTTACTGAGCTCCAGCGCTTGCAAAGGTGCAGGAAGCGACGGCAACGCCGGGTGCGTCATGCTGTGCGCGCCGATCTCGACGAGACCATCGCCTCGAAGCTGCTTGAGCTCGCCTTCCGACAATGGTCTGCGCGCTGAACGTCCATTGCGGTCGAGGCCTGCCCAATCCAGCAGCGTGGCGATTAGCCGGTCTCGCTCCTCGGGTCGTTTGGCGACAAGGATTTGCCAGAGTTCATCGTGAACCTCATGCCGAAGCGTCGGAGGGTCACGGAACGGCCTCCAATCCGGCCGGCGAAAAGCGTCGACGATACTGAGGGCAGCTGAGTCTCCCAGCTCGCGGCGATAGGTTTGGCCATCGATGATAAGTTCGAGCGTCGGAGGCAGCGATCCCGGCTGAAGGAAAATCCTTTCCAGCGCATCCCACCAGAATTCCTCGTCGCACCCGATGTAGCCCGCGGTGGCAAACAAGGTCGCCGGAGCGTTGTACTTCTCGAGGAGCGGACGCGCGGACAGAAGATTGTCGCGATAGCCGTCATCGAACGTGAGCGCGACCGTCCGCCCTGGCAGCTTTCCTGCATCCAATTCTCGTGCCAGCGCCGAGACATGCACGATTTTGTAGCGGAGCGCTCGAAGCGCTCGCAGGTGAGCCTCAAACTTCGACGGGCTAACGCAGAGGCGCCACGGATCGAGCTGCTCTTCGGCAACGCGATGGTAGACGAGGATAAGTGCGCCTGGCGCGAAGCGCCGGCGGAACGCCCGTTTGACCCGCCCGAGTGTGGATCGAACGCTAGCCATCAGCCCGCCTTCACGACGCGCGCAGCAATGATCAGCGGATATTCCTCATCGTGGGTCGCCAGCTCGCGGGCCTCCATCTCTTCGGCGCACAAGCCGTAAAGAAACGCGGTCGCGATCAAGAGATTTCCGTATGTGTGGATTTCAGCCGACTGTTGGCCGAACGATTGGGCAAGCAAACCCTCGACCGACAGGCGGGTAAAGCTCCAATGCCGCTTCTCTTCGACAGGCGAGGGTGCGATTGCGGGGACCGTCATCAACAACGCTCCGCCTGGCTTTAGGCTACGGTGAAGCTCGCGCACGGCGTTTTCCGCGCAATAGATATATTGAAGGGTCTGAGTGAAGATGATGCAGTCGTAGGAGTTGCTGGCCAGCGGCGTTGCTTCGTTCAAATCGGCGATGATCGTCGCTTTCGGATTGGCCGCATCGATGTCGAGGATGTCCGTTTGCGTCACTCGGTTCGCATCGAAACTGTGGGCATATTCCGGCTCCTTGATCTCCAGCACCCGTCCCTGAATGTCCGAGGAGCAGCCGGCGAGGAAGTCTTCGATATAATAACGGTCGATCGGCTTGCCGCGATCATATCCATAGCGCCGGCTGATCGGGCTTATGCGACGCAACGAGCCCCACCGGACGCCGCCGACAGGCACGGCCCCGCTCCTAAGAAGCGATCTGATTCTTGTACGAACGATCCGAATGATCGGTCGGAACGGCCCTTGCCTCGTTTCCTCTACGGTCATTTCCGACATCAGCCAGACCTACCAACGCGCCTTTCGAATGTCGATCAGGCCGCTTGTGCATCAATGACTTAGAGGCACCTCTATGGCTGTTCGGCATTGCAACTACCCACGGGCGGACGGTATTGATGATGTCCATCGCGGATGCGGGGCGGGGCGTTGACGACCAGTTTGCAACACGATCGGGCACGTCGGAGCCTCGCGTCTCGGCGGACGCGGTCCAAACAGCCGTCGCAGGCGGATCTGCCGATAGCGCTTCGTCAGCTATTCGAGGCCCTCGATCGCGCCGGCCTTCGCTGGGCTCTGCTTCGGCCTTGGGAGGGCCTGCTTTCGCCTGGGGGCGATATCGACATCCTCGTCAGCGAGGCCGACACACGCGAAGCGCGAAGAACCATCTTGCGAGCCGGATTTATCGAGATGCGAAGCGGCGGGCGCGGCTTTCACTCGGTGAGCTTCGATCCGCCGTCGGGGCGCTTCTTGTGGGTTCATGTCCAGTACGCCTTGAAAGTCGGTGGCGTGGCAATCGCGGCCGACAGGCTGCTCGGCGACATCCGCCGCGAGCCACTGCCGGAGATAGCGCCCGATTGGCTGATGTGGGCTCTGCTGGTTCGAGCGATCGAAAGGCATGATCTACCGCAGCGATATCATGCCCGGCTGAGAAAGCTGGCGGCGAATTGGCGCTCGGGACCGAGCGAAATCGAGCAATTGGCGCGGGATCGAGGAATCGATCCTGGCACTCTGGTTGCATCCGCGGCCGCCGGCGACTGGGACCAAATCACGTCCCGCGAGTGGCGCGTTCCGAAAAATGCGGGACCTACACTCATCTCCCGAGCGCTCAGCACCGGCCGCAGGATCGGCCGTTTGTTCAACCTGAGATCGCGTGGGCTTTGCGTCGCCGTCATCGGGCCGGACGGCGCAGGAAAGTCGACTCTCGTCGGAGGATTGCAGCAAACGCTGCCGTTTCGAACCCGCAGGATTTACATGGGCTTGACCGGCGGGAGGATGCGGCGAGCGCAGTTGCTGCGGGTTCCAGGGCTCATCTTCGCAGCGCAAGGCGCGCTGCTGTGGGCACGCTATTTGCACGCGCTCCTGCGCAGTGCAGACGGTGAAATCGTGCTCTTCGAGCGATATGTGCTCGACGGGGCGGTATCGGCCGGAACGCCGCTGTCCTCACTGCAGCAACTTTCAAGGCGGGTGCAGCGCTGGATCCTGCCTCCCGCCGATCTCGTGCTCCTGCTCGATGCGTCGGGCCGAACGATGTTTGATCGCAAGGGCGAATATTCGTCCGGAACGCTCGAGAGTTGGCGCGAACAATATCGGAAGCTCGAAAGCTCGGTTCGAAACGTCGTGGTAATCGACGCAGAGAAAGCCGCCGACGCGGTCCTGAGGTCTGCCCAAGCGGCGATCTGGAGCAGACTTCGCGAGCGCACAGCGGCTTAGGGTGGAGGAAGGAGACCTCGAAGCGCTGGCCTCCAGCTTCGGGCTTGCCAGCCCCGCGAGGTGGACGGAGCTGCGCGCGCACCGGGGAAAGAGCGTATGGCGAGTGGATTGCCCGGACGGTTGCTTCGTCGCGCGCATCCTCCGCCCTGACGACGTCGAAAGCGCCGAGCACGAGACACGGATGATGGCGCTGGCACGCAGCGCCGGACTGCCCGTGGCTCGGCCAGTCGCCAGCTTGCGAATGGGGGCGCGGCCCGTCCTGCTGCTCGAGTGGACCCCCGGGCGGGAGCTGACGCGAGAGATTCACGCGAGGCCGTGGACAGCTCCGCGACTCGGTGAGCTCTTCGCGGAGCAGCAGGCACGAATCCACCAGAGCCAGCCGAGAGACGCACCTCCGGCGGACTGGATCGATTGCTTCGGGCCCGTCGACGCGCCGATGCGCCAGAGGCTCGAGCAAGCTCAGTTGCGCTCGGCGCTCATACATCTCGATTATTATCCGGCGAACCTGATCTTCGAATCGGGCCGGTTGTCCGGCATCCTCGACTGGACGAACGCGCGTATCGGCGATCCGCGTGCGGACCTTGCGCGCACCTGGGCGCTCATGACGTTCTTGTTCCGTGCGGGCCGGCGGCACCCTGTTCGACGATTGAGCGACGATCTGTTCGCGCGGGGCTGGTGGCGCGGTTACGAACGGGCTGCGGGCCCGCAGGATGAGATCGCTTTGTTTCGGGCCTGGGCACTCTCCGGCCTGATTCGGGAAAAAGGGCGCGGGCACGAGCCGGCCCTCGAACGCGTCGAGCGGACGCTACGGGAGCAGGCGGGGCTTCCGCCGATGGACGATCTGAACTCCCGCCGAAGCTAGCTCCCCGGCGAACGCGCTTGGTCAGCCCGAAGTCCGTGCACCAGGCCCGGCACCACCGCGACGATCGCTGTCAAACGTTGCCATGCCTCGTCCCAATTGAACCGGACGAGTTCCCGAGCGAACACGCGTAGATGCCTGCGCAAATAGGAACCGATCATCGTTAGGCCGAACCGATCGCGCTCGGCGAGGCGCAGCCCGCACAGCGCGCCGATGCCATAACCATAGGACCACCGTGTCGCGCCCCGCCGTATGAGCGGCTGCCACTCGTGATGAACGGCGGCATCTGCATCGTAACGGATCGATCCGCCTGCGACGAGCAACCGGTCGATGATGTCACAGTCCTC
This sequence comes from Pseudomonadota bacterium, assembly GCA_046765675.1. Lineage (GTDB taxonomy): Bacteria > Pseudomonadota > Alphaproteobacteria > Sphingomonadales > Sphingomonadaceae > Sphingomicrobium. Next base: position 29,854 of record JBKPOR010000022.1, read on the forward strand.
GGCGGCCTGCCCTGGAGTGCCGACGCCAAGGCGCTCATCCCATCCGCCGAGGCGCCGAAGCCAATCCACCTTGGCAGCGAAGTTCGCTCCGCTGCCGACGTGCCAGGGAATGACTCGTCGATTGAACTGCCGGCTGCCACTCGAAAGCCGAAGCGAGAAGGCGCACATGCCCGCCGGCGGATCGCCGGGCGGTGGAATGATCGGGCCTGTCACAGCGGCCAGCTGAGGCCCAGTTTCGAATGCACGGGCGAGCGTCGCGAGCCAATGCGGATCCGGAAAACAATCGTCATCGGTGACCGCCAGGATGGATCCGCTAGCGCGGGCAAGCGCCAAATTACGCGATGCGGAGAGACCGAGCTTCGGCTGCGTTCGATAGTCCACGATCAGCGCACTTCGGCGGGCCGCGTCACGCGCTGCGGACAAAGGATTTTGGTCGATCACGATCAGCTCGTCCGGAGGCCGCGTCTGGGCAGCAATTGCGTCGAGGCAACGAGACAGCGCCAGTGGCCGGCCGCACGTCGCCACTGCAAGCGTAACTCGAACGCTCACTTCACCGCCCTCAATGGCGTCCCGATCGCACGCGGGGATCGCGAGCCCACCGTAAAGCGAGTCAAATTGCGCTGCCCATTTTTCCGGATCCTGGGTCCGGGAGGCCCAATCCAATGCCGCCTGTTCGAGCTGCTCACGTCGCCAGGCGTCAGAGAGGAGATTGATGGCGCGGGCGACGAATTCATCGTCGCTGGCAGCCAATGTGAATTCGATGCCCGGGCGAAGGCCAAGCCCTTCAACGGCTTGCGGCGTTGCGATGAGGGCCTTGCCGAACGCGCAGGCTTCCAGAACTTTGACTCGCATGCCACTGCCTAACCGCAGCGGGCAAATGAAGATCGAAGCGCCGGCGAAGTAGGGCGCAAGATCGTCGACGCGGCCCGTTACGTCGATGCCGGGTCCCGCAGCGCGGACGAGCTGAGGGGGCGGGTCAGGGCCGACGATGGCCATTCGAGCGGCAGGCCTTGCCTCCCGAATCCTCGGAAAGATCACCGTGGCGAGCCGCATGGCTGCATCGACATTAGGGGGATGGCGGAACGCGCCGACAAACAGCAGGTCGGATTCTATCGGCGGGTCGGACCCAACGCGCTCAGGCAAGATACGAAGGGGGATGCACGTCACTTGCGTGGAAGAGTCGCCAACCAGCTCGCGCACGACTTCTTCGTCCTTCTTGGTGAAGGTGACGACAGCGTCGGCCTGCGACAGCGTGCGGTGCTCGTAGCGAGCCCAGGCGAGCCTCCGGATCCAGCTGCCCAGTCGCTGGCGAATGCCGCGGCCTTCTTGGCGGCGCGCACCGGCCGATGCGACGCCCGGCTCGTGCTCAGTTACGATGCAACGAGCCTCGGGAGCTGCCTTTCTGACGACTGGAATATATTGGGCCATCACATGAAATTCGAAATGAACCACATCCGGCTGCATTTCGCCGGCTAGTTCCGCGCAGGCCCTCGCCATTTCGGCGGACCATGACTCCCTGACCCAATCGGGGGAACTGCCCAGAAGCAGTCGGACGAACTCAACCACCCGTGACCAGGAACGCCCGACCGAGCGGCGGCGGATCGGCATATCGATGCCGATCATTCGATTGCACTCGGGAGGATGCTGCAATGCACCACCGTTCGCGTCACCCAGGTACAGAACCGAGACCTCATGCCTGCGTGCCAGCGTATCGATGGTCGAGGCGATTG
>JBKPOR010000023.1:0-9666 GCA_046765675.1 Pseudomonadota bacterium
TCGAGATAAGGTATCTTTGAGCCGTGGAAGACCACCACGTTGATAGGCCGGGTGTGGAAGTGCGGTAACGCATGGAGCTAACCGGTCCTAATTGCTCATTTCGCGCTTGAGAGTCCCACCATCATCGTCAGCCCTGCTGACGGTCGATCGAAGATCTCGGCTAGATGCCCAAAACCGAATGCACGGTTTCTAGACCTCATACGCCGTCACCATAGCTTGGTGACCATAGCGTCCGTGACCCACCCGATCCCATCCCGAACTCGGCCGTGAAACCGGACAGCGCCGATGGTACTACTGCCTAAGCAGTGGAAGAGTAGGTCGTCGCCAGGCTTTGCTGGCGGCGCATGAGGAACCCATTCACGATGTTGAAAATGCCGCTGTCGAGACTATCTCGCAGCGGCATTTTTGTTTGAGCGCGTAGCGCGCCGCTGTTGGCGCGGGGTGGAGCAGTCCGGTAGCTCGTCAGGCTCATAACCTGAAGGTCGCAGGTTCAAATCCTGCCCCCGCAACCAACGCCAAATCGTTAGCGAGCGTAGCGAGCTTGGGATTTGGGTTGCCCGGACTCAGCCGCCTTCGGGCGGCTTTTTTGTTGCCGGAGCTTCCTCGAAGGGACGTGCCTAACCCGACATTAACCCACTTCGGCTAGCACAGGCTGTGCTGGGCAAAACGTGGGAACGAGGGCAAACGGTGGCGAAACAATGTCCGGAAATCGGGAGCGTCAGCGTCAAGCTGGATTTGGCCGAGCGGCTGCGCTTGTTCGATTTTACCGATGAAGATCTCGCCGTCGCGCGCAAGATGTGGTCGATCATGGAGCCCGACGCGGCGACGATCTGCGCGATCCAATTGGAACAATGGCGCGGTTCGCTGGCCGAACATGCGAACTTCGAACGGCGCCATGAGGAACGTGCGCTGGAATCCCGCCTCAACGACCTGCGCAATCGGCACATGAAGCTCGATGAGCTCGACTGGGTGCAATCGGCCGAGCGTATCGTCGCAATCGCTTTCGCCGCCGACGTGTCGCTGACGAGGATCCTCTCGATGGACAGCGCCGCCGCCGCCAAAACCCTCGAGATCCTGTCGCTAAACTACGACTGCTCGAAGGCCGAGCGCCAACAGATCAACGACGTTTTCTTTCGAATGCGTTCGCTCGAATGCGATGTCTACTCCAGCCTCTACACCGCTTATCTGAGCTTCGATGCCCAGCAACAGCGCGACCAGCTCGCGGAAGAGTTTCGCCGCGGCGTCGGTCTTACCGTCGAATCCGCGACCGCGGAGGGCGCCGCGCTACGGCAGCAGGCGCTTCACAGCGCCGGCTCGGCGCGCGACGTGCTCGACAAGGTCTCCGAAGTCGCGTCGGCCGCCGAACAGTCGGCGGTCGCGATGCGCGACGCGGCGCAGGGGGCGGCTGGTCTGATCCGGGTGATCGAGGAGGTCAGCAGCGAGGTCCAGGGATCGGCCGAGATCGCCACGCGCGCGGCCTCCCAAGCGGCCGACGCGCTGGAAATGTCCGAAGCTTTGTCGGCGCATGCGCGATCGATCGAATCCATCCTCGGGCTGATCCGCACCATCGCCGGCCAGACGAACCTGCTGGCGTTGAACGCGACGATCGAAGCGGCTCGCGCGGGCGATGCCGGCCGCGGGTTCGCCGTAGTCGCGCAGGAGGTCAAAAGCCTCGCCAGCCAGACTGCCCATGCAACGGACGACATTGCCGCACAAATCGCTGCGATCCAGGAGGCGACACGCTCCGCCGTCGAAACCAGCGCCTCGATCCAATCGACCACAACCGAAGTGCAAGGAGCCGCCGAACGGATCCTCGCGGTTATCCACTCGGGCAGCCAAACCGTGGGTACGATCGCTTCGGCCGTCGACGAGACGGCGCTCACCGCGGATTCGATGTCGAACACGATCGCCTCGATCCGCGAGAGCACCGAGTGCGTTGCAGCAGAAATCGACGGCGTGGGCCGCGGCTTCGATCAGCTCGACAATCGCCTGGCGGCGCTCAGTGCCAATGCCGGCGAATTCGCTGCAAAGGTCGCCGCTTAATAAGTGTAGGCGCGCTCGCCGTGATCGGCGATGTCGAGACCCTCGCGCTCCGCGTCGCGGGCGTGCCGTAGCGGTATCATGGCTTTCACGACCGCGAAGCAGAGCGCCGATCCCGCTGCCGACCAGGCGACCGCAACGGCCACGGCCGCGAGCTGGGCGACGAGCTGGCGGCCCAGGGCATAAGCGTCGCCTCCATGACCTCCGAGCGCGGGAAGCGCGACGAACGCCGTCCCGATCGAGCCGATAATCCCGCCGAGCCCGTGGATCCCGAACACGTCGAGGCTGTCGTCGAGCCGCAGCCTGTTCTTGAGCGAGCCGACGAAACCGTAGCAGACCAGACTCGCGGCCGACCCGAGCAGGATCGCACCGATGGGACCGCTCGCTCCAGCCGCCGGAGTCACGGCGACCAGGCCGGCGACGGCTCCCGATGCTCCTCCCAGCATCGACGGCTTGCCGGAAACGAGCCGTTCCGCCGCCATCCAGGTCAGCACTCCGGCAGCCGGCGCGACGAACGTGTTCATCATCGCAACCGCCGCAAGGCCGTTGGCCTCGAGCGCGGAACCGGCGTTGAAGCCGAACCAGCCGATCCACAACAAGCCCGCCCCGACCATGGTCAGCGCCAGTGAATGCGGCGGCATGGCTTCCTTCAGATGACCGATGCGCGGACCGGCGAAATAGACCCCGACAAGGCCCGCAACGCCCGAATTGACGTGAACGACGGTCCCGCCGGCGAAGTCGATCGCTCCGAATTTGAAGAGGAAGCCGTCGCTTGACCAGACCATATGCGCAAGCGGCGCGTAAACGATCGTCAGCCACAGGATCGCGAAGAGGATGATTGCCGGAAACCGCACCCGCTCCACCAGGGCTCCGATCACGAGCGCGGCGGTGATCGCCGCAAAGCTCATCTGGAAAGCGGCGAAAACCAGTTCCGGAATCGCCTTGCCTTCGGTTCCAACGGCCCAGGCGGACGTCTCACCGACCCCCGCAAGCCCCGCCTTCGACAGGTCGCCGATCAGTGCCGAGCCGCCGCTGAACGCGAGGCTATAGTTCCACAACACCCAGGTCAGGATCGCGATCGAGGCGATCCCGAGCACCTGGCTCATCACCGACAGCAGGTTCTTGGCCCTCACCAGGCCGCCGTAGAAAAGCGCCAGGCCGGGCAGCACCATCAGCATCACGAGCGCGGTCGAGACCAGCATCCATGCCGTATCGCCGCTGTCGATCGTGAGTTGCTCCGCCATGTCCCCCCGCCCGTGCCGCGCCGCAAGCTAACGCAGCCGGAGGAGCGGGCTATGTGAAAGCTTCACCTATTGCGTTGGCGGCTCCGGATGCGCGGCTTTCCATGCCATCGCTCGGCGGACCCGGGCTTCGACCGATGGATGGTCGTAGAAGACCGTCTCCTCGAACTTCCCCGGTCGCGGATAGCGATATTCGGCGGTCTTCACGAGCGCGGTCGACAGCGCGTCCGGCCGGTTCTCCGTCCGAAGCGAATAATCGTCGGCCTCGGTCTCGAGCGTTCGGCTGAACGTGTTGAAGATCGGAAGGCTGAGCAGGCCGAACAGCGACACCATGAACAGCAGCACGGGCACGCCGCGCGGCTCGGCGAGGCCCGCGGAGCTTCCGAACCGGCGCGCGAACCAGGGGAAGGTCCGATCCGCGAGCCAGAACAGGATGATCGCGGCGATCGAATAGAAGAGGATTCCGTACCATGTGTGCTTCAGCACATAATGGCCGATCTCATGCCCGGTGACGGCTCGAACCTCGTCGAGTGAGGCTTTGCCCATCGCCACGTCCGAGATGGCGACGCGCGCGGTGTTCCCGACACCTCCGGCATTCGCGGTGAAATTGTTCGACTGGCGCGATCCGTTGAACATGAAGACCCGCTCAGGCGGCACCCCGGCTCGTCCCGCCATTGCCACGACCGCATCGCGAACTTGTCCCGGTGGAATCGGCTCATATTTGTTGAACAACGGCTCGATGAGAACCGGGGAAAGCAGAATGATGAAAGCGAGAACGGCCGCGGTCAGGGCGCCGGACCAGACCCACCAACTCCGTCCTGTGCGGCGCATCAGCCAATAGACGCCCATGAGGAACAGAGCGCCGATCACTGCCGATATGCCCGCCGCGATGGCCCCCTGCATCAGATAATCGCCGATGGGCTGGCTCGTGCGGCCGTAGGCCTTTTCCCGGAAATGATCGGCGTAGAGTGTCCACGGCAGGCTGAGCACGGTCGAGAGGAGCAAGAAGACGAAACTCACGACCAGCGCACGCACATTGCGGCGCCGCTCGGCGAATTTGGCGTCGAGCTTGTCGAGGACTCCGGAACGCACGACCAGCCAAGTGACGACCGCAGCGACGAGGAGCGCCCACAGAAGCATCCATTCCTTGCCGACCGTATAATCGTGCGCCTTCTGGAGCGCGGCCGGGCCGAGGCTGTCGATGTAGCGCGCGGTTTCGGATTGCACTTGCGGATCGATCTTCATCGAGTCTCTCCCTCGGTGCGGCACCGTAACATCTGGTTGGAGCATGGCAACGGAACGACTGCGAGCTGTGGGCGATTGTCTGCCAGTGGCAAAAGCCCGCTCGACCCCGGCTTCCATGGAAGCCCTGCTCGCCGCAGAGCTGCCCCAAGGCGACGGTTGGCAGTTCGAGCCGAAGTGGGACGGCTTCCGTTGCCTCGCCCGACGCGCCGACAATGAAGTCACGTTGACGTCGAGGTCGGGCAAGCCGCTCGCGCGTTACTTCCCCGAAGTGGCCGACATGCTTCTCGGGCTGAAAGCCAGGGACTTCCTCGTGGACGGCGAACTGATCATCCCCGCTGGCGATGCCCTCTCGTTCGAAGCGCTTCAGCTCCGGCTTCATCCGGCCGAGAGCCGGGTTCGCAAGCTGGCCAAGGAGACGCCGGCCGAACTCATGGTCTTCGACCTGCTGGAGATCGGCGGGAAATCCCTGATCGGCCAGGCGCTGTCGAAACGGCGCGAGGCGCTTGAGGAGTTCTTCGCCAAGAACTGGGTAACCGGGCTGCACCTGTCGCCCGCGACCACGAACCGCGAGGCCGCGCTTGCCTGGCTGAAACGCAGCGGCGGAGCGCTCGACGGGGTGATCGCCAAGCGGCTCGACCTCGACTACCGGCCGGGCGAGCGGGCGATGATCAAGGTCAAGCAGCAGCGCACGGCCGACTGCGTCGTCGGCGGTTTCCGCTATGCCGAGAAAAAGCATGAGGTCGGCTCGTTACTGCTCGGGCTGTACGATGGCGACGGCCTTCTCCACCATGTCGGCTTCACTTCCGCCATTCCGGCGAAGGAGAAAGCAGCGCTGACAAAGAAGCTCGAAAAGCTGATCAAGCCACCGGGCTTTACCGGCAGCGCCCCGGGAGGTCCCAGCCGCTGGAAGACGGAACGAACCGGGCAATGGGAGCCATTGAAGCCCGTGCTCGTGGTCGAGGTTCGCTACGACCAGGTCACTGCCAGCCGCTTCCGCCACGGCACTGGCTTCCTCCGCTGGCGTCCCGACAAGGCGCCGAAAGACTGCACCTTCGATCAGCTCGCACCGGAACTCCGGCCATCGGAGCTGAAGGAATTGTTCACGGCATGAATACTCTGTTCGACGCGCCGGTCATTGAGGGGCTGGACTATCGCGACGACCTCATCAGCGAGGAAGAAGAAAGTGAGCTGATCGCTCGGCTGGGCGCGCTGGACCTGACGCCGTTCCGCTTCCACGGCTGGCTCGGCAATCGCAAGACGACGAGCTTCGGCTGGCGTTACGATTTCGACGACGCAAGCTTCACTCGGACCGAACCGATTCCGGACTGGCTGCAACCGCTGCTCAGGAAGGCCGAAGCATTCGCGTCGGTCGATGCCGGCGATTTCGTGCACACCCTCCTGGCGCGCTACGATCCCGGCGCGGGGATCGGCTGGCATCGCGATCGCGACGTGTTCGAGAAGGTCGTCGGTATTTCGTTGGACAGTCCGGCGACATTGCGCTTCCGGCAGAGGGCCGCAACCGGCTTCAAACGCGCCAGCCTCGAGGTTGTGCCGCGCTCCGCTTATTTGCTGTCGGGGCCATCGCGCTGGGAATGGGAGCATCGCATCGTGCCGGGCGACCGGCTGCGCTTCTCTGTCACGTTCCGGACTCTGTCCGACAAAGGACGGCGAATCGCGGAAGCTCAGCGCATTTCGTAACCGGCAAGACACTCCGCGACCCAGCGGGCGGCGGTCAAAGCGCTGAGGTCGGTCGTATCGAGCGGCGGGTCCCATTCGGTGAGATCGACCACCCGCGCCCTGGGGTCCGACGAAAGCCGGCGCACCGCATAGAAGAAGTCGTGAACCGCCATCCCCCCGGGCCGCCCGCCCGGCGCCGCCGGGAATTGCGAGCGGTCGATCAGGTCCACATCGCAGTCGATCACGAGCGCGTCGCAATGCGCCACATGGTCGAGCGCCCGGTCGATCGCGTGGGTAATGCCATCACGGCGGATGTCGCCGATGGTGATCGCAAGGTTGCCGGCTTCGATCGCGTCCTCGTGCATCTTTCGGCTGTTGGCGAAGCTCGCCAACCCGACCTGCGCGATATTGGCTCCCGGAAGGCCGTCTTCGAGCAAGGCACGCACGGGGTTCCCGTTGCTCAGCCCGGAATCGAGCTCGCGCATGTCGAAATGCGCGTCGAGCGTGATGAGCCCGATCTCATCGAATTTTCCGCCAAGGCCGAGCACCGCGGGCCGCGTGATTGCATTGTTGCCGCCGACGAGCAGGGTCAGCGAATGAGTTTGCGCGCTCACAGCGACCGCGTCGCGAATGAGCGGCGTCGCCTGCTCGATGGTGAGACCGGCGAGCTCGACGTCCCCGCGGTCCGCGACCTTCGTTTCAAGCTCGCGGCCGGTTTCGACGTCGTAGCGGCCGATGCGCCGAAGCGTCTCGCGAAGCAGCCGAGGCGCGAGATCGCAGCCGCCCGGAGTCACCGATCCCGCGGCAAGCGGAGCGCCGACGAGGCCCACCGGAGCATCCGAATGCCCCGTCGCGACAAGATCGGTCAGATTGGGCCAGGCCGCCATGCCTTTTGACGGTAGCATCGAGCCTCGCTTAAGGCGACGAGCATGTGGGACCGGCTGCTCGTCGACTGCAACATCGCGACCTTCGAGGAACGGCCGGGCAATGCGCTCGGGGTCGTCGAGAACGGAGCGATCGGAATCGCCGACGGCAAGGTCGTCCGAGTCGGCAAGCGCACCGAACTCGCCGGCTTTCGCGCGCAGCAGGTCGATGCGCTCGGCGGCGCATGGGTGACCCCGGGGCTGATCGATTGCCACACGCACCTGGTGTTCGGCGGAACTCGGGCCGACGAACATGCGATGCGCCGCGCCGGAGCGAGCTATGAGGACATCGCCAAGGCCGGCGGCGGGATCGCTTCGACCGTCAAGCGCACGGCCGCGGCGACGGATGAGGAGCTGCTGGAACAATCGCGGCGCCGCCTCCATGCCCTGATGGCTGGCGGGTGCACGACGGTCGAGATCAAATCCGGTTACGGGCTCGACCCCAAGAGCGAGCTTCGCTTGCTCACGATCGCGCATGAACTGGGCCGGGATGAGGCAGTGCGTATCGTCCCGACCCTCCTCGCGCTTCATGCGATTCCCGCGGACCAAAGCGATCGCAGGGCCCATTACGTCGGCGAGATTATCGACAAATTGATCCCCGCCGCGGCGAAACAGGGCGTTGCGACCAGCGTGGACGCTTTCTGCGAGACGATCGCCTTCACCGCCGACGAGGTCGAGCGGCTGTTCAAGGCCGCGGCGCACCATGGCCTCAGGGTCCGGCTCCATGCCGAGCAGCTATCGAACCAGAAGGGCGCCGCGCTCGCCGCGCAATATCGCGCTTTGTCCGCCGACCATCTCGAGCATCTGGACGAGGCGGGCGCCAAGGCAATGGCCGGCGCTGGGACTGTCGCGGTGCTTCTGCCCGGCGCTTATTATGCGCTTCAGGAAAAGAAGAAGCCGCCCGTCGCTTTTCTCCGCAAGCATAAGGTCCCGATCGCCGTCGCGACCGACTGCAACCCGGGCACGTCGCCGATGCTGTCCCCGACCCTGGCCATGAACATGGCCTGCACTTTGTTCGGACTGACTCCCGAGGAGGCGATCGGCGGAATGACGATCAACGCTGCCCGCGCACTCGGCCTTGCGCACAGCATCGGCAGCATCGCCGCGGGCAAGCAGGCGGATCTTTGCGTGTGGCGGATCGAATCGCTTGCTGAGCTCGGCTACTGGGTCGGGCTGCCGGGGCCGGAGCGGCGAATTTTCAACGGAGCTGACAGCTGACCAACAGACGCGACAACAGCCGCCACATCCGCGCCCGCCGCGGGAGCGAGATCACGGCTCGGTCGTGGGCCACCGAAGCTGCGGTCCGGATGCTGATGAACAATCTCGACGACGAGGTCGCCGAGGACCCGCAGAGCCTGGTCGTCTACGGCGGGATCGGCCGAGCCGCGCGCAATTGGGAATGTTTTGATGCGATCGTCGAAACGCTGGAGCGACTGGAGGAAGACCAGACGCTGCTGGTGCAGTCGGGCAAGCCGGTCGGCGTTTTCCGCACCCACAAGGACGCGCCGCGAGTGCTCATCGCCAACTCCAACCTGGTGCCCAAATGGGCGAATTGGGAGGTGTTCAACGAACTCGATCGCAAGGGACTCATGATGTACGGCCAGATGACGGCCGGAAGCTGGATCTACATCGGTACCCAGGGCATCGTCCAAGGCACTTACGAGACCTTCGCCGAGATGGGCCGGCAGCATTATGGCGGCGACCTCAAGGACAGATGGATCCTGACCGCGGGCCTCGGCGGAATGGGCGGAGCGCAGCCGCTTGCGGCGGTCATGGCCGGAGCGCATTGCATCGCGATCGAGGTCCAGGAAAGCCGCATCGAGAAAAGGCTCGAGACGCGCTACCTCGACCGGCGCGCAACCAGCATCGACGAGGCGCTCGGAATCATCCACGCCGCGAGCGAGCCCATTTCAGTCGGCCTGCTCGGCAATGCGGCGGAGATCCTGCCGGAGATGCTGAAGCGCGGAATCAGGCCCGATGCGCTCACCGACCAGACGAGCGCTCACGACCCGGCCAACGGCTATTGCCCGGCCGGCTGGTCGGTCGCGAAATGGCAGGACATGCGCGAGCGCGATCCCGCCGCGGTCGCCTCCGCCGCGCGCGAATCCATGGGCAAGCATGTCGAAGCCATGCTCAGTTTTCGCGAGATGGGCGTTCCGACCTTCGATTACGGCAACAACATCCGCCAGGAAGCGAAAGACATGGGCGTCGCGCACGCCTTCGACTTTCCGGGCTTCGTCCCGGCCTATGTCCGCCCGCTCTTCTGCCGCGGCATCGGCCCGTTCCGCTGGGCGGCCTTGTCGGGCGACCCCGAGGACATCTACCGCACCGACCAGCGCGTGAAGGAGCTGATCCCCGACGATGCGCATCTCCACCGCTGGCTCGACATGGCGCGCGAGCGGATCGCCTTCCAGGGCTTGCCGGCGCGGATCTGCTGGGTCGGCCTCGGCCAGCGCCACCGGCTCGGCCTTGCCTTCAACGAGATGGTGAAAAGCGGCGAAGTCTCGGCGCCGATCGTGATCGGTCGCGACCATCTCGAT
>JBKPOR010000024.1:0-27788 GCA_046765675.1 Pseudomonadota bacterium
CGGGTTGACAGGCCAAGGCCCGGCCCGTCATAGGCGCGCGGCCTCCGACAAAATGCTGCCGTAGCTCAGTGGTAGAGCGCATCCTTGGTAAGGCTGAGGTCGTGAGTTCAATCCTCACCGGCAGCACCATTTTCGCCTGAAGGTCCCTCCACCGCTACGCGGTCCCCCTTCCCTCGAAATCGAGGGGAGGATGAGTCCCTCCGCTTTAGCCCTTCATGAGGAAAGCGTTGAGCTTGTTCCCGTCGGGATCGCGGAAATAGCCGGCGTAGAAGCCGCCGCCGCGGTCGCCGGGCGCGCCTTCGTCACTCCCGCCGTTGGCGAGTGCGATATCGTAGAGCCGCTGCACCTGCGCCTCGTCGGCCGCCTCGAGCGCGACCATCACGCCGTTGCCGACGGTGGCGACATTGCCATCGAACGGCTTGGTAAGGCCGATGCCGGCCCCGGCGCCCGGTTTGCCCCAGGCGATGAACTGCTCATTTTCCATCATTCGGCCGACCCCCAATTCTCCGCACAAAGCGTCGTAGAATTTCGCGGACTTTTCGCGGTCGTTCGTGCCGAGCGTCACATAGCCGATCATCATGTCCTCCTGTTGAGTCGAATGAGAACATTAGGAGAACAAACGGGCGCAGTCAAAGCCAATCCTCCCCGGAACGGGGAGGTGGCAGACCCGCCAGCGGGGCTGACGGAGGGGTCGATTCCGCCGTGCTCGACCCCTCCCCCGCCTTCGGCGGTCCCCCTCCCCGTTCCGGGGAGGATCTAAATCGCGGCGCAGGCCTCCTGGAGCCATTCGAGGTCCCTACCGGTGAGCTGCGGGCCGATCTTCGCCAGCACATGGGCGTGATAGCAGTTGAGCCAGGCGACTTCCTCGGGCTCCAGCATCTCGGCGTCGACCAGGCGCTTGTCGATCGGCGCGAAAGTCAGCGTCTCGAAGCCGAGCATCTCCTTCTCGGCGCCCTCGACCTCGCGCGGCACGACGAGCACGAGATTCTCGATCCGGATGCCATATTCGCCGGTCTTGTAATAGCCGGGCTCGTTCGAAAGGATCATGCCCGCGACCAAAGGCTCGTCGCCGCCGCTCTGGCTGCTTCCGACCGGCGAAATTCGCTGCGGGCCCTCATGCACCGAGAGGAAGCTGCCGACGCCGTGACCGGTGCCGTGGGCATAATCCAAGCCCGCTTCCCACAATGGACGCCGCGCGAAACTATCGAGCTGGCTGCCTCGAGTGCCCTTGGGGAAGACTGCGGTCGCGATCGCGATATGGCCCTTCAGAACGCGGGTGAAGCGGTCACGCATCTCGTCGGTCGGCTCGCCGATCGGGACGGTCCGAGTGATGTCGGTCGTCCCGTCGACATATTGGCCGCCCGAATCGATCAGATAGAGCTGGCCGGTCTCGAGCTTGCGGTTGGTCTTCTCGCTCGACTTGTAATGGACGATCGCTCCGTTCGGCCCGGCGCCCGAGATGCTGTCGAACGACAGGTCGCGAAGCTCGGGATTCTCGCGGCGGAGAGATTCGAGATGATCTGATGCCTTCAATTCATCGATGTCGCCTTTGGGCGCCTCTTCGTCGATCCAGCGAAGAAAGCGCGAGATTACAGCACCGTCGCGCGCCTGCGCGGCCTTCTGGCCGGCGATTTCGGCCGGATTCTTGATCGCTTTGGGAAGCACGACCGGATCGCGCATCGGCACGACCTTGGCCCCCGCTTTCTCGAGCGCTTCGAAAATGGCCGCGACCGCGCGCTCGGGGTCGACGACCACCGTCTTGCCCTCGAGGGCTGAGAGCGCGCTTTCGAACTCCGAGCGCTCGTGCAGGCGGACTCCGTTACCGAGATGCTGGCGAACGTCGGGACCGATCTTTTCGGACGCGACGAACAGGTCGGCGGTGCCGTCGGCGTGGACCAAGGCATAGGCCAAAGCGACCGGGGTATGCGTCACATCCTGCCCGCGGATGTTGAACGCCCACGCGATCGAATCGAGCGCCGAGAGCACGGCGGCATCGGCGTGGTGCTTTCCGAGCCAGTCGCCGATCTCGGTGCGCTTCTCCGCCGCCGACTTTCCGGCATATTCGTCGGACTGGACGACGAGATGCGCCTTCGACGCCTCGGGCCGGTCGGTCCAGATCTCGTCGATCGGGTTGCGTTCGACGGGAACCAGCTCGGCACCGCGGCTGGCGAGCGCCTCTTTCGCCTTGGTCACCCAGTCGCGCGTGTGAAGCCATGGATCGTAGCCGATCCGTGCGCCCTCGGGCGAATGCTCCTTCAGCCATTCGGTGGTGCTCGTCTCGGGCACCGACTGGTAGGACCATTCGGTCTCGCTGACCTGCTGGCGGACCTGGAGCGTGTAGCGTCCGTCGACGAAGATCGCGGCTTCCTCGGGCAGCACGACCGCGGAGCCGGCGGAGCCCTGGAATCCGGTCAGCCAGGCGAGCCGCTGCGCGTAGCTCCCGACATATTCGCTCATATGCTCGTCAGTCAGGGGCACGACGAAGCCGTCGAGCCGGTTGGCTTTCAATTGCTCGCGAAGGGCCTTGAGGCGATCGGCGTAACTGGACATGGGCTAACTCCCTCGCCCTTCAGCTAATCTCTGCGGCGTCATTGTTAAAGAGCCGCCTCATGGATGCGCGCGAAACGCAGCAAAGGGGGTATATCAACTTCGTCAATTTCGCGGCGCTGGGACGCTGGGGGCGCTTCGCCCTTTCCGTCGCGGGCGATCGCGTTAAGAGCGGGGCATGGACAAGCCCACAAGCCTTCCCAAACCGCCGACTGCCCCGCAGCGCCCCTTCAGCTACGAAGCGCACGGAGTGACGATCGAAGATCCGTGGCACTGGCTTCGCGACCCCAAATATCCCGAAGTCGCCGATCCCGACGTGCTCGCCTACCTCCATTCCGAGAACGATTATTTCGAGGCTTGGAAGGCGCAGCACGAGACGCTGATCGACCAACTGTTCGAGGAGATGAAGGGGCGGATCAAGGAGGACGACAGCTCGGTCCCGATCAAGGACGGCGATTATCTCTACTGGTGGGCGTTCAAGCCCGGTGCGCAATATCGGACCTGGTATCGTGCTTCGATACGCGACGCTTCGACAGGTTCAGCATCGCTACTCAGCATGAGCGGGACTGAGCTGAAGGAGCGGGCGCAGATCGTCTTCGATGAGCCGGTGGAAGCCGAGGGCAAGGATTATTTCCGGTTAGGCGCGCTGGAGGTGAGTCCCGACGGGCGGCTGGCGGCTCTGCTGGTCGACGACGACGGGTCGGAACGGTTCCAGCTGAAGATCCGCGACCTCGCGACCGGCAGCGATATCGAAACCGTGACCGAGGTCGGCATCGGCCAGCCGGTGTGGACCAGCGGATCGGACGGGGTGGTCTTCACCGAGGTCAACGATCATTGGCGAAGCTACCGCGCACGCTATCACCGGCTCGGCCGGCCGACGTCGGATGACGTCACGCTCTACGAGGAGACCGAGGAGCTCGGGTTCAGCGTCGGTGCAGGGAAGACGACCGACAAGTCGCTGATCATTATCTCGACCGGGGACAATGCGACGAGCGAGGTGCGGTTCGTGCCCGCGGACGACCCGACTCAGCCGCTGACGCTCATTTCCCGGCGCAAGCCAAAGCGTGAATATCATGTCGACGCGGCGCACGGGCGGCTGTGGATCTATACCAATGACGATCATGTGAACTTCCGCCTTGCCGAGGCCGATCCGGCCAATCCCGAGGACTGGCGGACGGTCATCGCGGGCTCGAGCCAGGTCTATCTGACCGGAATTACGTCGTACCGCGACCATCTCGCGATCAGCAGCCGGGTCGATGGGCTCGACCAGCTCCTTCTGCGCACCTACGCCGGCGAAGAAACTCGCCTCCCGTTCGCGGAAGCGAGCTACAGCGCCTTCTTCCACGGCAATCCCGAGTTCGCGCCAAACGCCTACCGGCTCGGCTATTCCTCGATGGTGACGCCGATGACGACCTACGATTTTCATCCGGCAAAAGGCGAGCTCGAGGTCCGCAAGGTGCAGGAGATTCCGAGCGGCTATGACGCATCGCAATATGTGACCGAGCGGCTGACGATCGATGCCCGGGACGGGGCGAAGGTCCCCGTTTCGATCGTCTACAAGAGGGGCTTCGAGAAGGACGGATCGGGAAAACTCTTCCTCTATGGCTACGGCGCCTATGGAATGGCGATCCCGCCCGTGTTCAATTCAAACCGGATCAGCCTGCTCGACCGCGGCTGGGCCTGCGGGATCGCCCACATCCGCGGCGGCGACGACCTCGGCCACCAATGGTTCCTCGACGGCAAGCTCGACAAACGAACCAATACGTTCAACGACTTCGTCGACGTCGCGAAGGGGCTGATCGCGGCCGGCTTCACCAAAGCGGGAAATATCGCGACGAACGGCCGATCGGCGGGCGGCGAGCTCATCGGAGCGGTGGTCAACAGCGATCCGGAGCTGTGGGGCGCGGTTGTCGGCGACGTCCCGTTCGTCGACGTCGTCAACACCATGCTCGACGACACGCTTCCCCTCACCCCCGGCGAGTGGCCGGAATGGGGCAATCCGATCAGCGACAAGTCCGTGTTCGACTATATGCGGAGCTACTCGCCATACGATAACGTCACGGCGCAGGACTATCCGCCGCTGCTCATCACCGGCGGGCTCACCGACCCTCGAGTGACCTATTGGGAGCCGGCCAAATGGGCGGCGAAACTCCGCGCGACCAAGACCGACGGCAATGTGCTGCTGTTGAAGATCAACATGGGCGCGGGCCACGGCGGCAAGTCGGGCCGCTGGGACGGGCTCAAGGAAGTCGCCGAAACCTATGCGTTCATCCTGACGGAAGTGGGCGGCTGAAATCCTCCCCTTCAGGGCAGGGGGACCGCCGAAGGTGGTGGAGGGGAATGCTCAGAAGCACGAGAAGAAACGTCAAACGCGCCCGATCGCTGAGGAGAAAGATGACGCTTCCGGAGGTCGTCTTGTGGCAGCAGCTACGGCAGCGTCCGGACGGGTTGAAGTTTCGGCGCCAGCATCCGGCCGGCCCTTACGTGCTGGACTTCTATTGCGACGCTGCGCGTTTGTGCATCGAGGTAGATGGTGCCGTCCACGATTCTGGCGAAATTGCCAGCGCGGATTTGCATCGAAACAAATGGCTGGCCGAGGAAGGGATTCGGACCATTCGAATTGAGGCAGGAGAGGTACTGCGCAATCTCGATGGCGTACTTCGGCTCATCGTCGGCGAATGTCGTGCGATACCCCTCCACCATCCTTCGCCTTCGGCTCCTGACGGTCCCCCTCCCCTTCAGGGAGGATCTTGATGCAGCGCCCGATCTTCGAGTTGAGCTTTACCGCCCTCCCCGAACACATCGACGAGCTCGGCCACGTCAACAATGCGGTGTGGGTGCAGTGGATGGAGCAGGTTGCCGTCGCTCATTGGCGGAGCGTCGCCGACCCCGCCCACCAGGACGATTTCATCTGGGTCGTGGTCCGGCATGAGATCGACTATCTGCGAGCCGTGCTCGAGGGCGAGCGGATCATTGCCCGGACCTGGGTCGGTGAAGCTCCCAAAGGTGCTCGCTTCGACCGGCACATGGAGTTCCTCGGCGAGGACGGAAAGCCGCGAGTCCGAGCGAGGACTCAATGGGCGATCATCGACAAGGCCGCGGGCCGCCCGATCAGGGTGCCGGCCGAAGTTGTGGCGCCGTTCATGGGCCCGGGCTAACAGCGCGAGGATGAGCAGTGCGGTCCTCTACGACTATTACCGCTCCTCCGCCGCCTATCGCGTGCGGATCGCGCTGAACCTCAAGGGCGTCGAATATGAAAGCCGCCCGGTGAACCTGCTCCACAGCGAGCAGCAAGCGGACGATTATCGAGCGCTCAACCCGCAAGGGCTGGTGCCGATGCTCGAGATCGATGGACATCGCCTGACCCAGAGCCTGGCGATCATCATCTATCTCGACCAATGCTTTCCCGATCCGCCGCTGGTGCCTCGCGACCCCGCCGACGGAGCGCACGTGCGCGCAATGGCGCTGACCGTCGCCTGCGACATCCACCCACTGAACAACCTGCGAGTGCTCAAATATCTCTCGGGCGAGCTTGGCCTTCCCCAGGAGGAGCGCGACAGCTGGTACATCCACTGGATCCGTGAAGGACTGCCGGCGCTCGAGGCAATGGCGCAGGCCGGAGCGAGGAAGTTCCTGTTCGGCGACGAGCCGACGGTCGCCGACATCTGCCTGGTGCCGCAACTTTATAATGCGCGGCGCTTCAACGTGCCGCTCGACGATTATCCGACTTTGCTGCGCGCGGAGGAAAATGCGGGCAAGCTCGATGCGTTCGCCGACGCGCACCCCGACCGACAGGAGCAACCGCAATGAACCGTGTGGATGCCATCAACCGCGGGATGTCCGGCCTGAAAGCGCTCGATTCGATCGAAATCCCGTCGCTCGAAGGCAAGGTCAGCGACGAGGAATGGGCGATCCGGGTCGATCTCGCCGCGGCCTATCGGATGGTTGCTTATTACGGCTGGGACGACCTCATTTTCACCCATTTGTCGGCTCGGATTCCGGGCCCCGAGCACCATTTCCTGCTGAACCCGTACAATCTCATGTTCGAGGAAGTGACCGCGAGCTCGCTGATCAAAGTCGACGTCAACGGCAATGCGGTCGAGCCGTCGCCGTTCATCACCAACCCGGCGGGCTTCACCATCCATTCCGCGATCCACATGGCGCGCGAAGATGCGCAGGCCGTGATGCACCTCCACACGCCCGCGGGACAGGCGGTTTCCGCGCATTCGGAAGGACTCCTGCCGCTCACCCAGACGGCGATGGTGGTTCGCGGAGACTTGGCGTTCCACGATTATGAGGGGATCGCCGTCGACCTTTCCGAGCGCGAGCGGCTGGTCGCGGACCTCGGCGACAAGAGCGCGATGCTGCTTCGCAACCACGGCACGCTCGCCGTCGGCAAGAATGTCGGCGAATGCTTCGTGAAGCTCTATTTCCTCGAACGAGCGTGCCAGGCGCAGATCATGGCCCTGTCGGCGGGCGACCAGGTCAACAATCCGCCGCAGGGATCTCCCGAAGTCACCGCGGAGCAGGGCGCCGCCGGGCTCACGGTTGCGGCGAATTTCCTCGCCTGGCCCGCGCTCAAGCGCAAAGCCTATCGGCTCGATCCGGGCTTCGCGACCTAAGCGGGTTCGGCGACCTTCGCCGGCTCAGCGACTTTGTGGAACATCGCGGGGTCGTACTGCCCGCGTGACGCGATCGCGATGCGGTTCCAGGTGTTGATCACCGCGCCCGTCAGGGTGAGATAAGCGATCTCCTCATCCGAGAAGAAGCGCTTCAGCCCGTCGAAGGCTTCCTTGCCGGCGTGGCTCTCGGCGATGAGCGTCAGTTCCTCGATCCATTCGAGCGCCGCCCTCTCCTTCTCGCTGAACGCCGAGCTTTCGTGCCAGGCGTCGAGAAGCAGGAGGCGCTCGGGCGTGTCGCCGTCGCGAAGCGCCTCATCGCTGTGCATCCCGATGCAAAAGGCGCAGCCGTTGATCTGTGAGGCGCGCAGTTTGAGGAGGTGGAAAAGCTTGCGATCGAGCTTCCCGGCAATCGTCTGCTCGAGCTGGAGGAGATGCTTGTAGGCTTCCGGCGCGAGCTTCGTGATGTCCATGCGCGGCTGTTCGACCATGATTTCCTCCGAGTTCGGTTGGCGTGAGCGGAGATATGGGGTCCGATCGTTACTGCTGAAAGCCATGGAGCGCTACGCCGCAGCAGGCTTGCGGTAATCGGCGGGGACTGCAATTCGTCCAGCAATGACGAAAGCCGCATCGGTCAGCGACTATCGGGCGCTCGCCAAGGCGCGGCTGCCGCACTTCCTGTTCGAATATCTCGACGGCGGCTCGTACGACGAAGTGACGCTGAAGCGGAACGTCGAGGATTTGCGAAGTGTCGCCCTTCGGCAGCGCGTGCTTCGCGACGTTTCGGCGATCGAGCTGTCGACCGAGCTGTTCAGCAAGCGCTGGTCGATGCCGGTGGGCCTTTCGCCGGTCGGCCTGTCGGGACTCTATGCGCGACGCGGCGAAGTCCAGGCCGCGAGAGCCGCAGCGGCGGCGGGAGTGCCCTTCACCCTTTCGACCCTGAGCGCCTGTTCGATCGGGGAAGTCGCGAAGGCCGCGCCGCTTTGGTTCCAGCTCTACATCGTCAAGGACCGGGCGTTCGTTTGCGACATGATTGCGCGGGCGAAGGCGGCGGATTGCGGCGCCTTGCTCCTCACCGTCGACCTCGCCGTCCCGGGTACGCGCTATCGCGACTATCGGGCTGGGATTTCCGGGTCCCAGCGCAGCGGCATGGCGCGGATGCTGCAGGCCTTGGCGAGGCCCCATTGGTCGTGGGATGTCGCCGTCCGCGGACGGCCGATGACACTCGGGAACATCGAGCCTTTGATCGGAGCGGGTGCCGCGCTGAGCGACCTGATGGGCTGGGTGGCCGGCAACTTCGATTCGAGCGTGACGTGGAAAGATGTCGAGTGGGTCCGCAAGCAATGGGACGGACCGCTGGTCATCAAGGGGATCCTCGATCCGGACGATGCACGGCAAGCGGCCGCTAGCGGCGCCGACGGTATCGTCGTGTCGAATCACGGCGGGCGGCAGCTCGACGGGGCCTTGTCGACCGCCCGCGCGCTGCCCCGAATATCAGATGCGGTTTCCGGACGGATGAAAGTTCTCGTCGACGGCGGCGTGCGCTCAGGCCTCGATGTGGTGCGGATGCTCGCGCTCGGCGCCGACTTCGTGATGATGGGCCGCGCGTGGGCCTATGCGCTCGCCGCGCAAGGAGAAGCGGGGGTCGCGCACGTCCTCCGATTGATCGAGGCTGAAATGCGGGTCGCAATGGCGCTGACCGGATGCGTCACCATCGATCAGATCGGCGAAGACATATTGGAGCAGCGCGGCAATCAGGCGACGTTCTGAAAAGCGAGGCCGTCGCTCCTGAACAGCTCATCCACTTCCTCCACCGTCATCGGCTCAGCAAACAGGAACCCCTGGACGGACGAGCAGCCGTGAGCGCGAAGCTCCATCAGCTGAGCGGTTTCCTCGACGCCTTCGGCGGTCGTTTCGATATTGAGAGCGTGGGCCAGCTCGGTAATCGCCCGAACGATGGCGCTCGCGCCCTGGCGCGTGAGGAGGTTCTGGATGAAGCTTCGGTCGATCTTCAATTTGTCGAACGGGAAGCTCTGCAAATAGCTGAGCGAGGAATAGCCCGTGCCGAAGTCGTCCAGAGCGACTCGAACTCCGAGCGAGCGCAGCGAATGGAGCAGGCGAAGCGTCGTTTCGCTGCCTTCGAGGAAGATGGATTCAGTGATCTCGATTTCCAGCCGGGCCGGATCGAGCCCGGTCTTCCCAAGCGCCCGGACGATCGTGTCCTGGAGCGTTCCGCGATGGAACTGGACGGGCGAGACATTGACCGCGACCCGGATTTGTTCGGGCCAGCGCGACGCCTGCGCGCAGGCTTCGCCGATCACCCATGCACCGATCGGAACGATGAGACCGGTGTCCTCGGCGATCGGAATGAAGTCGGCGGGTGAGACCAGCCCTCGCTTCGGATGATTCCAGCGCAGCAACGCCTCGAACGAGCAGACGCGGTTCCGCTCGAGATCGAACAGCGGCTGGTAGTGAAGCTCGAACTCGCCGCGTTCCAGCGCGAGGCGAAGGTCGGTCTCGATCTGACGCCGCTCCTGCGCCTGCGCGTTCAGGCTTTCCTCGAAGAAGGCAAAAGTCCCGCGGCCCGCCTCCTTGGCGCGGTAGAGCGCGAGATCGGCGTTGCGGAGCAAGGTCTCGCTGTCCGGGCCGTCCTGCGGAGCGATCGCTACTCCGATGCTGGTCGAAGGGATCAATTCATTGCCGTCGATGGTCAGCGGGCGGGCAATCGAGTCGAGGATGTTTCGAGCAAGCCGGTCGATCGAATCCCGGTCGCCGTGGACCGACTGAAGAACGACGAACTCGTCGCCGCCGAGGCGCGCCACGAAATTGCCTCGCGCAGCCTCGATCAGCCGCTTGCCGGCCGCGACCAACAGGGCATCTCCGGCCGGGTGGCCGAGCGTATCATTGATCGACTTGAACTGATCGAGGTCGAGGCAATGCAAGGCGAACAGTCCGCCGTTCCCATCGGCCGCGCGCAAATGATGCTCGAGCTGCTGGTGAAACATCGTGCGATTGGGAAGGCCGGTCAGCACGTCGTTGAACGCGAGCTGGGTGATCCTTTGCTCGCGTTCCGCGATCTTCCCGACCATCTCGTTGAAGCTCGTCGCAAGGCGGGCAAGCTCATCGGCACCGCGCACGCGCACCTGGACGTGCTCGCCCGAAGCCAATCGCCCGGCGGCTTCGTCGAGCCGGGCGAGAGGCTGAGTGATCCGGCCGGCAGCGCGCCAGGTCGCGAATGCGACCATTAGCAATCCAAGCAACGTCATGGCGGCAAGCGCGAACTGGAGCTTGCGGGCGTCGGCCAGCGCCTCGGCCTTCGGATAAGCGAGCAGGAGGATCGCGTGATCGCGGCCTGAGAAGGTCGGCAGCGGCTTGGCCAGAGCGATGGAATCGTCGGTACCCACGCGCATCTGGAATGCCGCCCGGCCGCCGAGATGATCGCGGGCGAGCTCCGCAGACTGAACGGCCAAAGCGGGCATGCTCCCGCGCGCTTCCGACCAACTGCCGCCGCTGTCGACGAGTACCGCGGCATGGAGGGGAATCGCGGAAAGCCGCTCGAGCGAGCGCATTTCCCGCCGGTCCAGATCCGACGCGAACACGACCCAGCCGATCAGGGTCGGAGCCAGGATCGGCGCGGATACGAGCTGGCGCGGCCGTCCGGCGAGAACGACGACGCCGGTGAGCCGGCCCTCGTCGAGCGGCTCCCACAAGCTTTCAGTCTCCGGGGAACTGACCGCCCTGTCGATTCCGTGGACCTTGCCCTCGGCGCTAACGATGAAGGCGGTGCGGACCTTGAGGCGCGCGGCGGCATTGCCAAGGGCGGATTGCATTGTCGCCTCGTCGCCCGTCGCAACCGCCGACCGGAAACCGAAATCGCGCGCCAGGAGCTGTGCCGCATTCTGCAATTCGTGCGAACGCTGCTGCCACAGCCGGTCGTAAACGGCTCCACTCGAGACGAGCTGGCTTTCGACCTCGCGCGAGGCCGATCCGGCAATGAACGTCGAAAGCGCTGTCGAAACCACGAGCATCGCGGCTGCGAACAGCAAAGCGAATTGTACGGTGAGCCGGGTGCTTAGGGAGCGGAAAGACCGCATCGGCTCAATAATCCGTCATTGGCATTGGCGGCGGAGCCCGAAGCCGGACCGCGAAGCCGGCATTGCGCTGATTGGCGGCCAGCGATTGCTGCGCGACGCCGCCAGGCGCGCGGAGGAAAGGATGAAACACCGTGACCCGGGTCGCGGCATAAGGAGCATCGGCGAACGAGGCGACGCCTCGCGCGTTCGTCCGCGCTGTCCAGGCGCTGTCGGTGATGACGATGAAAGCGCTCATCTGGTCGTGGATGTTGCAGCCGAGGGCGACGACGCCGGGCTTGTCGAAATGAACCGTTCGGGACTGGTCCCTGGCGAACAGCTTCAGTTCGAAGCGCTTCGCGGCCGAGAAGGAATAAACATGGTGCTTGGTCGGATCGAAATTTGGAAAAGACACGTCCGCGCCAACCGGGACGATGGACAAGAATGGGTGGAATTGGAGATTCTGCTGCGAGACGACGTACCGCCCGGCGGGCCGGGGCGCCCGCGCTGCGCCTGACGGAAAGAGGGTCACGACGGCGTCTTTCACCGGCCGTCCGGATGAATCGACAACGCGCACCGCGAGCGGAGCCGCGGGGAGCGGACCGGCCAGGCACAAGGCCGCCGCCGCGACAAGGAATTCACGCACCATCTGAAAAGGTTAACTCCATCCGAGTAACAGCTAACCTAGCGAGCATGGTTACCAGCGCGTTCGAACTTCGGCCTGCAGCTGGGTCTGATGCTGCCGCGGGTCGAGACCAAGATTGGCGCGATCCTCGCGCCTGCTCGACACGTGGAGCAGTTCGACCAGGCCGGTGAACTGCCCGAAGTCGCGCGTGCCCGCGACCATCGCCGCCCAGCCAGTGTCATTATATTCGTCGCGGATGTCGCTGCCGTGATTACGGGTCTCGAAGGACTCGATCCGAGTCGCCAGGCCGAACGGCCCGATCGGCCTGGTCAGCAGCACGAAGGCCGACCGGAAGCGATTATCGACCCATCGCCTCCCCACCGCTTCGACGAAGCCCATTCGCGTACGCCCGTCCATCGCCTGTGCCTTGAGCGTGGTTTCCCCGCCCAGCCTGGCGACGATGCCGATGTGGTTGAATGCGGTTCGCCAGCCCCATTCCAGGTCCTGGTTCACCGCTTCGGGGTCCGCCCGGTTGTCGTAGCGGAACAGTTCGAAGCGAACCGGGATCGGCGGTTGCCATTCGAGCTTCGCATAATAGCCCGGCCGGTCGGCGAAGCCGTTGCCAACGTCGAGCAATGGGTGAGTGAACTGCGCCTGGTAGCCGGCAACCACCTCGTCGAGCGGAGGCAAGCGCTGGCGCTTGAAGGCGAGCGTAACCCGGTCATGCAGCGCCCAGCCGCGGAACGTCAGCAACGTGCCGGACGTGTCGTTCGCGGCCATCGCTGCCGCGGTTGCGCGAACCCGGTGCTGTCCGATCGTCGCGCTGAGCGTTCCCTCAACGGCAACGGGGCGGACTTCTTCACCCATCCAGCTGTTGATCGCCGAGGGGGTTATGCTGTCCTTGACCCGCCAGTCGGCGCCTTCGTGCTCGAGGCTGACGGGTGGGAACATGAGGCCGGCGCGGGCGGACAAAGCGATCTTCTCGCCGCGCATCGGCTTGAAGGTGAAATAGGCCTGGCTGAGACCCGGTTCGGTGCGCTCGCCCCCCTGCAGCGACCCGACGATGGTGGCTCCCAGCGACCAGCTGAACTGCGGTTTCCAGACAAGGCTCACATTGCCGAGCTGCGGTCGGACCCGAAAATCCCCGTCGCTCCCCGAGCGAAGCTTGCCGAAGCCGCCGTCGATCCAGCTTCGCTCGCCATCGACCCCGACGAGACGCAGGTCGCCGCTGAGTTCTAACGTACTGGGGGAGAAGAGATCGAGGCCCGAATCCGCCTGCGCCGGGCTCGGCCATAGCGCGGCAAGCGCGCAGCCCAATGGGATCGCGCTGCGAACGAGCAGGCGTTTGGCGGCTCGGGCCATGGGCTCAAGGCTATGAGATTAAGGTTAAAATACTGGGCACTAACGCCTAAGGCGAATTGGTCGGGGAGAGAGGATTCGAACCTCCGGCCCCTGCCTCCCGAAGACAGTGCTCTACCAGGCTGAGCTACTCCCCGACCGGAACCCGCATAAGTCGCGACGCAAGTCACGGGCGGGAGCCAAGGCCGCGGCTAGATAGATGGGGGCTTGCCGTTCGGCAAGCCGTTCATTCAGCGTCCGAGAGTCCGAAGCCACTCGACGGGGCGAACGAACTTCTCACGCGGCGAGCCGGGGCGCGCATTCGCGACCTCCGTCTCCTCGATCTTGCGCCAATCGTCATAATCGGTCGGCATCACTCCGCGGCTCTCAAGGAGGCTCTTCAACCCCTCGGCGCCGGGCCGGTCCGAAGAGCCTCCCGGCGGCAATGCGGCGGCGACGAGGTCCGCGACTTCATATCCGTCCGGCCGGTTAGTCCCGATCGTTCCCGTCGGCCCGCGCCGGGCCCAGCCGACGGCATAGAGGCGATCGCCGATCCGGCCTCCTTCGTTCAGGAACTTGCCGCCGCGTTCGTCATAGGGGACGCCTTCGATCGGAGCGCTCGTATAGCCGATAGCGCTGATGACGAGACTTGCGGGAACCTCGTAAGTCTCGCCCGTCCCTCGCGCGGCACCTCGTTCGTCGAGCTCGGTGCGCTCGACGATGATTGCTTCAGCCTTGCCGTCGCCTTCGATCCGAAGCGGCTTGGCGAAAAAGTCGAAGATCATTGCTTTGGGCTTGTTGGCTCGAATGGCGTTGAATTCGCGAAGGATCGTAACGGATTTGCGCTGCCCCGGCTCGAGGCCTTCGTCGGCCTCGACCGGCGGAAAGTCCTTGAGGTCGACGATCGGGAGCGCAGCTTCGAGGTGGCCGAGCTCGCCCAATTCCTTGGGAGTCATTGCGATCTGGTGCGGCCCGCGCCGGCCGAGGATCGTGATGGTTCGGATGGCGGACCGGTCCAGCGCATCGAGCGCATGGCCGACGATGTCCGAGCCTTCGAATTCGGCCCTGGTCTTCGACAGGATCCGAGCGCAGTCGAGCGCGACATTGCCGATGCCGATCACCGCGGCGTGGGTGCCGTCGAGCGGCGGGTCGAGGTCGACATAGTCCGGATGGCCGTTGTACCAGCCGACAAATTCGGCCGAACCGATCACCCCGGGAAGATCGTCGCCGGGGATTCCGAGCCCTCGGCTGTGCGGAGAGCCGACCGCGAGAATCACGGCGTCATAGAGATCGAGAAGCTCGGCGACGGAAACGTCGCGGCCGATCGTGACGTTGCCGATGAAGTCGACGCCGGCGCTTTCCGCGACCCTGTCGTAGCGCTTGCTGACGGCCTTCAGCGATTGGTGGTCCGGAGCGACGCCGAAGCGGATCAAGCCGTAAGGAACGGGATAGCGGTCGAGGATGTCGATGCGCGCAGCCTCCCCATAGGCCTTTTCCATCGCCTCCGCGGTGTAAAAGCCCGCCGGCCCCGACCCGACCACCGCGAAATGCCGCATGTTCCCTCCCGCTCAGTCGTCATTGCGAGCGTAGCGAAGCAATCCAGAGGCGCAACTGGATTGCCGCGTCGCCTTCGGCTCCTCGCAAAGACGGTTTAGGTCCGATGATCCTCGAGCAGGGCGCCGCCCTTCTTTTGAAGAGCGGCCTGGATCGATCCCGCGAACATGCCCAGCAAGCCGGGGAGAAGGATCTTCAGATGCACGTTGTTTTCCTCGACGTCGATCACCGCTTGGATCGAATCGCCGAGCGCCTGAACACCGAGGTTGAGCCGGTCGCCGGTCCAGCCGGTTTCTACCTTGGCACCACCGGGTATGTGCTCCTGGAGCTTATGGATATTGTTGGCGATCCGGCGCCGCGCTTCGTCGCGCCCGAGCTTGTGCGGAAGATCGACTTCGATGGGCTGAGTCATAGCTGCGACATCGGACGGCGTTCAGCGCTTTTCAAGCTTCGGCATGGGAGTATGGTAAGCCGTGTCCTTGCTTCTGGCCCTGATCATGGCGCAGGCCGCCGCCCAGCCTGTTCCCGCATCGCCCCTGGCGCCCCCGGGGATGCCGGCCGCTCCAATGGTGATTCCGAACGCATGGAATCCCGCGGCGGACTATATCAGCGCGGGTCAGGATGAGCCCGGATATCGATCCTGGTACCTCGCCGGGCCGTGGCGGGCGGCGCAGGTCAAGTCGTTCAACGATTACCTCGCATCCAACCAGGTCGCCGGAATCCTTCCGACCTGGCAGCTGCTTCGAACCGCGACGTCGTGGCAGGAGTGCGGCGGGCAGCCCTTCGAGGTGCCGCCGGCGGACGAATGGCCGCACATGGTCCAGACGCTCCGCTACGTGCACGACTATGTGATTCCTTCGGTCGGACCGGTCGAAGCCGTCTCCGTCTATCGTAATCCGACGCTGAACCAGTGCGCCGGAGGAGCTCCCGAAAGCGCTCACAAGCTGGACTCCGCGATCGACATGGTTCCGCTTCGCCCGATCGACCGTATCACCTTGATGCGGACCTTGTGCGCTGCCCATTCAGAACATGGCGCAGCCTATAATGCGGGGCTCGGCTTTTATGCCTTTCTCCGATTCCACGTGGACAGCGCGAAGTATCGCCGGTGGAACATGGACCCCGCGGTCGCGGCCGAATGCCCGCCGCTCATCCATCCGGAAGATATCGCGACCGTCGGTCAGCCGTTACCGGCGCAAGCCCAGCCGTCCACGGCTCCGACGCCAACGCCCGCGACCGTGGCGCCGCCGCCGAATACGGCCGCGCAGCCGGCGGCGACCGTTGTAAAGACCCCCGAACGGGGCTAGCAGCCTCGGCCTTGTGTTGCCGTATTGCAACACCATATCCCCGCGACAGAATAGGGGACGCTGAATGGATTTCGAAAAGCTCACAGATCGCGCCCGCGGGTTTCTTCAGGCCGCGCAGACGATCGCGGTTCGCGAGCATCACCAAAGGATCGCGCCCGCGCATCTGCTGAAGGCCCTGCTCGACGACGACCAAGGAGCGGCGGCGGGCCTGATCAACGCAGCGGGCGGTGACTCCAAGGCAGCGCAGCGTGAAGCGGATATGCTGGTCGCGAAAATCCCGGCGGTGACGGGCAGCGGCGCAACGCAGGCGCCAGGGATCGACGCTGATGCAATCCGAATCCTCGACCAGGCCGAGCAAATCGCGAAGAAAGCGGGCGACAGCTATGTGACGGTCGAGCGCATCCTGCTCGCGATGGCGCTCGCCAAGAACACCGACGTCGGCGGCGCGCTGGCCAAGGCCGGTTTGACCGCCCAAGCCCTGAATGCAGCGATCGAGAAGCTTCGTGGCGGGCGCACGGCCGATACCCAGGCCGCCGAAGACCGCTACGACGCGCTCAAGAAATATTCGCGCGACCTCACCGACGCGGCGCGCGAGGGCAAGCTCGACCCGGTCATCGGCCGCGACGAAGAAATCCGCCGCACCGTCCAGGTGCTTGCGCGGCGGACCAAGAACAATCCCGTGCTGATCGGCGAGCCGGGCGTCGGAAAGACCGCTATCGTCGAAGGCCTCGCGCTCAGGATCGCCAACGGCGACGTCCCCGACGGAGTCAAGGACAAGCGCCTGCTGGGGCTCGACCTCGGAGCGATGATTGCGGGCGCGAAATATCGCGGCGAGTTCGAGGAGCGCTTGAAAGGGGTCCTCGACGAAGTTCGCCAGGCGGCGGGCGACATCATCCTGTTCATCGACGAGATGCACACTTTGGTCGGCGCCGGAAAGGCCGAGGGCGCGATGGACGCGGGCAATCTGCTCAAACCCGCGCTCGCTCGCGGCGAGCTCCACTGCATCGGTGCGACGACGCTCGACGAATATCGCAAATATATCGAGAAAGACGCGGCGCTCGAACGGCGCTTCCAGCCGGTGTTCGTCGGCGAACCGACGGTGCCGGACACGATCTCCATCCTTCGCGGCCTCAAGGAGAAATACGAACTTCACCACGGGGTCCGGATCACCGATGCGGCGATCGTCGCCGCGGCGACTCTGTCCAATCGCTACATCACCGACCGCTTCCTGCCCGACAAAGCCATCGACCTCATGGATGAAGCGGCGAGCCGGATCCGCATGGAGGTCGAATCCAAGCCCGAAGAGATCGAGAATCTCGACCGCCGGATCATCCAGCTGAAGATCGAGCGCGAGGCGCTGAAGAAGGAGCAGGACAAGGCGTCCAAGGACCGCCTGACGAAGCTGGAGGAGGAACTCGCCAATCTCGAGCGGCAATCGGCCGAACTGACCACGCGCTGGCAGGCGGAGAAAGAGAAGATTTCCGCCGAAGCCAAGATCAAGGAGCAGCTCGACGCCGCGCGTCTGGAGCTCGAGCAGGCGCAGCGCGCCGGCGATCTCGCCAAGGCGGGCGAGCTTCAATACGGCCGGATCCCCGAGTTCGAGAAGCAACTCGGCGACGCGCAGGCCGCGGCCAAGGGCGCAATGCTGCGCGAGGAGGTCACCGACCAGGATATCGCCGCCGTGGTCAGCCGCTGGACCGGGATTCCGGTCGAACGGATGTTGGAGGGCGAACGCGAGAAATTGCTTCAAATGGAGCAGGCCATCGGCGCACGGGTGATCGGCCAGGAAGCAGCGGTGAAGGCCGTGTCCGCCGCAGTGCGCCGGGCCCGAGCGGGCCTTCAGGACCCGAACCGGCCCCTGGGCTCCTTTCTATTCCTGGGGCCCACCGGCGTCGGCAAGACCGAGCTCACCAAGGCGCTTGCCGAATTCCTGTTCGACGACGCCCACGCCATGGTCCGAATCGACATGAGCGAGTTCATGGAGAAGCATGCCGTCGCCCGGCTTATCGGCGCTCCTCCGGGTTATGTCGGTTATGAGGAGGGCGGAGTCCTCACGGAGGCGGTTCGGCGAAGGCCTTACCAGGTGGTGCTGTTCGATGAGGTCGAGAAAGCGCACGGCGATGTCTTCAACGTGCTTCTGCAAGTCCTTGACGATGGCAGGCTGACCGACGGCCAGGGCCGAACGGTCGATTTCACCAACACGATCATCATCCTGACGTCCAACCTCGGCTCGCAATATCTTGCGTCATTGTCCGAGGACGAACCGGTCGAGAAAGTCGAGAGTCAGGTGATGGAGGTCGTCCGCGGGCATTTCCGACCCGAATTTCTCAACCGCCTCGACGAGATCATCCTGTTCCACCGCCTGAGCGCGGGGCACATGGGCCCGATCGTGGATATTCAGATCGCCCGGCTGCAGACGCTGCTCGCGGATCGCAAGATCCGGCTCGAACTGACCGATGCCGCGCGCGCGTGGCTCGGCCGAGTCGGTTACGATCCGGTCTACGGCGCCCGCCCCCTGAAGCGCGCGGTTCAGAAATATCTGCAGGACCCGCTGGCCGATAAGATCCTGGCCGGCGAAATCGACGACGGATCACTGGTTCGGGTCGACGAAGGCGACGGGCAGCTGGTGCTGACCCCGGCCGGCGAACAACGCGAAGCCGCTTAATTTTTTGACATCAAGCCGCTCCGCAGCTGGCTAACGCCCCCCGGGATTAAGCAAGGGGGACCAGAATGGACCGACGGACTTTCATTATGGCCGCGTCGACAATGGCGGTCGCGGGAGGCTCGCGGATCGCGAATGCAAAGGCACGCACAATCCTCCTCCGAAAGGAAACCGGCGTCGAGGCGTTCACTGCGGAGCGGCGCTTCATTTCGCTTCCGCAGGGCAGGATCGCTTATGTCGATCGCGGCAAAGGGCCCGCCGCCCTGTTCCTCCACGGCTTTCCGCTCAACGGTTATCAATGGCGGGGCGCGCTCGATCGGCTCCCAGGAATCCGGCGGTGCATCGTTCCCGATGCTCTGGGCCTGGGCTACACAGAGCCGCGGCAAGGCCAGGACCTGAGGGCGCCCGCGCAAGCCGAGATGATGCTGGCGCTGCTCGACAGGCTTGGCGTCGGCAAGGTCGACTTGATTGCAAATGACAGCGGCTGTGCGATCGCGCAGCTGATTCTCGCCCATCATGGAGACCGCGTACGTACGCTGCTCCTAACCACTGGCGATACCGAACCTGACTGTCCGCCGGTGGCGATCGAGGCGGTGATCAAGGACGCCAAGGCCGAGAAATTCGCCGATTGGTTCCCGCCCCAGATCGCCGATAAGGCATTCGCTCGGCGGCCGGACCAGCTCGGCGGACTGACCTTTACTTTCCCCCATCGGCTGACCGACGACACGATCGACATGTATTTGAAGCCGCTCGCCGCCAATCCGGCGCGCACGAATGCCTATGGCCGTGCTGCCGAGGGCAATCCGCTGGCGGGACTTTCGGGCAAATTGCGCAACTCAAAAGCGCCAGTTCGAATCCTCTGGGGCACCGGCGACACGATCTTCAAACCCGAGATGGCCGACTATCTCGACAAGCTCTTCCCCAAGTCGCGGGGGGTACGCCGGATCGAGGGCGCCAAGCTTTTCTTCCCCGAGGAATATCCCGACCTGATCGCCGAGGAATTGCGTAAACTCTGGGCCTAGTCCGCGCGCATCGGCCCGTGCTGGGACGTGGTGACTTCATACATGGTGCAGATCATCGCGCGCTCGGCTTCGCTCAAATAAGGGTTCCAAGTATCGAGGATCAGCAGCGCGCGGTCCTGGTCCGTCGGGTTGCGGGCCTCATGCTCGATCGTGTCGTCGAACACGAACGCCTGGCCCTCGATCCAGGGCCTGGTTTCGCCGCCGACGCGGAACGTGCAGCCTTCCGGGACGATGAGCGGCAAATGGACGATCGAACGCACGTTGGTAACGCCCGTGTGCGGCGGGATGTGCTTTCCTGCTTTGAGAATTGAAAAGAACACGGCCGGAGCGCGGCCTGGAATTCGACACAACGGAAGTGTCTCGACCAAAGCCGCGGTCTTCGGGGCGCGGGCGCAGCTTTCCTCGATGCGCTCGCCGTCACGCCAGAGATGCAGCGCTCCCCAATCGAGCGACCGGTCGAGCGGCGACCATTTGTTCTCCGGCACCCCAGGCAGCTGTTCGACATAAGGCGCCAGGCCGGAATCCCGGTCGGCGAGGATCGCCTCGAGCTCGGCGCGAATGTCGGAGGTCGCGCTTTCGAGAGTCTCAAGCCAAGGGAAGTGCTCGCGATCGAAGAATTCGTCGGTGGGCAGGAACGGATAGTGAAGTCCGTGGCAATCGTTCGTGAACACGGTCCGCCGGCCAAGCATCACGTCGCGGGCGGCGGTCGCCCGGCGGCGGTCGCGGGTCGGTGCCTTGGCGAGATCGGCGGCGAGCGCCTCATCGAGCGCGCCAGAGACCTCCCGCCTTTGCCGCCCCACAAAAGTTCGGGCGTGGTCGAGCAATTCATTGAGTTCAGGCGAGGGTTGATCGATGGCCGAAGCGAGCGCCAGCACCGCACTCCAGCGATGCGTCGCCGGTCCTTCCTCGCCTCGCCGCTCGTGGAGCTGCGCAAGGCGAATGAGCGCCATCAGGTTGCGCTGGTCGACGCTGAGCGCACCTTCGAGCGCGGCACGCTCCGCCTCGTCGTCACCGAGCAACCGGCGCGCCGTGGCAAGATTGACGAGCAACTCCGCAGCCGCCGGATCGGCCCGGCAGGCACGCTCGAAATGCTCCGCTGCCTCCTGCGCATTTCCCGAACGCAGAGCGTCCAGCCCGAGCCGGTTCGCAGTCGCTGCGTCGTTCGGATTCCCGCCTTCCATGGGGCCATCGTGACGGAGAGGGGCGCCACGTCAACCTCGACGTGGCGCGCCCCACCTGTTTAGGTGCGCAACGTGACGGATTGGCAGGACCTGCTTCGGGAGGCTTCGCGGCTGAGGACCCTTGGCCGGGTTGAAGATGCGATCGAGGCTTATGAGCGCCTGCTCGAAACCAAGCCGGATCTGCCGGACAGCTGGTACAATTTGGGCTGGTTGCAGCGCAAAGCGCGGCACTTCGATGCGGCTCTCGAATCTTACGGACGCGCCCTGGATCTCGGCATCCGCGAACCCGAGGAGGTGCACCTTAATCGCGCGGTGATCTTCTCCGATCATCTCCACCGGCCGGAGGATGCGGAGCGCGAGCTCCGCAACGCCCTGGAGAGAAACCCGAACTGTGTCGCGGCCTTGCTCAACCTGGGCAATCTCAAGGAGGACCTGGGCGACCGCACTGCCTCGCGCGACGCTTATCAGCGCGCACTCGCAATCGAGCCCGGGAATAGCCTCGCGCTCGCTCGCCTTGCCGGCATTTCGCATTCGAGCGAGTTGGACCAGACGCTTGGCCAACAGCTGCGAATCGCCATTGCTGGAGCCGAGACCGCGGAGGAGCAAGCCGACCTCGGCTTCGCGCTCGCGGGCTTGCTCGATGCTGCGGGCGAATATGACGAGGCGTTCGAAGCCGCTCGCGCGGCCAATGAGGCAAGCCGATTGGCGAGCGGGGCGCGATACGACCGCGCCGGGCATGAGCGCTTCGTCGAACGCTTGATCGATACCTTCTCCATACCCGCAACCGGATCGCAAGAATCGCCATCGATCTTCGTCTGCGGGATTTTCCGATCGGGTTCGACGCTCGTGGAGCAGATCCTGGCCAATCACAGCTCCCTAGCGGCCGGCGGCGAGCTCGACCTCATTCCTGCGCTGTCCGAACGGATTGACGGCTATCCGGAAGCCGTCGTTCGGGCTGACGAACCGATGGTTCAGAGTTGGCGCGACGTCTATCTGGCCGGATTGCCTGCTTGTAACTTCGACATCTGTAAAATCACCGACAAGCGTCCCGACAACTTCCTGCACATCGGTTTCATCAAGACGCTCTTCCCTCGGGCGAAGATCGTACACACCCGGCGCAACCCGCTCGACAATCTGCTGTCGCTCTATTTCCTGCACCTCGACCCGGGCATGGCTCATGCGCTGGATCTTGAGGATGCGGCACATTGGTACAAGCAGTACGAACGGCTCATGGCGCATTGGAAAGCGCTCTATCCAAACGATATTTTCGATGTGGACTATGACGAGCTGGTTCGGGCGCCGAAGGCGATCATCGAGCCCCTGCTGGAATTTCTCGGCCTCGAATGGGAGGATAAGCTGCTCGACTTCCACCGCGGTCGAGCGCCGGTGAAGACTGCGAGCGTCTGGCAGGTGCGACAGCCGCTGCACGCCCGGTCATCGGGGCGATGGAAAAACTACCGCGTTCAATTGGACCCAATCGCCGGGCTGTTTTCCTAAGTCAGCAGGTCGCCGCGCCGTTCGGGCAGCCGACGGACGTGCCCTGACGCTGGATCGCTTCCACGCCCTCGCGATGATCGCGACGCAGCTGCTGCCATTCGAAGACGGTCTTGCAGACTTTGCGAGTGTCCAGCCGGGTGCCAGTCCTCGATATCTCCTCGCACACGACCTTGTTGGCGTCCTGGCCTCTCGGGCCCCCATTGTCGGATTCAAGGGTCGTGACCTGTGCGAACGCCGCCGAACTCACGACCAAGCCGGCGAAAAACAACGCAACGCTCTTCCTCACCTGCGCACCTCCGCAAATAAGTGACTGTTCCACATAGCTTGTTCGAAGTTCAATGACGAGCGGCGGTCATTTCCCGCGCGCGACGTCGAACGCGACGGTTAGCCGTTCGCCTTCCCCAAACGGGCGCGTCCCATGCCACATCCACGAGGGGAACAGGGCCAGGTGCCCCGGCTTCGGCTCAACCATGCGATGCGGCGGAACATCGAGGCCGAGCTGCGCCTGCGGCTCGCCGAGCGCGAGCCAGCCGGCGTTTTCGGAACCGATGCCGGTGGGCAGGACGATGTAGAGGGCCGAGCTCAGCCAGCCCATCGGGTGCACGTGGTTGGCGTGATGCCCGCCGCCGACAAGGCGGACCGACCAGGCGCCGGTGAACTGGATCGTCTCGGGGCGGGAGCGGAGCAATGGATGCTTGGGATCCACCGGCGGCAGCTGTGCGGCATGCTCGGCCACGGTGTGGCGGATCGCTTCGCGCATTTGCACGATCTCGGGTTCGATCCGCTGAAACAGGTTCCCGTCGGTCTGGGTGCCGCCACGCACCGACTGCGAAAAGAATTCGCTTTTCGAGACGTGCAGCTTGCGAAGGACTTCGGCGAGCCGATCGAGCGGAGGGAGCCGGTCGGCGATGTCGTACACGCCGACGAGCCGGTCATCGCCTTCGAGCCAGTCGGACCGTGGATCGCCGGTCAATCGCCAGGCCGACGCCGCATAAGGCCAGAACAAGTCCTGATCGACCGTGTCCAGCCACCGGTCCATGACCTTGCTCGCGTCGGCCGGACGCCCGGACCGAAGCAAATGGCGGACGCGCCACATGTCGACGTTGGCAAGGTCCAAAGCCGCCATGTCTTCGTACAACCGATCGGCGCGGTCGAGGTCGCGGCCGCTCTCGGACAAAATTGCGGCTTCGTGCGAGGTGAACAACAGATGGTCGCCGAACCGCGCTCGGCCTTCCTCGACCCGCGCGATCGCCTTTTCGTAATGCTCGGCTTCGACCAGGGCCACCAGTTGCTCGCGGCGAAGCTCCAGGCTGTTCGGGTATTGCGCTAGCGCCTCGTCGATGCTCCTCGTGAAGCCCTCTCGCTCGCCCTCGGCCCACCGCATTTGGGCGAGCGTCGCGTGGCCCTCCGTCCAGAGCGGCGATCTGCGCAGCGCGATTTCAAGGCCTTCGACGGCCTCGGTCGTCCTGCCCTCCGCCATCAGCGCCGCGACGAGGCCTTTGACGACCTCCGGGTTGTTGGGCACGACTTTCATCGCCTGTCCGAACTCTTCGACGCAGGGAAGTCCCGCTTCGAGCAAGGTTCGGGCGTAGCCATGGACGATGATGGGTTCGTTGGGCGCCAGCTGGACGGCCCGCTGAAACGCCGGAATCGCGATCTCGCGCTGTTCCTGCTCCCGATGGATCAATCCTTTGATGTGCCATAGGCGCGGGTCGTGCGGTGCAACCTTCAGCGCACGGTCGACGTCCTCGAGCGGCAGCGGCGCGTCCGGGGTGTTCAGCGCTGCGATAGCCCTTTCGAGGATTTTTGCGGGATCGACGTTCGCGGTCGAGGTGATCATGCCGTCCCCATGAAAGTCGCTCCGCTGGCACCTATGACTGCGGCGACCGCCTGACGATCGGCAGACCGGAGCGCCGGCGGCCACAAGTCGATGATCAGCACTACGCGTAACTCGTCGCTCTCATTCCACGCTTCATGCTCGATCGTATCGTCGAACACGAAGGCTTCTCCAACCCGCCATTCACGGGTCGTTTCCCCAACCCGGAAGCCGCAATCCGGAGGAACGATCAACGGCAGGTGGCATACCAGCCGGGTGTTGGCGACGCCGGTGTGTGGCGGGATTCGGGTTCGCGGAGCGAGAAGCGAAAACATGGCATTGGGAGAGGCTCCTGGAACTTGCGGCTGGTCCATCATCGCGATTGCCGCCAATGTTTTGGGACAGTGGCGCGCGTTCGCTTCGACGCGCTGCCCGTTCTGGAGCAAGTGGATCGCGGTCCAGCTCAGATTATTGTTGAGCTCCTTCCATTGCCGCATCGGCACCCGTTCCGGATATTGGATATAGGGCACCATCTGCGCCGCTTCGGCGGCGATCAGCGCATCGAATTCGGCGCGGATCTCGGACGTCGCCTGCTCGAGCGCGGGGAGCTGGGGAAACAGCTCACGATCATGGAACTCGATCTCCGGGAGGCCCGGATAGTGAAAATCCGAGGGCTCTTGGTGACAATGGCGAGTCCGGCGCGCCCGATTTGAGATGAAGCGCTCAGCGCGAGCCCGCGCCGCGGCATCGAGCCCGGGCGGGAGGCTGCGTCTCAGCCGCCTTTCGAGCAGAAGGCGATGTTCGTCGCGCCGCTTTCGGGCATGGGCGACGGCGCGTTTCATTGCTTCGGGCACTTCACCGTCGGGAGGGCACTGGGCGAGTGCCTGACCAAAGGCTTCGCCGGCTTCTCCATCCCCCCGCTGGTCGAGAATCACGGCGCGAGACAGAAGAACAGAAAAGTCGAGCGGGGAAATAGCGAGCGCCCGGTCGACGGCCGCAAGCGCGCCGTCAAGGTCGTCCGACGCCTTTCGCATCGCGGAAAGCTTCATCCACAGATCGATCGAGGAGCCCTCGGTTTCGACCGCCTGTTCGAGAAACGACCGGGCGGCGGCGAACTGGCCGGCGGCAGCCGCACGATCAGCCTGTTGTTCCAATGCCTCGGTTTCAGTCATTTCCGGCATCATGCCGGGTGAGGATGGAAATGCAAAGCTGCCAAACCGCCTCGAGTGCGGTCAGCGACCGGGGAAGCGGTCCCGAATCCATTGCGAGAACACCCATTTTTCGCCCGAGGTCGTCGGCAGGCCAGCATGGACCGTGTCGGGGTCCGGCGAACCATCCTTGGTGACATTGGCGAAGAACAAGGCGTCGCCCTGCTCCGCGCGAAAGTTCAAGCCGATCCTTGGAAAACTCGTCTCGCCGCCCTGATAGCCATGGTTCAGATAGATGAGGAAAGTGGCGATCCGCTGGCCGAAGGTCGTCAAGCTCTCACGATAAGCGGGGTTGGCCGGGTCGAGGAAATCATGGTGCGGCTTGAACCTCTGTCCGACGGCATAGTGCAGAATTTGCGACGGCTCGAACAGCGGAACCGGAAGTTTGGTCGCCGCGGAGATCCTTTGGCGGATCACTTCCGTGAACAAGTTCATTTCTTCGATGTGCAGCTCGAGGAAGCTGTTGTCTCGACTTGGATCGAGCATTTGGCCGCCCGATTGCTTGTCGAACACCGTCGCAGGCCCGAGCTGCGGCCGAGCGAGCGAGATCAGCCACCGGCATTCCGCGGGCGTTGCGAACGTCCGTATCATTCGGATTCGGGGAGAATCCGAAAGGCTTTCTTTCTCGCCCGGAAGCATTCTCTGCTCGAGCGAGATCCGGCCACGCAAGTCCGCCCAAAAGTCGCTGCCCGCGTCGGAAGGCACCACGGGATCTGAGCTGTTGTCGGCGAGCAGCAGCATCTGTTGCTGTGCCGTTGCCGAACCTTGTTCGGCAGCGAGGGTAAGGAAATCGAGCGCCCTGTTCCAGTCGGGCGGACGCGCCGACCCGAGCGCGTCGAGCAAGGCGCAACGCTCGCTTGCCTCAGCAACGCCTTCGGATGAAGCCGCCTCGAACAGACCGGCCGCCCGCTGGACATCGTCCAGCGACGGGCGATCGCCTAAAAGAAGCTGCATCGCGTCCGCGAACTGCTGGCTCATAGGAGCACTGTCTAACCGAGCCGCCGGAAAAGAAAACGGCGGACCTCACCAGGAGGCCCGCCGCAATCTTCTTAAAGAACGATCGGCTTAGAAGTCGATCGTCACACCGGCGAACAGGTACCGACCCAGGGCATCGTAGACCTGCGGGAAGGTATTGCCGTTGCCGAACGGCGCGTTCGACACTTCGCCGCCGACGATCGGAGGCTCCTTGTCGAGGATGTTCGTCGCGCCGAGGCGGAAGTTGTACTTGTCCGCCAGGCGAGCCGACAACGTGAGGTCGAAGTAGCTCTGCGACGGAATCTTCTCGTTCGCAGGCGCAGCGGTGCTGGCGCATCCTATAGCCTCAGTCCGGCCCGTGATGTCGCAGTCATCCGCCAACTGGTCGTTCCTGACCGACGAGAAGTACCGCCAGCGTCCGGAGAGACCTAGCCCGTTCGGCATCGTGAAGCCGAGACGCAAAGCGTGGCGGTATTTCGGGTTCGGAGCGCCCGTCAGGAAGCTTCCGCAGGTGTTGCCGTAGAAGCCTGCGCAATCGAACTTGCCGTCTCCCTCTCCGTTCGTCGGAACGACGCCGGTATCGATCTCCAGCTTACGAAGGATGGTTCCGACGTAGGCGACGTTGACCGTACCCATGCCACCCAGACGTCGCGAGTAGCTGCCGTTGAGATCGAAGCCCTTGGTCCGGAGGCCACCGATGTTGGTGTTGGTGGTTTCGATGAAACTATTGAACCCACCGAACAGCTGTCCGTTGTTCGGGTTGCGTTGGATCTTCGAGCAGAAGAACGCATCGCCCGAAGAAAGGCACTGACTCAAGATCGTCTGGAAGCCGAGGGTGCTGATCAGGTTCCTCACCTTGATGTCGAAATAATCGACGGTGAAGGCGAGACCGGGGACAAAGCGCGGCTTGAGCAGCAATCCGGCCGTGTACGTGTCGGCCGTTTCCGGCGACAGGTTCACGTTACCGCCGAACTTGGCGTTATACTGGTTGGCCTGGTTGACGTTGATGTTGCCGAACTGGCCCGCGGTCACCCCGCTGAAGGCGCACTGCGCCGCCGTGAAGCCGCTCTGACCGGCGACTGGTCCACCCACCGTACCGTTCACAAGCCCGCCAGCGCCAATTGCACCGGCGCAATTGTCGACCGTTCCGCCCAATCCAATAAAGGTTTGAGTGAACAACTCGACCGCGTTCGGAGCGCGGACCGCGCGGTTGTAGCTGGCGCGGAGCAAGATGTCCGGGATCGGAGCCAGTCGGGCCTCGACCTTGTACGTGTCGGTGTTGAAGTGGCGACCGGCCACCTTGTAGTCGGAGTAGCGGTAGCCGCCCGTCAGAGTGAACTCGTCAATGAACGAATGGCTGATGATCGGAA